>CACZBS010000001.1 GCA_902779455.1 uncultured Prevotellaceae bacterium
AGATGGAGCAACTGGTTATAGCACGTCAATTCCTTTGCGTGCCAGTCACCATGATATTTGGCAACCAGTTTGTCGAACTGATACCGTGGTATGTAATCCCACTACTTGGGAGAAAATATAGCGACCGATGTTCATAACAATGCAGTTTTAGGTTGCAAAGTTACCCAGTCAATTTCAAATCAAAAAAATCAAAGAACGCTCTGAAACCCTTATAAACAAAGGGATATTTCGTATTTAATTAAAATTTATCGCACCACTAATATTATAATACATTATAGATACAACAACAGCAACAATCGAATGTGATTGTAGCTGTTGTTATATAGGTATTACTACATGTAGTTTATCGAATGCTTACAATTAATCCTCATGATGACATGAAGTGCCTGATCTTTAAGTGATCATATCTCTCATGCTTCGCCCGCAGAATGGTGGTGGCCACAGGCAGGGCGGGATGGGGTGGAGGACAATCGTGTATCGTTTAGAATGTAAGAAAAATTCGCATTATTTCTACTAATTTTTATAACTATTTGATAATCAGATTATTTGTAAAGTAATAATAGAGAAGCGGTGCTTTTCGAAGCGAGAAGCGGTGCTTTTCGATGAAAGAAGCGGTGCTTTTTGGCGAGAAAAGCACCGCTTCTTCCATGTGTATAGTGGTCGTTGTAAAGATAATTCGTAACTTGGCAATAGGAAATTCATGCCGATTGGCTGTTGTCCAACTCAATTACCGAAGCCGTGTGGCGTGGGCTTATTTGCTGTTGAACAATTTCCCGTCGGTGATGTAGAGGCCCCTCCGCGGTTGACGGAGGAGGCGGCGGCCCTGGAGATCGTAGATGGATTGAGACTCGAAGGTTGACGATTGAACGTCGCTGATGCCTTCGGCGTATGACTTCTTCTCTATGCGATAGATGCGGGCGTCGTAGCCCGGGACGTTGTAGCGCAGGCCGGTGGCGGTGGGGGCGATGGCCTCCTGCATCCATAGTTCCTTTATCGCTCCGACGTTCTGCGCCTCGAGGCCGAGGTCGGCAAAGGGTATCTCTGCGGTCTGGGGCATCACCATCTGATAGTTGAGCACGGCCAGATAGACGTAGCGGTCGGTCTCGTAGGTCATCAGATGCTCGGCTTGCGTGCCGTTGGCTGAGGCGTTGCCATAGACGGGACGGAAGGAGCGGCAGGTGCGCGGAATCTCGTTGACGTCCTCGTTGGTGAGCAGGTCAAGTGCACGGGCCTGCGATGTGGCGTAGTAGTTGGGACGCGTCTGTCCGTCGTCGTGGAGGGTGACGTTGGGACTGAAGTTGTCGCCCGTCAGGAAGGCGCCCACGATGGCGCCGCTGGTGATGCGGGCGCGGTTGGCCCCTTCGGGCTGGATGCCGCCGGCCTCCTGGCGCATGCACATCACCATGTGGTCGGGGTCGTTGGCGACGTAGACCTGCGACAACCACCAGCCGTAGCTGGCGCAGTTCATGACGTACTGCGTGCTGCCCATCGTCCCCCATGCGTCGCACGAAATGCGGCGGCCGTGGGCATACTGGTAGGGGAAGGCAGGCGAGATAGAGAGGTCGATGTAGATATTGTCGCCGGTGCGCTTCATGAGGTAGGCCATGCCGATGTTATAGGCCTGCAGGCCCGTGTAGCAGGTGTCGGCATACCAACGGTCGGCCTCGATGGCGCCGTTCGACTGGAAGTCGCACTTGAGGTATTCGATGCCCCACTGCTTGAACTTGTTGACCTCGCTCAGCATGAACATCTTCGTGCCGGGATGCGTCGGGTCGAGGCAGTAGGCGCCGTCGATGACCTTATAGCGGCCACCCACTTTGAGGGCCAGGTCGCGGAATCGATAGCGGTTGCTCGTGCCAGGGACGGTGCTCTGCAGGTCGCCGAATCGGCAGAAGGGTCCGTAGTAGAGGCCGGGTATCATGTTGTTCTCGCGGCAATAGCTGACGAACTGTCGGATCTGTGAATCGCTGAGGTTGTCGTTCCACCAGGCGTCGAGGCTCATCACGACGCGCCCTTGCAGGTCGTGATAGCCGTGGGGCACGAGGTTGTCGCGGATGAAGTCGGCACAGTCGATGACGCCCTGATAGGAGATGTCGGTCGACTGCACGCCCCATGAGCTCCATCCGTAGGGCACGCCGCCCGCCCATTCACGTCGTGGCGCCACGCGGGTGCAGGCCTGTCCGAAGGTCTCCATCCCCAGGCGCCAGTCGTCGTAGAAGCCCACGACGAATCGCGAGGAGCGGACCGTGTCGGCCACGACGGCGCCGTGGGGCATTGAGCGTCCCTCGCTCTGGATGGTGTCGTGGGAGTGGCTGTCGGTGTAGCCTGAAATGAGTGTCAGTTCGTCGAGGTTGTAATAGTCAGTCCCTTTGACGTGGATGGCATTCTTCCAGTAGTAATGGTCGACGGCGCCGGCGACGAGGCCCTCGCGGCTGACGGAGTTATAGATGGCCGTGGCCGAGTAGGAGTCGGTGGCCGTGCCGCGCAGATAGTTGGAGGCATAGCGTATGAATCCGTCGTTGTCGAAGGGCACGAAGAGCACGCGGTTCTTGTTGTCGCGAGGCATGAAGTTGGTCCGCGTCTCGCTCTTCAGCGGGGCCAGATAGTTGCACGTCGTCTTGCCGTCGGCCTTGGTGACGCCGAGCGAGACCACGAAGTAGGGCAGAGCGTCGTAGAACGCAAAGGTCTGTATGAACTTTGCGCCCGAGGGCATGGTGTAGGTCAGGGTGTGTTGTCGGCCCGGGCCGAAGCAGTCCGCAACGTCCTTTTGGTCGTGGCTGACGGTCTCGGCCTCGTGTGAATGGATGGTCAGGCCGTCGAGCGATGCTTCGCAGTAGGCGTCGGCCATCAGCGTCCGTCCGTCGAAGTTGATGGTCAGTCGCTTCGATTGTTCGTCGAGGCTGATGTTCCATTTACCGCCACTCATTTCGGTGGCTCCCATTGACGTCAGCATAGCCGCGAGGCCGAAGACTGTCAGAATCGCTTTCTTCATTTATATAATTGTTTGATTGAGTCTATTCTGTTTTCTGAATCCTGTAGACCCGCACATCCTTAGCGGGAATCATGATGGCGGCGTCGAGGCTGACGGGCTTGTGTTCCCAAAGTTCCTCGACAGTATAGTTCGCCTCGGCGTCGAGCTCCATCAGCAGGCGGTCGAAGACGAACGGGCGTGGATTGTCGCCATAATTGAAAGCCGCAACGACGACGGCGCCGTCCGTCTCCTGACGGATGAAGGTCTGCTCCGAGCGATCGTTGTCGCCCTGCAACGGACGGAACGAGCGGCCCGTGGCCAGACGGTTGATGTCGGGGTTGGTCAGGAAGAGGCGGGCGCGGCTGATGGCCATTGTGTCGGCAGAGAAGTCGTCGCCGGTGATGAAGAGTCCGGTGATGACGCTCGACGTGATGCGGGCTCGGTTTTCACCCTCGGTGGCATCGCGCAGGACGACGTGGTCGGCGTCGTTATACTGATAGATGCGGTCGATCCACCATCCCCACGAGAGGGCGTTCATGGTGTACTCCGTGTCCTTGATCTTATTCCAGGCGTCGCAGGCAATGCGTCGGCTTTGGGCATACTGGGCGGGGAAGATGGGCGAAATGGAGAGGTTCAGATACATGTCCGAGAAGATGCTGTCGAGCAGATGCATGCCGTAGTTATAGGCCTCGGTGCCGGTCGTGATTTCAGGCCGATACCAGCGGTCGGCCTCCATGCGGCCGTGGGTCATGAAGTCCATCTTTACATACTCATAGCCACAACGGCGGAAGAGGTCGTGGGTCTGCTCCATCATGCGCTGCACAGCGGGGTGGGTCGGGTCGATGGCATAGGCCCCGTCGAGTTCCTGCGGCTGTCCGTTGGCGTAGAGGTAGACGTCCTTGTAGATGAGTCTCTTCCCTGTCTCTCCCGACTGTGACGGCAGGGGAGCCTCCGGATTCTTTCCCCAGTCGGTGAAGGGCGTCCAGTAGATGCAGGGCACTTGGTTGTTGCGTCGGCAGCGGTCGGCGAAGTCCTTCAGGTCTTCCTCCGAAAAACTGTTCCAGCCCGAGTCGAGCCCCGTGTAGAGCAGCCCGTCGGCGTTGGCAAACGAGCGGGTTTGCAGCTCGCGGGCAAAGAAATCGGAGACGCGCGTGGAGTTGTCGTGGTTCACCTTGAAAGCCAGGGCGCCCCACGAGTTCCAACCGACGGGCATGGCTTTCTGCCACGGTCGCGGACGGGCCGTAGTGGCATTGGCGTCGGCAAAGGTTTCCATACCCTGTCGCCAGTCGGTGAACAGACCGATCATCATGCGGGCCGAACTGACGCGCTGGCCTGAGACGGCGCCATGGCTGAGACGGTCGCGGGTCAGCTGGTCGGCCACTCCGCTGAAAGCCCTCAGCCGACGTGCCCCGTCGGTCAGTTCGACGGCGTTCTTCCATCGGTCGTGGTCGATGGCGCCAATGATGAGGCCATGGCGATTGCGCGTGTCGTAGATGGACGTCACCTCATAGGACCGCAGTGTGTCGGCCCGCTCGGTGGTCGAACTGAAACGGATCCAGGCGTCGTTGTCGAAAGGCACGAAGATCCGACGCCTGTCCGGATTGCTGATGAGTGTGTCGGTCTGTTCGACCACGATGGGGGCCATATAGTTGGTGCTGACGCCCTCAGCCGACTGCAGGGCGATGTCGGTCAGCACGTATTGGTCATAGATGCTGAACGTCTGTGTCAGTGTGGGCAGCTTTTCGTCGGTGTAGGTGATGGTCCATCGCCGACCCTGTCCGTAGTCGTCGCTGATGCGCTCCTGACTGAACGAGCGATGGCCGTAGACAGAAGATCTGACGATGCGGTCGTCGAGCCGGTATTCGGCTTGCAGACCTTGGGCTATGCTGGTTGTGCCGTGGACGATGCTGACGCCACGGCCGCTGTAGGTGAGAGCCCATTGTCCTTGGGTGACACGTTCGCTGCCGCGACACCCGCTCAGGACAATGGGGAACAGTGTGATAATAAGTGTCGTTCTGAATGATTTCATGTGCAATGAAGTTTGATGCCGCTGCAAAATTATTAAATAAAAACCATTATAAAGGCGCACATCTGCGTCATTATTTGAGAATAATGTGGCAAAATGCGCCTTTTCGCCGATGGCTGCGACATTTCTTCTATTCTTTGCAACGATGAGCCTTTTGTTATTCTTTCTGGTTGGCAAACTCCTTGGGCGTCATGCCGAACTGTTTTTGGAAGAGCTTGATGAAGTAGGAGGGCGAGTTGATGCCCACCATCTCGCACACCTCGTTGGCGCGGTAGCCCCGCTCGCGGATGAGCTCGGCGGCCTTCTTTAGTCGGATGAGCCGGATGAAGTCGATGGGGGTCATGTCGCTCACCTCTTTGATCTTGCGGTGCAGGCTGGAACGGCTCATGCACATCTCGGAGGCCAGCTGCTCGACGTTGAATTCCGACTGGCGGATGTTCTTCAGGATGAGCTCGGTGATGCGGCCGATGAACTGCTCCTCAGTTTTCGAGATGCCGCTCGACTGCACGGGCAGATAGGGCTTCTTGATGAAGCTCTCGCGTTCGCGCTGGCGGTTGGTGAGCAGCGTCTCCACCTGGGTCAGCAGATGAGCGAAAGAGAATGGCTTCTCGATGTAGGCATCGGCACCGGCGCGCAGACCCTCCAAGCGGCCGGCGAGCGTCTGCTTGGCCGTGAGCATGATGACTGGTATGTGACTCGTCTCGATGCCCTCCTTCAGTCGGCGCGTCATCTCCAGACCGTCCATCTCGGGCATCATCACATCCGTCACGATGAGGTCGACGTGCTCTTTGTGGGCTTTGTTCAGTCCTTGCACACCATTCTTTGCACGTACTACATTGTAGTGCTTCTGCAATCCCTCGGCCACCATGGCGAGCACCTCCTCGTTGTCTTCGACGATGAGAATCGTGGAAGCGCCTCCCATGACCTCGAGAGGCATCTCCGTCGGGGCGCTGTCGGCAGTGACATCAGATGTCTTTTCCTCGACCGGTGGCTCAGGCGTTTCTGCTGCTAAGATGTTTGTCTGCTTCAGAGGCAGCGTCAGCACAAACTCGTTATATTCCGACTGCGTGTTGACGTAGAGTTTGCCGCCGTGCATTTCCGCTAAGGAGCGTGCCATGGAGAGACCCAGTCCAGAGCCGGACTGGCTGTGGGAATCGTCGAGACGGGTGAAGGGCTGGAAAATCTCTTCGGCCTTGTCAGGAGGAATCTGATGTCCGTCGTTCGTGACGCGCAATTCCATCTGTTCGTCATTCTTGCGGGCTGTCACTTGTATGAACGTCTCGCTGTACTTGCGGGCATTGTTCAGCAGGTTGCTCACAATCTTGGTCACTGCCTCCTGGTCGGCCTGCAGCATCAGGTTGTCGTCTTCCAGGTCGAGGCTGATAGTCTTGTGCATGCCGCTGATGGTGGGTTCAAAGCGGGCGACGATGCTCTCCAGCAGTTGAGCGAAGTCAACGTTTGAGACGTCCAGCTGTAAGCTGTTCGACTCCACCTTTCGGAAGTCGAGCAGCTGGTTGATGAGGTTCAGCAGCCGGCGCGTGTTCTTCTCGATGGCACCGATGTTTTTCTGAAGCGCCTTGTTGCTGTTCACTTCCAGTTCTTCCCTCAGATTCTCAACAGAGCCGTTGATGAGGGTGAGCGGGGTGCGGATCTCGTGGGTAATGTTAGTGAAGAAGTTGATCTTGGCCTGCAGCAGCTGCTTGTCCTGCTCCTCGCGGAAGTGGGCCTCGCGAGCTTTCATTTTCTCCGTCTGACGTCGCTGCATGAACCGATAGACAAAGTAAGCCATCGTCATGAGCAACAGGAAGTAGACGACGCGAGCCAGTATCGATGACCACCAAGGGTGGCGCACGTTGATCGTCAGCACGGTCATGTTCTGCGGGTCACCGACGGGCCGTACACGGAAAGTGTACTTGCCGGGCTGCAGCTGCGAGTAGTTGATGTTCAGTCCCGTCTGAGTGGTGGTCCAGTCGTTGGTCAGTCCTTCCATCTGATACTCCAGGTAGCGGCTCTCGGTGCCTGAGAAGTTGAGCGTAGAGACGTCGAAGCTGATGCTGCCTACGTCATGGGGTAGGGTAATCTCGTGTGTATGCAGGATGTTGGTGGTCAGGATGCCGCCTTCTTCGGGCCTCACGTCGGCCTCATTGACGCGCAGGTTCGTGATGAAGATGGGGCTCGTGATGCTGTCTTCCTCGGTCAGACGCGGTTCAAATAAGATGAGTCCGTTGGTGCCGCCAAAGAGGAAACTATGGTTCAGGGCCTTGGCCGCCGACTTATAGTTAAACTGATTGCTCAGCAGACCGTTGCTGCTGCGGTAGACAAGCACTTGGCGGGTGGCGGGGGTGAAGCGCACCAATCCTTGGTTCGTGCCGAACCACAGATTGTTCTCTCTGTCCTCCAGAATCCTGTAAGCGACGTCGTCGGGCAGTCCGTCGGCCTTTGAGTAGCGCGTCCACTGGCGGGTGTCGAGGTCGTAAGTGCAGATGCCGCCGCGGTCGGTCGAGAACCAAAGCTTCTGGTCGTGTGTGATGGTGATGGAACTGATGCCATTCGAGCTGATGCCTTCGGTGGCTCCCTCCTCGTAGATGAACTGCTCGGCGCGGAAAGTCTTCGGGTCAAGACGGAAGACGCCGCTGCCCATGGTGGCAATCCAGATGTTGCCGTCGCGGTCCTCGGCCATGTCCTGCGTGAAGATGTCGGGCAGGGTATTGATGCGGGTGAAACGCATACCGCTTGATCGCAGGTAGACGCCACTGCCCGAACCGAGCCAGACGTTGCCGTGGCTGTCGTGGAGCAAGGCGTAGACACTGCCCTCGACGTCGAGTCCCAGCTGCTCAGGCGAGTAATGTACGACCTTGTGTGTGAGCTTGTTGACCACGTCGAGACCATTCTTGAAAATGCCCGACCATACGTCGTCGCCCAGTTCCATCAGTCCCAATCGGTTGGAGCCGCCCTTGTAGATAGTGACGGGCACCTGCTCGATGGTCTGTGTCGCCGAGTGGAAGATGTTGAGCCCGCCTTCCTCATCGCTGATCCATACGTCGCCGTCGGCCGTGAGCAGCATGTCGCGCAGCCGTTTGGAATGAAGCGAGTTGGGTGTCCCCATGGGCAGGTAGCTGGTGAACTGCATGCCCTGACGCGGCAGATAGCAGACGCCACTCATCATCGTGCCCACCCAGAGGCCGCGGTCGCGGTCCATATAAAGCGAATAGATAAGGTTGTCGCTCAGTCCTGACGGCAGGATGTCATTCTCCCGGATGATGGTCTCCGTGCCAGCGTGCTCGTTGACGATGTAGAGCCCGTTCTGTGTGCCGACGAACAGGTCGTCTCCGTCGACGGTCAAGGCCCTGATGACCTTATAGTGGACGTTGGGAGCCTGTACCTCGGTCAGGATGTTGGTCGTGGGATTATATTTCATCAACATGCCCTCGTGCTCGCCGACGATGATCCAGTCGCCCTGCTCGGCCATGACGTAGATGTTCTTCCCGGCCAGTGAGTGGCCGTCCTTGTCCTCCAGCATCTGCCACAGTTGTCCGGTCTTCTGGTCGAGACGGAAGAGGCCGGCGCCGTTCGTGCCGAGCCAGATGTCGCCGTTCGCACGGACCAGCATGCACTCCGGGTTGTTCAGATGCGACGACGAGGCATCCTTGGCTGTGCGATACATCGACATGTGGCCCGTCGCAGGGTTATAGCGGAAGGCTCCTTCGTTGGGTGAGACGACCCAGATGCAGCCCTGGTGGTCGCCTGTGATTTGTGCAATCCAGTTTTTTATCTGCACCCCCTCGTCGGTGCTGACGTCGAAGAACGTGAAGCGCTCCGTCATGGGGTCCATGATGTAGACGCCGCGGTCAGTGCCGGCCCACAGACGGTGCTGCGCGTCCTCATAGAGCGCCGACACGTTGTGGTTGCCAGAGCCGCGTTCGAGGTCGTCCACGTCGTAGCGTTTCACTTGCCGTCCGTCCCAGCGGTTCAGTCCGTTCTTCGTCCCGAACCACAGGAATCCCCAGTGGTCCTGCACGATGGATTTGACGCACTGCTCGCTCAGTCCCTCGTTCGAGGCGATGCGCGTAAAGTTGTAGTTGGCCCCAAAAAGCACGTCCGGCGCGAGAGCCAGCACGGCGGTGAGACACAAAATGACGATACGTTTGAAAGCCATGATTAGCAGTCTTATTTATATAAATCAGCGGACAAAGGTAAGAAAAAAACACTGAACGGCAAAGCTTTCGATGTAACAAATGTCGCAGAATCGTGTTATTTCGTTTCATCGGGGGCCTTTTTGCAAAATCTCTTTTATTCTTTGCGCGCTCTGTCTCCACCTATTATTATTAAAATCCGCTATTTTTGCAGTAAACTTTTCGAAAGGGCGAAAGCGAAAAAGTTACTGTAACGTAGTTGAATAAAAGACAGAACAATAAATCGAAATAATGAAACAGACGATTATCTCACTCCTGATGCTCGCTGGACTCGCCTGCCCGGCAACTGCTGCGACCAACATCAACATCACGACCCGCAACACCCAGCTGGTGTTGCAGGTGAAAGACAACGGCCGCCTCTATCAGTCCTATCTTGGCGAGCGGCTCAGCGACGCTACCGACCTCAGTCAGTTCAGTCAACCCTTCGGCCCTCTGACCAGCACCGCCATCAAAGGCTTCGAGGTCTATCCCGTCATGGGAACCGAGGACTATTATGAGCCGGCTTTCGAAATTCGGCATGCCGACGGTCATCCGACGAGCATCCTCAAGTATGTCTCTCACACTCAGAATGGGCATGAGACCGCCATCACTCTTCGCGACGAGCTCTATCCCGTCACGGTGGTTCTCCACTATGAGGTCTATCCCGATGAAGACATCATTCGCCAATGGACTGAGATCAGCCACGACGAGAAGAAGGGCACCGTCTACATCGCCCGCTACGCCTCGTCGATGCTCTACTTCGAGTCGGCGGCCTACTATCTGACGGAGTTTTCGGGCGATTGGGCCAAGGAGATGCAGATGTCGAGCCAGCCGCTCCGCTTCGGCAAGAAGATCGTCGACTCGCGCCTCGGGGCCCGTGCCAACATGTTTGCATCGCCTTTCTTCATCGTGGGCCTCGGCGCCCCCGCCACAGAGGAGCATGGCCACATCCTGATGGGCACGCTGGGATGGACGGGCAACTTCCGCTTCACCTTCGAGGTCGACCACAACGGTGCCCTGCGCATCGTCAGCGGCATCAACCCTGACGCCTCGACCTATCTGCTGAAACGGGCCGACACGTTCCGCACCCCCGACTTCTACTTCACCCTGTCCACCGAGGGCATTGGCGAAGGCAGTCGCCGGTTCCAGCGCTGGGCCTTGCGCCATCAGCTCTATAAGGGTGGGGACGACCGCTTGACCCTGCTCAACAACTGGGAGAACACCTACTTCGACTTCGACGAAGAGAAGCTGACCGACCTCTTCGGCGAGGCCCACGACCTGGGCGTCGACCTCTTCCTGCTCGACGACGGCTGGTTTGGCAATAAGTATCCACGCAAGGACGACCATGCCGGACTGGGCGACTGGCAGGTGACGCGCTCGAAGCTGCCCAACGGCGTGCCCTATCTGGTGAAGGCTGCCAATGAGCGCGGCGTCGAGTTCGGCATCTGGATTGAGCCCGAGATGGTTAACCCGCAGAGCGAACTGGCAGAGCAGCACCCCGACTGGATCCTGAAGTGGGACGGCCGTGAAGACTATTATTTCCGCAACCAGCTGGTGCTCGACCTCAGCAACCCTCGTGTGCAGGACTTCGTCTTCGGTGTCGTCGACAACCTCATGCAGGAGAACCCGCGTCTGAAGTTCATGAAGTGGGACTGCAATTCGCCCATTACCAACATCTTCTCGCATTATGAGAAGACGCAGCAGGGCAACCTCTACGTCGACTACGTGCGTGGCCTCTACAATGTGCTCCGCCGCGTCCAGCAGAAGTATCCCGACCTCTACATGATGATGTGCTCCGGCGGTGGCGGCCGCACCGACTTTGAGGGCTTACGCTATTTCACCGAGTTCTGGTGCTCGGACAACACCGACCCCGTCGAGCGCCTGTTCATCCAGTGGGGCTATTCCATGTTCATGCCCGCGAAGGCCATGTGTGCACACGTCACCAACTGGAACAGCCGGGCCTCCGTGAAGTTCCGCGTCGACGTCGCCTTCGCCGGTAAGCTTGGCTTTGACATCGGGCTTAAGTCCTTGAGCGCCGACGACCTCGAATATTGCCGACAGGCTATTCGCGAATACAACCGCCTGAAGCCCGTCGTCTACAGTCCTGAACTCTATCGTCTCGTGTCGCCATACGAGGGTCAGCACTGCGTCATGCAGCGCGTCAGCGACGACCGTCGCCATGCCCTCGTCTTCGCCTACGACGTCTATCCGCGCTATGGCGAGCCTCAGCTGCCCACCCGTCTGAGGGGGCTCGATCCCTCAGCCCGCTATCGTGTGCGTGAGGTATGCCTCATGCCCGGCCATCAGAGTTGGCTCGGCTGCCACGACAAGGTCTACACTGGCGACTATCTGATGAAGGTCGGCATCACTGTCACCTCGGCCAACCCGCTCGTCAGCCACATCATAGAAATCACAAACGAGTAACTGTCCTACACACAATCAATACCCAACCCTATGAAACTCAGAAGCCTTTTCGTCATCCTTTCAGCTGCAGCCGCACTCACGTCAGAGGGGCGGCCCCAGCTGCCGCCACTGTTTACCGACAACATGGTTTTTCAGCAACAGGCCGATGCCCCCATCTGGGGACTGGCCAAACCGGGCAAGAAGGTCACCGTCAGCGCCTCATGGAACAACGCTACCGTCATCACTACGGCCGACGCTGAGGGCCGATGGCGCACCAGCCTGCGCACACCAGAGGCTGGCGGCCCCTACACCGTCACCGTTAACGACGGTCAGCGGCTCGTGCTCCGCAACGTCATGGTGGGCGAGGTGTGGCTCTGCTCGGGTCAGTCGAACATGGAGATGCCCATCGACGGCTGGGGCCGCGTGCTGAACTACGAACAGGAGAAGCAGGAGGCCAACCAATATCCCGACATCCGGCTGCTCCAGGTGAGCCGTCAGACGAGCCCGCAACCCCTGACCGACTTGCAGACCAACCTCGGCGGCGGCTGGCAGGTCTGCTCCGCCCAGAGTGTCAAGGAGTTCTCGGCCACCGCCTATTTCTTCGGCCGCAACATCCATCAGACGCAGCATGTCGCCGTCGGCCTGATCGACGCCTCCTGGGGCGGCACGTTCATCGAGCCGTGGACCAGCAGCGAGGCCCTCCGCCTCCATCCCGACATGCAGGAGGCCCTCGACGCCCTCAGCCTCGTGCCTGCTGACAAGTCTGAGCGCGAACGCCTCTACGCCGACCGCCTCGCGGCCTGGAAGCAGCGCGTCATGTCGCTCGACCCCGGCTTCGACGACGCCCTGCAGCCGCGGTGGGCCGCCGCCACGTTCGACGGCGACGCCACGTGGCCTACGATGACCATCCCCGTGGAGTGGGAGAAGGCCGGGCTCGACAACTACGACGGAGCCGTCTGGCTGCGCCGCACGGTCGACCTGCCTGCCTCGTGGGCCGGCCGTAGCGTGACGCTCTCCCTCGGTCCGCTGGTCGACGACATTGACCACACTTACTTCAATGGTGAACTCGTCGGACAGACCGATGCCTACGGCCAGCAGCGGCTTTACACCATCCCCGCCAGGAAGGTGAAGGGTGGGCGTGCCGTCATAGCCATGCACATCGTCGACACTGGTGGCGGCGGTGGCCTCTACAGTGCTGCCGACCAGCTCTACCTTGAGTGTCGCGGTGAGCGCATCGCCCTCGGTGGCCCGTGGCGCTATCAGCCCACCGTGGCCCTCGCCCAGGTTCAGCCCGTGCCCGTCAACGATTCGTCGACGCCCAATCTGGTCAGCGTACTCTTCAATGCCATGATCAATCCCCTTGTCGGCTTCGCCATCCGTGGCGCCATCTGGTATCAGGGGTGCAACAATGAGCATAAGGGCTATCAGTATCGCGAGTTGCTTCCGCTGATGATCCGCGACTGGCGCGCCCGCTGGGGCTACGACTTCCCCTTCTACATTGTCCAACTGGCCAACTACAAGCAACTCCAGACCGAGCCCGGCGACGACGAGTGGGCCGAGGTGCGCGAGGCGCAGGCCATGGCCGCCCGCCACGTCGAGCACTCGGGGCTGGCCTGTCTGATCGACATCGGCGAAGCTGGCGACATCCATCCGAAGAACAAGCAGGAGGTGGGCCGCCGGCTGGCGCTCATCGCCCGCGCCAAGAACTACGGTGAGCAGGGACTGGAGTATTCGGGGCCCCTCTATGAGGGCTATCAGATTGAGGGTCAGGCCATCCGCATCGCGTTCAGTCATGCCCGCGGCCTGCGCACGGCAGACGGCGGGCCGCTCCGTGGCTTTGCCATTGCCGGCAGCGACCATCGCTGGCACTGGGCCCAGGCCCGCATCGACGGCCAGTCGGTCGTCGTCACGTGTCCCGACGTCAAGGCTCCGGTCGCCGTGCGCTATGCCTGGCATGTTAACCCCATCTGCAACCTGCAGAACGCCGACGGACTGCCCTGCGTGCCCTTCCGCACCGACGACTGGCCCGGACTCTCCATCGGCAACCACTGGGCTAACTGATAGTTTGTTAGCGGAGAAGTGGCACTTCTTGAAGGTAATATACCCCTATATTACTATCGAGAAGCGCCACTTTGTCCATTCCGGGGCGTATGATTGTCCATGCTGAAGTCAGACCTTTTGCCTAACTTTGCAGCATCCAGGTAGGAGGTGACGTGCCCCACGTCACAAAACCGCGGATTGTGACGTGGGACACGTCACCTCCTACTGCAAAAGAGACACATAACTTATAGAGTTATAGAAGCATGGTAACAACCGATGTGCGACATACTGCTGACGGACTGTCATTCATCACCTTGACCAACGCCCTCGGAGCGACGGTCGAGCTGTGCACCCTGGGCGCACGCTGGACGCGCTGCTGCGTGCCCGACGGCGAGGGCCGGCTGGGCAACGTGCTCGTCGGGAGCGACGACTATGTCAGCGACACGCTCTATCGTGGCGCCATCGTCGGGCGCGTGGCTAACCGCATCGCTGACGCTAGCTTCGTGCTCGACGGACAGACCTTCCGCCTCGATGCCAACGACGGTCGCCACTCCAACCACGGCGGCTTTTGCGGCTTCGACCGCCGGCGGTGGGACTACCGCCTGCTGGCCGATGGCGTCTGCTTCACCCTCACCTCGCCCGACGGCGACGGCGGCTACCCCGGTCGCGTCGACGTGGAGGCCACCTATCGCTGGACCGACGGCTGCCAGTTGCTGTTGCGCCTTCGCGCCACCGCCGACCGTCCGACCCTGCTGAACCCCACGTGTCATGCTTATTTCAACCTGTCGGCCGGACAATGCCTGACCATCGCCGACCATCAGTTGCAGACCGATGCCACCCGCTACGTTGAGACGTCGGCCGACCACATCCCGACGGGCCGCGTGCCCAGCGTCGCGACGACGCCCTTCGACTTCCGCCAGGGCCGGCCGCTCGGACGCTTCCGCTTCAACCATTGCTTTGACGTCCAGTCGGCCACGCTCACCGACCCCCACTCGGGCCGACGGCTGCAGGTAGAGACGTCGCTGCCCGGACTCCTGCTCTACACCTCAGGCTGGAGCCCACGCCCCTTCGAGGGCGTCTGCCTCGAACCGCAATTCTGGCCCGACGCCCCCCATCACCCCGCGTTCCGTCAACCGCTGCTCCGCCCCGGCGACGTCTACGACCACACGGTCAACTTCCGATTCTCCTAATTATTATTAACTCATTTATTGCATTCTATTATGAAACACGTATTCTGCAACTTCCTGCTGATGAGCGCCGCCATGCTCACAACCACCACGGCCGGCGCCCAGGTCTTCGAGCAACAGCCCGAGGAGTTCCTGCCCCTGCATCGCGGCACGGCCACCGTGGCCGACTACAATCAGGATGGCTTCGACGACATCTACTACGGCGGTGCCAACTGGCTGTTCCCCCAGCCCCCCGAGGGCGAGGTCAACGACGGCAGCTACTTCTACAACTGGTCGGCCTACGGCGTGCTGCTCACCGGGCAGGGCGACGGCAAGTTCACGGCTAAGTACTCAAACCCCAACGATCAGGACGGCTTCGGCGCCAACGGGCTGCTGCCCCTCTACTGGAACGTGACGCGATGGCTCGACGTCGACAACGACGGACAGCTCGACGTGCTGACGGGCGGCAAGAGCGAATGCGGCGTATGGGCCGGCGAGGATCCCGACTACATCTATCAGCTCGTCTATCGCAACCTGGGGGCTGAGCGGGGCTATCAGTTCGAGATCGTGCCGGCCAGCGGACTGCTGCAGGCCATGGACATGGGCCGCAACGACAACTCCTACGGCGCCAAGACCGTGGCCATCGGCGACTACGACGGCGACGGGCTGCAGGACATCGCCCTGCTCGGCGAACGCCACTACAAGCGTGAGCCCGGCGACGAGGAGAACCAGTGGGAGCGCTTCGTGCGCCTGTTCCGTAATCAGGGCGACGGCACCTTCCAGGACCAGCGCGTGTTCAATCCACTGCCTTACGACGTCAACCCCCGCGCCGAGGCCCTCTTCGAAATCGACGAGGCGACCTTCGAGCCCGTAGCCACCCGTATGGCTGCGCCCGTCAGCAACGGCTCCATCCGCTTTGCCGACCTCAACGGCGACGGCCTCCTCGACCTGGTCTACACCGGATGGCGCGACGGCAACTTCGGCGGCGGTTGCTTCTACATCTACAAGAACCTGGGCAATGGCGAGTTTGAGGAACTGACCATCGACACCGACGTCTTCGTCGGCTGCTACGAGAGCGAACTGGCCATTGCCGACTTCAATGGCGACGGCTGGCTCGACATCCTCTCGCTCGGCACGCCCAACCAGGGCGACAAGCGCGCCGACGTCTACCTGAACACCGGCATGGGCGACTTCACGTTCGTGCGTAGCGACGTCGACGGCGGCAATGGGCTCTATGGCCTCTCTGCAGCTGCTGCCGAGGCAGTCGACGTCAACAACGACGGACTGGTCGACGTCATTGCCACCGGCTGGACACCCGTCAACGACTTGGGATGGGGCAGCTTCGTCTTTATGCAGAACCCTGACAACACGTTCACGGCTGAGACGTCGGGCTTCGGGCTGACCGAATCGGGCAGCTTCGCCCTCGGCGACTTCTATGGCCGCAACGTCAAGGACGTGTTCAGCTTCCACTGCGGCTGGGACGGCGACTGGAAGCTTGAGTCGCGCATCTATAAGAATGTCTACGGCGAGAATACGCTGCCCGAGGCCCCGACCGGCGTTGAGGCTACCTATGCCGACGGCCGCATCGTCGTCAGGTGGGAGGCTGGTAGCGACGCGGAGACAGCCCAACCGGCACTGGCCTACAACGTCAGCGTCCGCAACCGCGCCACGGGCTGGACTGCCCAGCTGCTGCCCGCCAACCTCGAGACCGGCCGGCTGCTGACCTATCGCGACGTGCAGACGCTGGTGCGCAGCGAGGAGGATGTCCTCACGTTTGCGGTCAGCGTGCCCGAGGGCGACTATGAGGTGGGGGTGCAGACCGTCGACCTCTGCGGCGCCGCCAGTCCCTTCGCCACGACGACCTATGCCAGCGCCATCCGCTCGCTGACCGAAGACGGCAGCGGGGCTGAAGCTCCCACCTATAACCTTGCAGGCCAGCGCGTCAGCCCTCAGGCCAGCGGTCTGCTGGTGCAGCAGGGAAGGAAAATCGTCAGGAAGTAAAGTCGTCAGACGTAATCATGACAAAGAATCTTCACTCCGTCATCATTGCTGCAGCCCTTGCCGTCGCTCTGCCGGCAGGGGCTCAGCATCCTTATCAGGACGAGCGCCTGCCGCAGCATGAACGGATCATGGACTTGCTCTCACGGCTCACCCTCGACGAGAAGTCGGACCTGATGCAAGCCACCTCGTTCGGCGTGCCCCGACTCGGCATTGCTAAGTACTTCCACGGCAACGAGGCCCTGCACGGCGTCATCCGGCCAGGCCGCTTCACGGTGTTTCCGCAGGCCATCGCACTAGCCTCGACCTGGAATCCCGACCTCATCGAGCGCATTTCGACAGCCATCAGCGACGAGGCCCGCGGCAAGTGGAACCTGCTGCGACAGGGGCGCGACCAGCAGGATCAGTTCAGCGACCTGCTGACGTTCTGGAGTCCTACGGTCAACATGGCCCGCGACCCCCGCTGGGGCCGCACGCCTGAGACCTACGGCGAGGATCCCTGGCTGTCGGGCCGCATGGGGGCCGCCTTCGTCCGCGGCCTGCAGGGTTACGACAAAAGATACCTGAAATGTGTCTCTACGCCGAAGCACTTCGCCGTGAACAACGAGGAGCACAACCGCTTCGAATGTGATGCACAGGTCAGTGAGCGACAGTTGCGCGAATACTATCTCGCACCCTTCGAGGCTTGTGTCAGGGAAGCTGATGCCCAGGCCGTCATGTCGTCCTACAACGCCGTCAACGGCATTCCCGCCACGGCCAACCCCTGGCTGCTCACCAAGGTGCTGCGCCGCGACTGGGGCTTCAGCGGCTATGTCGTGAGCGACTGCGGTGCACCGGGACTCCTCGTCTGGACGCACCACTGGGCCAAGAACAAGGAGGCGGCTGCGATGATGGCCCTCAAGGCCGGGCTCGACCTGGAGTGCGGCGACGACGTCTTCGGCGAGTCGCTCCGGACGGCCTACCGTCAGGCCATGGTCACCGATGCCGACGTCGACTCGGCGGTCTATCGCATCCTCCGTGCCCGCATGCGTTTAGGACTGTTCGACGATCCCGACCATAACCCTTATTCCAGGATCTCGCCCGACGTCGTCGGCTGTCAGGTCCACGTCGACCTGGCCCTGCAGGCTTCGCGCCAGAGCATCGTGCTGCTGAAGAACGACGGATTGCTGCCTCTCAACCCAAAGAAGCTGCGCCGGGTGGCCGTCGTGGGCATCAATGCCGACAAGTGCGAGTATGGCGACTATAGCGGCGTGCCCGTGGGGGCACCGGTCTCCGTGCTGCAAGGGCTGCGAAGTACGCTTGAACCACAGGGGGTGAGGGTGGATTATGCTCCCTGGCGTTCGGCCGTCGACGGGCTGGAGATGATTCCCGAGCGCTGTTTCCCCGAGGGACTCCGGGCTCAGTACTACGCCAACCAGAACCTGGAGGGCGATGCCCGCGAACGTCAGGAGCCTTGGGTCAACTACGAGCCGTCGAACCAGCCGCCCGACCCCTTCATCCCGCAGGGCAGCTTCTCGGCGCGCTGGCGCGGCAAGCTCCGCCCGGAGGTGAGCGGCAAGTATCAGTTCTGCTTCACCGTGGCTGGTGGCGGCGAACGCCTGAAGGTCAATGGCCAGACGGTCGTCGACCAGTGGTGGAACCACCCAGTCCAGCAGGATCGCGGTGAGATAGAGCTTGAAGCCGGACGCGAGTACGACCTGGAGGCCGAGTACTTCTACTACCGCGACTTCACGATGGCCCGCCTGGAGTGGCGCGTGCCGCGGCCCGAGGCGGCCACCCGCCTGGAGCTCTTCGGCGATGCCGGCCGGATAGCGCGCGGGGCCGATGCGGTGGTGGCTGTGATGGGTATCAACAAGACCATTGAGCGCGAGGGCATGGACCGCAGCAGCATCGAGCTGCCTGCCGACCAGCAGGAGTTCCTGCGTGAGCTGCAGAAGGTCAACCCGCGCATCGTGCTGGTGCTCATCGCCGGCAGCTCGGTGGCCCTGAACTGGGAGCAGGCCCATCTGCCCGCCATCGTCAATGCCTGGTATCCGGGCGAGCAGGGCGGCACGGCCGTGGCCGATGTGCTGACGGGCCGCTACTGTCCGTCGGGCCGCCTGCCGCTGACTTATTATAAGACGCTCGACGACGTGCCCGACTTCGGCAATTATGACCTCACTGCCGGCAAGGGCCGCACCTATCAGTACTTCCGGGGCGACGCGCTCTATCCCTTCGGCTATGGCCTGAGCTATACCTCCTTCCGCTACAGCGACCTGCAATTGAAGGACGAGGCCGACACGGTGCGGGTCAGCTTCACGGTCAAGAACACAGGCCGTATGTCGGCCGACGAGGTGGCTCAGGTCTATGTGCACCTGCCTGACAGCGAGGGCGTCAGCAATCCGCTGAAGCAGCTGAAGGGCTTCCGTCGCGTCAGCATCGGTCGTGGCCGCAGCCATCGCGTCAGCATCGCCATCGCCAAGAGTCAGCTGCGCCGCTGGGACGACCGTCAGCAGCGCTTCGTCACGCCCGAGGGCACCTGCCGCTTCATGGTCGGCGCCTCGTCGGCCGACATCCGTCTTACGGGCGAGCTGGACTTAAAAGGGGGGAGATAGAACAGGTTTAGAATAACAGCTTGCGGACAGTGCCGTCAGCCTCGCGAACGAGGTTGACGGCATTGTTTTGAGGGGCATTGAGCGGCCGGCCGCTCAGCGAATAATAGCTGACGGCCGATGACGGCTGGCGCTGCGGTGTATGGATGGCCTCGGGGGTCGGCGTGCGCTTCTCGATGCGATAGATGCGGGCGTCCTTGGCGGGCACGTTGTACTGGAACCCGTCGGCATCGAAGCTGACCTGCTCGCCCGTCCATAGCTCCTTGATGCCCGCCACCTGCCCGGGGGCGACCCCCAGGCGGCTGAAGAGCGCCTTGCCGCTGACGGGCATGATGAGCGGCTGATAGTTGATGACGGCCAGATAGGCGTAAGTGTCGTTTTCGCCGATCATGAGGTTCTCGGCGCCGTCGGTCTTCTGCTGCGAGTCGTTGCCGTTGACGGGGCGGAAGGCGCGGTCGACGGTGCGCGGGATGATGTTCACCTCGTCGTTGGTCAGCAGCATTAGGGCGCGCTCGCGGCTCTGTGCGGGATAGCCCGCCCGGCAGTCGTCGCTGTAGGAGTCGCCGTTGCCGAACATGCCGGTGCAGACGCCGCTGGTCAGTCGGGCGCGGTTCTCGCCGACGGTCTCCTGTCCGTTGTGGTAGATGCTCTTGAAGACCATGTTGTCAGGGTCGCAGACATAGAGCCCCGAGAGCCACCAGCCGTAGCTGGTCGAGTTCATCACATATTCGGTGTTGTCGATCGACGAGTAGGCGTCGCAGCAGATGCGCCGGCCGTCGACCTGGCGGAAGGGGAAGATGGGCGCGATGGAGAGGTTGAGGTAGACGTCGTCGCCGAACTTCTGGCGGATGAAGTCCATGCCCTCGTTGTAGGCCTGCAGACCCGTCTGGCAGTCGGGGTTATACCATGAGTCGGCCTCGACGGCACCATGGCACATGAAGTCGAGCTTGACGAACCGGATGCCCAGCCGCTTGTAGCGGTTGATGTCGTTGAGCATGGCTATCTTCGTGCCCGGATGGGTGGGGTCGAGGGCATAGGCGTCGGTCATCTTGACGTACTGGCCCTGATGCTTGAGCCAGAGGTCCTTGTAGGTGTACTTCGACGTGCCGGTGATGGGGCGGTCGTACTTGCTCCAGTCGACGAAGGGACACATATACATGCCGGGAATCATGTCCAGCCGCTCGCACGAGTCGACAAACTGGCGGATCTGGTCGTCGGTGAACGACACCC
Source organism: uncultured Prevotellaceae bacterium (assembly GCA_902779455.1). Classification (GTDB taxonomy): domain Bacteria; phylum Bacteroidota; class Bacteroidia; order Bacteroidales; family Bacteroidaceae; genus Prevotella. Next base: position 20,598 of record CACZBS010000001.1, read on the forward strand.
AGGCGTCGAGGCTCAGCACGACGCGGCCGCTGCGGTCGTGGAACCCGTGGGGCATGAGCTGGTCGTGGATGAAGTGCATCGACTCCTGCACGGCCTTGTAGGTCACCTTGTCCTGCATGACGCCCCATGTGTTCCAAGCGTAGGGACGCCCGTCGGTGGGCTGTCGGCGCGGCGCGACGAGGGTGCAGGCCTCGGCATAGTCGTCCATGCCGCTGCGCCAGTCGTCGTAGACGCCCACGACGAAGCGCGACGAGCGCACGGTGTCGGCCCGGACGGCGCTGTGGGGCACGACGGTTCGGGCGTCGATGGTGTCGCGCGTATAGATATCGGTGTAGCCCGAGATGAGGCTCAGCTCGTCCATGCGGCAGTAGTCGGTGGCGGCGACGTGGATGGCGCTCTTCCATGTGTCGTGGTCGACGGCACCGCAGACGAGTCCGCGCCGCGTGTCGGCATGATAGAGCGCCGTGGCCGAGATGCTGTTCATCGTGCGGTTCAGGTAGTAGCAGTGATAGCGCACCCAACCGTCGTTGTCCCAGGGCACCCACAGCATGCGGTTCTTGCGGTCGGCGGGCAGGAAGGTGGCGGGCGTCGTCGTGGCTACTGGCACCAGCCGGCGGGAGCGGGCGCCGCCCTCGGCCGTCAGACTGAGCTGAACGACGACGTAGGGGTGGGCGTCGTAGAAGCGGAACGTCTGCAGCAGCCGTTCGCCCGTGGGCATCGCGTAGGTGACGGCATACTCGCGGCCCCGCCCGAAGCAGTCGCTGACGTCGGTCAGGCTGAGCTCCGCGCTGACGGCCGTGAGCGAGCTGAGCGTGGCGTCGCCGCTGGCGGCCTCGGCGTGGGCGTCGGCGATGATGAGATGGCCGTCGTGGCTGAGGCTGACGGTGCGCCCCTGGCGGTCGACGTCGAGCGTCCACTGCCCTTCGTGGTAGGTCTGAGCTGAAGCCATGGCCGTTGTCAGCATGGCCAGCAGGATGGTTGTGATTGTTCGGGATGTCATATCGTTTCAATTATGGTTTCTGATGTTTCCAACTGATTCGTCGTCAGAAGTGTTCTTTACTGACGGCTATTCTTGAATTTGCGACGCAGACGGATGAAACTGCGTCACAGTTTCATCAGATTGCGTCGCAGTTTTATCCGACTGCGTCGCAGTTTTGGTTTTATCCGGAGGCTTGTATATCTTTATGTCGTCGAATCATTCAGTCTTTCCCCTCGATGTCAATATAGCTGACCGGCACGTACTCCATATAGTCCATCGTGAACTCGCCGTTCTCCGAGTCGACGTTCTTGGCCCGGAAGTAGTGGGGGGCGTAGTCCTGGAAGGTGAAGGTGCCGATGATGATGCGGAGCGAGTTGATGTCCTGGCGCAGGTTGATGTTGCCGTTCTGGGTGAAGATGCTGTTGGGGGCCTTCATGTAGCCGCGGTTGCGCATCATCTTGTCGTTCTCGGCCCCCTGGTCGGTGGTCTGCTCGTCGCTGATCCAGCCTATCTGGGGCATGTCGCCCGTATAGCTCAGGTCGACGGGTATGCCGATGATCTGTCCGTCGACGAAGAGCTGGGCGATGCCGCGCCAGGGCTCAGCCCGGTAGCCCAGACGTATCTCGTAGGTGCCGGGGGGCACGGGGGGCATGCGCATGGTGAAGTCGTACCAGCCTCTGACGGAGATTTCGTCGGCCTGGTGGGCTGTCCACCATTCGCTGGCCCACATGATGATCTTCGAGTCCTGATTGAACCGCAGATGGTCGCCGCAGTAGTCGGGGGCCATGGTGTAGCCGCCGAAGCCGTCGAGGTTGATGAGGTTCCATCGGATGTTGTTGTTCGTCAGCTCGGGCGCCACGGCGTAGTCGTCGAATCGGATGCGCTTGTTGAGCACGTCCTGCTGCATCACCTCCTCGTCGTAGACCAGCATGTCGGTCAGCCGGTGGATGAATCCGTTCAGCCCGCTGATGTTCGAGTGGCTCTCGTCGAGTCCGACGTAGGCGCCCGTTCGGCGCGTATTGATCTTGTTGCCGGCCTTCACCTCAATGAGGCGGTAGCGCAGCATCGTCTCGTAGTATTCGTAGCGCTTGTCCATGGCCGTCTGCGAGGTGTTCTTGCCCTGGTAGATAAGGGTGTTGGTCGACATCTGGCGATCCAGCAGATGATAGCTGACGAAGCGGTTCAGGGCGTTCGCGCGGCTGGTCGGGTTGTCGGCGTCGGACGTGCCGTAGTATTGCTCGGCGTAGCGGGTCAGGTCGGCCACGCTGCTGATGCCCGCCCGCCGCATGACGTCGTCGGGCTCGGCCAGCACGGTGAAGCCCAGCCGGCGCTGCTGCAGCGTCTTCATCTTGTAGCCGACGACGTTGACGAACTCGGTCGTGAAGGGGTTCTCGAACGTCATGTCGTAGGTCTCGGCCATCGAGTCGTTCAGATGCGTCAGCCGCAGGGCCTCGGCGAAGATGGTGAAGTCGGGCATCTGGTCGAGCAGGGCGCCGAGCGTCTCGTCGCTGGGCACGAGCACGTGGTCGATGGCGTGCACCACGCCGTTGTGCACCTCGATGTCGGGCTCCACGATGCGTCCGGTGCGGTTGACGATGATGTCGTTACGCCCGGCGCCGGCGTCGTGCTCATAGCCTATGACCATGTAGCGCCCGTTCATGTTGGTCACGGGCAGGGCGCCCTCCTGGAAGTCCTTCGACAGGAAGTCGATGTTGGTCGAACGGATGATGTGGTTGAAGACGATGTCGCGCTTCTCCTCGGCGCTGAGGGCGTCGAGCGTCGTGCTGCGCTCTGCGAGCCACTGCGTGAAGGCCGAGTCAGTGGGCAGGAAGGCGGTGTAGTGGCCGTAGGTGGCGAGCAGCGTCTCCTGGCCCGACTCGCGCAGCACGCGATGCATCATCGAGAAGCGCTCGGGATGGTGCTCGCAGAGGCTGCTGACGGTCTCGCCGCGGAAGGTGTAGTAGCTCTCCCGGCCGATGTCGTCGCCGTCCTGACAGGCTGTCAGCAGCCCGGCGGCAAGCAGTAGTGTCAGTCTGATGTTCATGTCGGTTGAATAGTTGATACGGGGTTCCCAGAGTGCAAAGATAGCGAAAAGACTTCAATCCCGACCCTTACAATCTTGCGGCGCAGGATGGACTTTCTTGCGAATTTGTGTGCCGAAAATTTGTCCATGTCTCTGATTTTCATTATCTTTGCCGCCATGAAACTGAAACTGAAGGAGGGATTTCGCGGGGAGCGTAAGATCGTGCTGCCCCCGCAGGTGGTCGAGATGGAGGAGCAGGACCCGCTGATGCAGGGCCTGCACATCACCGACATCGGCTTCTATCCGCGCGCTTCTCATCACTACTGCCAGCGTCGGGAGCCCATCAGTGCGCATGTGCTCATCTATTGTGTCGACGGCCGAGGCTGGTATCGCATCGGCGACGAGGCGGAGCTGCACGTCGGGCGCGACCAGTACTTCATCCTGCCGGCCGGCCGACCTCACGTCTACGGCAGCGACGACGCTGAGCCGTGGACCATCTACTGGCTCCACTTCAAGGGCTCTCAGGCCGACGTCTATGCCGACGGGGCCGCAGCGCCGAGCGACGTGCGCCCCTCACTGCAGTCGCGCATCAGCGACCGCGGCCAGCTGTTCGAGGAGATTTTCTCGACGATGGAGTATGGCTTCGGCCGTGAGAACCTGCGCTATGCCTCGACCATGCTCCACCACTATCTGGGCACGATGCGCTATCTGCAGCAGTTCCGGCTGGCTGACATCCGCCGCCCGAACTCTGAGAACGACGTCGTGGCGGCCGCTATCCACTACATGCGCGAGAACCTGGAGCACCGGCTGACGCTCAGCGACCTGTCGCGCTTCACGGGCTATTCGCCTTCCTACTTCTCCAATATCTTCAAGCATCAGACGGGCCATTCGCCGCTCAACTACTTCTCGATGATGAAGGTGCAGCGCGTCTGCCAGCTGCTCGATCAGACCGACATGCGCCTGAACCAGATTTGCTTCAAGGTGGGCATCGACGACAGCTACTATCTCTCGCGGCTCTTCTCGAAGCAGATGGGCATGTCGCCCACTGAGTATCGTCAGCGACAGGGGGGTAGGGGGAAGGTTGATGGTTGAAGGTGGATGGGTGATGGTTATAGGTCAATCTTGATGGTCTTCAGGTCGCGGTCGGCTGAGCTGGTGCCGTAGTAGACGACGTAGCGGCCGGGCATGACGCGCATCGTGTTGGTCAACGCGTCCCAGCGCTCGAAGGTCTCGCGGGGCAGGGCGATCGTGGCGGTGCCCTTCTGGCCGGGCGCGAGCGTGATGCGGCTGAAGCCCTTCAGCGATTTCAGCGGACAGTCGGGGTCGTCGAGGGCGCGCACGTAGAGCTGGACGACCTCGGTGCCCTCGCGCTGGCCGGTGTTCTCGACGGGCACGAGCAGGCGGTCGTCTTTTATCTTTCCTTTTCCTATTTTAAATGTTGTGTACGACAGGCCGTAGCCGAAGGGATAGAGCACGGGGCCGCGGAAGTAGCGGTAGGTGCGGCCCTGCATGCGATAGTCCTCGAAGTCGGGCAGCTGGTCGGTCGAGCGATAGAACGTCAGGGGCAGCCGCCCGCTGGGGTTGTAGTCGCCAAAGAGTACGTCGGCGACGGCGCGCCCGCCCTGCTCGCCGCCATACCAAGCCTGAACGATGGCATCGCACGATGCCTGCTCGGGCACCATGGCCATGGCCGAGCCACTGCAGTTGACGAAGATGACGCGCTTGCACATCTGCTTCAGCTGTTTTAGCATTTGCCGCTGTCGCTCAGGCAGTTCGATGCTCTCGCGGTCGCCCCCGCGGAAGCCCGGCTCGTTGACGCTCATCTCTTCGCCCTCCAGTCGCGAGGAGATGCCGCCGACGAAGACCACCGTCTCAGCCTCGCGGGGCACTTGACGGAGCAGTTCGTCGTCGGTGAGCTCGCGGTAGCGGTTGATGTCGAACTTCAGTTCGGCACCGCCGCCCTCCTGGAAGTAGTCAATCTGAATCTGATAGTCGCGGCCCTTCACCACGTCAATGGTGGGCCAGCAGTACTTGGTGGACTGTGTCTGCCACTCGTTGACCACCGTGTCACCGTCGACAATGAGGCGGAAACCATCGTCGCCGGCAATGGCAAACTGCAGCTGCTCGGTCTCGGGGGCGCGGAAGGTGCCGCGCAGCCGGACGGAGAAGTTCTCGCGTCCGACGCCGCGGGCGATGAAGCCGTCCTCGTTGAGGTTGAAGTTGAGCGGGCGGGTGAAGGTGCGGTGGGCCACGGGCGTGCCCTCCATGCGGGTGCCCAACCAGATGTCGGCCTCCAGCCGTCCGAGGTGGGCGAAGCGGTTCTCCGTGCGGATGTTCTTGCTGACGTAGCCGCAGCCGTCGATGAACGTGACGTTCTCCTTTCCTATCTTCTCCTGAATCCCTTCGAGGATAGTCACCGTGTGGGCGGGCCGACCAGAGTAGTTGCCCCAGAGCATTGTCGAGTCGTTGGCGTTGGGGCCCATGACGACGAGGGAGGTGGGTTGAAGGGGGAGGGCGTTGTCGTCGTTCTTGAGCAGGGTGATGGTCTCGCGGGCCATCCGGAGGGCGAGGTCGCGGTGGGCCTGACAGTTGACGACGTCCATCGTCAGGGCGTTCCATTCGCTGACCGAGTCGGGGTCGAAGTCGCCGAGCGAGAAGCGGGCGCGGAGCACGCGGCGCAGGCTCTCGTCGACGCGCTGCTCGCTGATGAGCCCTTGGCTGACGGCCTCTGGCAGCGAGGTGTAGCTGCCGCCGCAGTTGAGATCGGTGCCGCCGGCGACGCCGCGGGCTGAGGCATGGGCCACGTCGGGTTCCACGGCGTGATGGCCCTCCACCCAGATGTCGTTGATGGCGTCGCAGTCGCTGACCACCAGTCCGGTGAAGCCCCACTCCTCGCGCAGGATCTGCCGGAGCAGGCGGGCGTTGCTGCAGCAGGGCTCGCCGTCGACGCTGTTGTAGGCGCACATCACCTCGCGGACGTCGGCCTTCTGCACCAGGTCGCGGAAGGCGGGCAGATAGGTTTCCCAGAGGTCGCGGGCGGGGATGTCGTCGACGTCGATGCGGTGGCGGCTCCACTCGGGGCCGCTGTGCACGGCGTAGTGCTTGGCACAGGCGAGGGCCTTGTAGTAGCGGCGGGGGTGCGGCTCAGTCGCAACATGCACGGCATTCTTGGCGAAGCCTTGGAGACCGCGGACGACGGCCTGCCCCATGCGGCTGGTCAGGTAAGGGTCCTCGCCGTAGGTCTCCTGACCACGGCCCCAGCGGGGGTCGCGGAAGATGTTGACGTTGGGGGTCCAGACGGAGACGCTCTGGAAGGTGTCGAACGTGCCGGTGCGGGCGGCCTTGTTGTACTTGGCACGCTGCTCGGTGCTGACGGCATCGAAGACTTGATATAACAGCTCATCGTCGAACGAGGCGGCCATGCCGATGGGCTCTGGGAAGACGGTGGCAAATCCGGAGAAGCCGACGCCGTGGAGCGCCTCGCCCCACCACTGGAACTGATGCAGACCGAGGCGGTCGACGGCGGGGGAATAGTGCATCAGCAGGTTGGCCTTCTCCTCAATGGTGAGGCGGCTGATGAGGTCGTCGATGCGGGCCTCGCGGGGGAGGGTGGGATCGCGGAAGGGCTGGGCTGCGGCGGGGAGGGTTGCGATGACTTCGCAACATACCAGACCGATGATGAGGGCGATGTTTCTCATTTCAGGAGGAGTTTCTCGGTTGAAGTGCTGCTTCGCTGGATGTAAAGGCCTGCTTTGGTGGGGGCAAAGGGAAGCTTTGAGCCATCCAAAGCATAGTATTGTTTTTGGAGAGAGGGTGCCGGCCGGTGTTCGCCAATGCCATCGGCCTCGACGGTGGTGCCCGTAGCGAAGGGGCTGGGGGCATAGGCCTGGTCGAGCGTCTGCACGCCGACGGTATATTGACCGTTGCCGAAGTGGCGCAGGGCATAGCGATGGATGCTTGATGAAAGCGACGTCTGCAGGTCGGTGCCGACGAGCAACCGGCCGCTCTGCGGGTCAGCGGGGATGAGCGTGAAGAGCTCGCCCGTGTCGTCGTGGCGCACGTAGAGATTGTAGCGAAGGGCCTCGGCGGCCGACTCGCGGTCGTTGCCCGCCGTCCAGGTGATGATGAGGCTGTCGCCTTCGATGGTGGCGCTGACGCTCTCTGGCGCTTCGGGGCGCACGTTGCCCGGCAGGCCCGCATCCTCGGGGTGGTTCTCATAGACCCGCAGGGGCGACGAATAACAGCCCTGTGGTGCCCCTGCGCCCGTCCATCCGCCGATGATGATGTCCATGTTGCCGTCGGCGTCGGCATCGCCCATGTTGATGCCGCCGTCCTGATTGACGGGAATGATGGGGTAGGTCGTGTCGAGCAGGAAGGTGCCGTCGGCCTTTTGATAATAGATGCGGGTGCGGAATCCCGAACCGTCGCTGGGCTCGCCGTTGACGATCATGTCCATCCGCCCGTCGGCATTGAGGTCGACGACGAGGGGCGTGGCGCGGCTGACGCCCTTCACGCCGCTCCTGCTTTCAGTGACCGTCGTGAAGGTGCCGTCGCCCTGGCTCAGGTAGATGGGCGCCAGGCAGACCCAGTTGTTGCCGTTGCCCGTGGCGATGATGTCGAGATGGCCGTCGCCGTTGATGTCGGCCAGGGCCGAACCGCCCTGGAAGGCACCCGTGACGTTGGCCTGCGAGATGTCGGAGAACGTGCCGTCGTGCTGATTGCGGTAGAGCTTCAGCGCCGTAGCCGAGCGGTCGCTGTAGCCCGAGAACTCGACGTCGAGCCAGCCGTCGCCGTCGAGGTCGCCCAGCATGCACGAGCCGTTGGTGGCCGCCTCGAACTGCACGCTCTCCTGCCGGATGAAGCGCCCCGTGCCATTGTCGTTGAGATAGAGGTCGATGTGGCGGCCGTCGTGGTAGGTCATGATGAGCAGGTCGGTGTAGCCGTCGTGGTCGACGTCGCCCGCCGAGACGGGGTTGTAGTAGCCCTCGTCGGTGAAAGGCAGCAGGCCTGTGTCGCTGACGCGCTGCAGCCGATAGTCGGCCTCGGCCCCTAAGTTGCGATAGAGCGCCACAATGTTGACGTCGGCTTTGATGGTCCAGTCGCCGCCGCGGCCCACGATGAGCAGGTCGAGCAAGCCGTCGTTATTGTAGTCGAAGAACACACCGTTGGTGTAGGCGCTCTGGGCCAGATAGGCCTGCTTGTCAAGCAGAAAAGCGTCGGCCGACAAGCGGCGGGCCAGCACGGCCTGCTCGTCCCATGTGGCCCAGGCGGTCGTCGCCGCCACGCAGGCCCCAATAATCAATAGAATCTTCTTCATTGGAACTCGTAGGTGAAGTTGTCGAAATGAGCCCTACCGCCGTGGTTACCGGCTGTGAAGGAGTAGAGGCCGATGCGGGCGCCCTTCCAGTCGCGCGACGACTCGTTGAAGGTATCGCCCAAGTCGGTGAACGTCGAGCCGTCGAGGCTGTAGCTGAACTGGAACTCATTCTTAATGGCATCGAACGTGAGGCGCAGATGAATGGTCGTCGCGACACTGCTGAGTGCCGTGACGATGGTCTCCTTGCCCTCGCGCTCCCAGTAGAGATAGGTCTTGCCGCCGCCCTTGCGTATACCGGCGCCGACGAAGTTGGAGCCGATGCACTCGAGCCCTGAACGCGAGCTGTCGTTCAGCTCTGCGAAGTCGAGCAGGACGGTAGCCTGACCGCGATAGCCCATCAGCTTCTGAGTGAGCTGATTGCGTGCCTGGCGCAGGGTCGTGGCATTGCGGGGATGGATGGTCAGCCATCCCGGACGCTCGCTGAGCGAGAAGCGCGATGAGTCAGGGTTATGGTTCCATTGCCACATGGGGTGGAGCGTAGCCGACGAGAAGTCGTCGCTGCCCTGTGGATAATGCACCGCGCTGGCGACGCCCGTAGCGGGCTTGCGACAGATCTTCATTGGTTCGCCGATGCCGTTGCCGTCGTAGTCGGTGCCGACGGCGGGGAAGTCGTCGGCACCCCACACGACGGGCTGCAAGTGGACGACGCGGCCCTGCGGGTCGTGGCTCTGGAAGTGGAAGAACCACCACTCGCCCTCGGGCGTGTCGACGAGGGCGCCCTGATGCGGGCCGTTGACATTGGTGACGCCGCGCTCGAGCACCGTGCGGCCCTCATAGGGTCCGTAGATGCTGCGCGAGCGGAGCACCTGCTGCCAGCCCGTGCCGACGCCTCCCTCGGGAATGCTGAGATAGTACCAGCCGTCGCGCTTGAACAGCTTGGTGCCCTCCGACGTGTCGCCCCGGTAGACCTCCGTGCCGTCGTCGAGCAACTCGCGACCGTCGGCGCTCATGCGATGGATGATGATGGGGCCGCCACCCAGTTGCGAGCGGCCCAGATAGGCTTGGCCGTCCTCATCCCAGAAAGGACAGGGGTCCTCCCATCCGCTCACAGCCCGCACCTGATGGAGCGGCGCCCAGGGACCTCGGATGTCGTCGGCCGTCGACATGAACAGGCCCTCGTCGGGCGTGCAGACGTACATATAGAAGCGGCCGCCGTGCTCGCGCAGGGCCGGGGCCCACGTGCCGCCGCCATACTTCGACATCGAGCTATAGCCGGGCAGGTCGATGGACGAGAAGATCTGGGCGACGACCTGCCAGTTGACCATGTCGTCGGACTCGAGGATGGGCATGCCCATGAAGTGGAACTCGGAGCAGGTCATGTAGTATTTACTGCCGACGCGGATGACGTCGGGATCGCTGAAGTCGGCATTGAGCACGGGGTTGGCAAAGGTGCCGTCGCCCTGGTCGCCCCAGCGCGGGTCAGCATAGAAGTCCTGCTGCGGACCGGCGAGGTCCTGTCCGCCGCAGAAGAGCCCCATGTACTGGCCTTGGGTGTAGTTGCCGAGGACGGGACGGGCGCGGATTTCGCCGGGGAAGAAATCCTGGCGCGATTCGTCCTGCGAGCCGACGCGGCGGAAGGCGGTGGGTGAGGGCTGGGCGGAGGCGGGGAGGGGTGCGGCGACATCGCAACAAACAAGGACGATGAGGAGGGCCGCGATGGCATTGCAATATGCCGGGATGGGGGATTTGATGCTGGGCATGGTGCTTTCGGATTATTCCTTTTGATAGGTGTCGGCGAGGGTGATGACTTCGAGCTCCTGCCGGATCCGGTCGAGGGGCTTCGTGGTGCGCAGGTGGACGGTGTGGCCCTGGCCTGGCAGCAGGTCGAAGTAGTTGTCAGAGAAAACGTCGCTGATGCCACGGGTCTTCAGGAAGACGGCGCGGGCGAAGACGTCAGTGGTGATGCTGACAGTGAAGCCGTCTGTTGCGGGGGCGATGTCGGTCGTGATGTGGGGGCGTGGGTAGTCCATCTGCTTCTGGCGCAGTGGGTAGGCGATGTTGTAGTAGGAGCCCGCTCCTGACCCCTTCCCAAGGGAGGGGGATGTCTCGAAGGTGATGTAGAGGATGACGTCCTCGGGACGCTCGTTGGCGATGAACTCGCTGAGGGGGATGGGCTCGACGGCGATGGCGTCGTTCTTGGGGAGCGTCAGCTTCTGCTTCTGCTCACGGACGATGCGGCCGTCCATGGTCATGGCCTGAATCTTCAGGATGCCGGCGGCGGGGGTGCGGCGGTCGTTGACGAGCTTGAGGTCAAGGAAGCCCACCCCTGACCCCTCCCCAAGGGAGGGGGATTGCTGAGCCATGGCCTTGGCGTTCTCCTCGGAGGGCAGGGCGGCCACCTGCTTCACAGGCTCCCCTCCCCTCGGGAGGGGCTGGGGGTGGGCCGTGATGCGGGGACTGACGAGGATGTCGGCGTAGGCCTTGCGGGTGACGTAGTGGAGGGCTTTCCATCGGCCGTAGTAGTCGCGGCTCGACCAGGAGGCGACGGGCCAGCAGTCGTTGAGCTGCCAGACGATGGACCCCATGCAGAAGGGGCGGTCGCGGCGGAAGGCCTCCATGCCCATCTTGACGGCGTCGGCCTGCAGCACCTGACTCATGTAGAGGAAATGCTTGAAGTCGCTGGGCACGTGGTAGTCGCGAGCCATGTATTCCTCGATGCGATGGTTGGCGTAGGTGCCGGCGTTCTGATGGGCCATCATCACCTCCGAATAGATGTTGTGGTCGCGCTCATCGGGGTTATAGAGCAGCACCGACTCATATTCCGGGAACGACTGGAACCCGTACTCCGACTCGAAACGCACATGGTGGTCGAAGTAAGCCTCGATAGGTTCGCCGCCGTGCCAGACGCCCCAGTAGTGGTCGTCGCCGTTGATGCCGTCGGAGGCTGTGTCGTCGAAAGCCCAGGGCGACGAAGGCCGGTAGGCCGTGCCACCGCCATAGTCGCGCACCACCTCGGGCAGCACCTCATAGAAGATGCTGCGCTGCATCGCCCAGACGCGGTCGGCCTGGCCGCGCTCCTCGAAGTAGCGCTTCTTGCCGCCCCATCCGAACCAGACGTCCTGTTCTTCGTTGTTGCCCGTATAGACGGCCATGCAGGCATGGTTGCGCAGACGTCGCACGTTGTCGATGGCCTCCTGGCGGATGGTGGCCAGGAAGGCCGAGTCGACCTCATAGGTCTGACAGGCAAACATGAAGTCCTGCCAGACGAGGATGCCCATCTCGTCGCAGTAATGGTAGAAGGCGTCGTCCTCGTAGATGCCGCCGCCCCAGACGCGGATGATGTTCATGTTGACGGCCGCGGCATCGGCGACCACCTGTCGGTAGATGGAGTCGTTGACGCGGGCGAGGAAGTTGTCGTTGGGAATCATGTTGGATCCTTTGGCAAAGAGTGGCTCGCCGTTGAGCTCGAAGTAGAGGTTATGGCCCCACTGGTCCTTGTCGTTGTGGAGCTTGAGGCTGCGGATGCCGAGGGGCGTCGCGACCGAGTCGCAACACGCGCTATGCAGGCAGCAGTTCATCTGCGTGAGGGTGGGGGAGCCGAGGCCGTTGGTCCACCAGAGGCGGGGCTTCTTGATGGAGTAGTCGAGGGTGACGGTGTTGAGACCCTTGTGGAGGGGAGCGGTCTTTTTTGCGGCGGGCTTGCCGTCGGCGGTGATGGTGATGGTGGCGGCGTCGACGTCCGTGTCGGATTCAATCTCGACGACGGTGCGTAGGTCGGCGCGTGCCTTGCTGACCTGCTTCTGAATGTACCAGACGTCAGCGATGCGCTGTCCGCTCCACGTCTGGAGGACGACGGGTCGCCAGATGCCGAAGGTGACGAGTCGCGGGCCCCAGTCCCAGCCGTATTCGAAGCCGGCGGTGCGGGCGAAGGGCGAGATGGTCTTGTCGAACAGTCCGCCCATCTGCGAGTGGTCGGGGCCCGTGTTGTGGCGATAGGGCAGCGCGTCGAACTTCGGCACATTGATCTTGATGGGGCTGTGGAAATAGACCTCCAGCAGGTTGTCGCCCTCGGTCAGGATGCCGCGGACGTCGCATCGCCACGTGCGGTGCATGTTGTCGGCCCGCACGAGCAAATGGTGGTTCAGGTAGACGTCGGCATAGGTGTCGAGTCCGTAGAAGACGATGGTCTGGTTGGTGGCGCGCAACTCGTCGGCGGTGGGCTGGAAGTGCGTCTCGTACATCCAGTCCTCCTTGTCGATCCACTGGACGCTTCGCTCATTGAGTCGGAAGTAGGGGTCGTCGATGATCCGACAGCGCATCAGGTCGAGGTGTGTGTTGCCTGGCACCTCAGCGGGGTGCCAGATTTCCGAGTTGCCCTGACGGAAGCGCCATCCCTGATGCAACTGACGTTCGTTGACGTCGGCCATGGCGTAGAGAAAGGTCAGCACGATGGCTACAGTGGTTGTGATAATCCGCTTCATGTTAATTTCTTTTATCATTCGCGTCTTTGTACACCGCCGATATACAATGTGTTTTCCCAAGGTATACAATGTGTATACTGGCGGTATACAAAAAAGGATCAAACGATAGATGTTGATTTTCTTGATGTCAGTCTGACGGTCTTCTGCTGTCCGTTGATGTTGACCGTGACGGTCTGGTCAGTCTTTGAGCGCAGCACGGCCTTCACCACGCGGCCATCCTTCCAGCTGAAGTCAGCCTCGATGCCGCCCCGCGCGCAGATGCCGCGCACGCTGCCCGACGGCCATGCCGAGGGGAGGGCAGGGAGGAAGTGTAGAGTGCGCTCTCCACTTGAGAGCAGCATCTCGCAGATGCCGGCGACGGCGGCCTCAGTGGCGTCGAACGAGAAGATGTCGCTCTCGGCCCCCGCAATGCCGGCCGGGGAGACGGTCATGAGGTTTTCGCGCATAAATCCCGTGTAGAGACCTGTGAGGGATTCGTAAGCCTTGTCGCCTTGGTGCAGGCGGGCATAGAAATTGATGTTGCTGCCGCGCGTCCACTCGGTGTCCTCCCAGTTGGGATGCGACTCCTGATTGCTCAGGAAGGTGGCACATGCATTGGCCAGCTCTGGTGTCGACTCCGGCGTGATGTGACCAAAAGGATAGAGGGCCAGCAGATGGGCGGCATGTCGATGCGATGGGTCGGCCCGTCCCACGTCGAGCAGCCACTCGGCGAGTTCTCCGTTGCTGAGCACCCGATACGGAGGCAACCGCTTGATGTCGCGCTCCAGCCGGGCCCGGAAGTCGGCGTCGACGTCGAGGATGCGGCTGGCCTCGATGCAGGCGTGATAGATCTCGCGGATGGTGGCCAGGTCGCAGGTGGGCATCATCGAGAGCGAGTAGCTCTGTCCGTCCTCACCACGGAAGGCATTCTCGGGCGAGATGCTGGGACCGGAGAGCAGCCAGCCCGTGCGCGGATCCTCGACCATGTAGTCGACGAAGAACTGGGCCGTCTCCTTGAGCAGCGGATAGCCCGTCTGGCGCAGGTATTCGCTGTCCTGAGTGAACTCATAGTGCGTCCAGAGGTGCGTGGCGAGCCATGCGCCGGCCGTCACGTTGAGGGCCCAATTGAGCGAGTTGCCCGGTGCCGTGTCGCCCCAGACGTTGTTGATTGTATGCGTCACCCATCCGCCGCAGCCGTAGAGTTTGCGGGCTGTGTCGTGACCATACTTGGCCAGCAGGGCGATGTAGCCGAAGATCGGTGTGTTCGTCTCGCTGAGGTTGGCGATGTTGGCACTCCAATAGTTTTGCTGGATATTGATGTCGAGATGGTAGTCGCACGTCCATGGCATGTTGCAGGCCAGATTGTCGTTCCAGACGCCCTGCAGGTTGCTTGGCAGGGGAGAATTTTCGCGTGAGGAACTGATCTGCATATAGCGGCCGTACTGGAAGAAAAGGGCGTCGAAGGCGGGGTTCGACAGCCCATTGTGGGCCTCGGCGAACATCTGGTCGGTCGTCGTAGCGTGGCTGCTGTTGGGACCCAGGTCAATGTTCATACGACGGAACAGCCGTTGATAGTCGCGCGTGTGGGCGTTCTTCAGTTGGTCAAACGATTTAGAGGCGGCCTGACGGACGGTCTGATAGCACTGCTCACGATAGCGCAGGTTCTGGAAATCGGTGCGAAGGTCGAAGATGATGGTCAGCTGCGTAGCGCCGCGCACGGCCAGATGGTCGCCCTCGGGCGTGACCCTGCCGCCGGCGTCGGTCGTGGCACTAAGCATGCCGCGGAAGCGCACACCGCCCTCGCCGAACTTGTCGAAGCGGGCGTCGCCGACGATGTCGAGCATGCCAGGCTGAGTCTCGACGACGGCATGGCGCAGCAGGTCCATCGAGATGTCAACATTGATGGCACCGCGGTGCGAGGCCTTGTAGCTGACGGCCAGCACCTGGTCGGGGTTCGAACAGAGGTATTCGCGGCTGAAGACCGTCCCGTTGTTAGTATAATGAACGCGGGCAATGGCCTCGTCGAGCGACAGCTCGCGGGCGTAGTTCGTGGCCCCGCCGTCAGGGCCGTCGACCGACTGGATGACGATGGCGCCCAAGGGCAGGTTGGTGCCGAAGGAGCGGCCGTGACCGTTCATCGATCGCCATCCCATTTCGTTGCCCAGCTTATAGTCGCCGTTGAGGAAGGCACTGCGGATCTCGCGCAGACGGTCGGGCCCCAGCATGTTGTTGCAGTCAGGGTCGGGCTGTCCGCTCCAGAGGGTCAGCTCGCTCAGGGCGATGGTCTCCCGCTGCGTGCCGCCGTAGACCATGGCTCCCAGTCGGCCGTTGCCCAGCGGGAGCGATCCCATCCAGGTCTGTGAGGGCTGTTCGTAGCGGAGGGTGAGGTCGGCGGCCGTGGCGCCCGTAGTGAGAGCGAGAGCGAAAAGAACGGTTGCGAATAGTCTGAAATGTTTCATGACGGAACAGTGTTGTTATTGGTTTCGTTGCAAAAGTACTAAATATTGCGCGAAAGGCCGAGCCGTAGGGGCGGCATAAAATGTAAGAAATGTTTCATTCCTGCGAGATTTGCGACATTCGTTACATTTTATGGACGGAATAGGTGCGACACATATTATATTTATTATTACCTTTGCCATCCGAAACAATCGATAAACTAACCTGATTAAATGAAACGTTTTCAACAGAAACTTACTCGCTGGTCAGCGCCGCTCCTCGGAGTGTTGCTCATGGGAGGACTCGCCGCTTCGTGCTCGAAGGACTATGAGTACGAGAAGCGTGAACCCGATTTCCTCGGTGCGAGCATATACGACTACCTGAAGGCGGAGGGCGGCTTCACTAACTATCTGCGACTGGTCGACGACCTGAACTACGGGCGCGTGCTGC
This sequence comes from uncultured Prevotellaceae bacterium, assembly GCA_902779455.1. Taxonomy (GTDB): domain Bacteria; phylum Bacteroidota; class Bacteroidia; order Bacteroidales; family Bacteroidaceae; genus Prevotella. The sequence goes on from CACZBS010000001.1 coordinate 36,263, forward strand.
AGCTGACAGGCTCGAAGACCGTGTTTCCAGCCCGCGACGAGGCATGGCAGCGCTTCTTTCAGGGGCAGAATCCCTACGGCGTCCACGCTTATGAGGAGCTGACGGCTGCCCAGAAGCGTTGCCTGCTCAATGCCAGCACCGTCAACATGGCCTATCTGGCCTATATGCTGGCCAACACGGGCGACGCCGAGAGCCAGAGCGGCGAGGGCACAGCCGTGAGGCGTGCCACCCAGTACACCTATTTGGACAGTATCCAGTTCTGTCAGGACAACCGCCAGTTTGAAGCACCCTTCTGGAAAAAATACCAAAACACGGGCGGCCTGCGGCTGGTAGACGACGAGAGCGACACCTACATGGTTCACTTTACTCCGCAGCACACGGCGGCCAACAAGATTCCGACGGAGGACCTCTCGCTGGTGCTCGGTCAGGACTACGACCCCCTGGGACTCTACATCAACGGCTCGCACGTCGACAAGCAGGACGTGACCTGCAAGAACGGCTACGTCCACGTGATGCACGACGTGTTGACGCCCCTGCAGCCAATGAGCCAGGTCATCGCCCGCGAGCCTCAGATGAGCCTGTTCGCCCGGCTGATGGAACGCTTCAGCGCTCCATATTATAACAGCACGGTGACTGACGCCGTCCACCATCTCTACGACGGCTCCGACGCCACGCGCCCCCTCATAAGCGACTCCGTCTTCACCAAACATTACTTCACCGAGACACGACCGCACGACCCCGACGGCAACGACATGACCAACTACGGACTGCTCTACTTCGACCCCTCGCAGAACAGCTACGGCGGACTGCAGGACATGGGCGTCATGTTCGTACCAACCGACGAGGCCATGCAGCAGTATATCAACGGCGGCAAAGGCTCTTACCTGAAAGATGCCTATGGCAATTGGGACAACGTGCCGACGCCGCTCGTGGCCCTCTTCGTGAAGAACCATCAGAAGAAGTCGTTCATGACCTCGCTGCCCTCGATGTGGCCGACGATGAACGACGAGTCGTCGTTTGCCATGCACGTCGACCGAAGCGATGTCGTCGCTTCCTACGTCGCCGGCAACGGCGTGGTCTATATGACCAATAAGGTCTATCCACCCATCGACTATCAGAGCGTCTATGCCTCGGTGATGACCAATGCCGGGACGCGCATCATGAACTGGGCCCTGCAGGACCGCGAGATGAAGTTCTATCTCTACCTGCGCTCCATGGAGAACATGTATAACCTGCTGGTGCCCACCGACGAAGCCCTGCTGAACTACCGCGACCCCGTCAGTTGGGCCAAGGGCAAGACGCAGCGCGAGATCTGGGCATTCAAATATGACGAGACGCGCGACAATCCTGTGACGGCCGATGTCTTCAGCGTCAACGACGACGGCACCCGGGGCGAACTGCTGCGCAACATCGACGACCAGGCGCTGCTGCGCAACCGCCTCTATGACATCTGCGACCGCCACATCATCGTCGGCACAAAGGACGACGAAGGCCGCATGGGTGGCTACGTCGACGACGGCACACGCCACTACTATCAGTCGAAGGGTGGCTCCACGATTCGTGTCGAGGGGGTAGGGCAGCAGATGATGGCTCAGGGCGGTGGCGACATGGAGCAAAACGTGCCGCAGGCCCGCCAGGTGAGTCGCTACGATGCCGACAATGGCCGTTGCTACATCATCGACCGCATCCTGCAAGACCCAACAAACTCGGTTTACACCAACTTGCAGCAACATCCCGAGTTCTCCAGGTTCTTCGAACTCCTGAATGGTAACGACATGGTGTTCCGGATGTTTGAGAACGACCCGGAGATCAAGAGCATATTTACACTTAACCGCACGTCGCAGTCGAGCGGACTGGGCAATGTGGTCTCCTCGTTCGGCAATTTCCAGTACACCGTGCTCGTGCCAACGAATGAGGCCGTCGACGAAGCCTTCCGCAACGACCCGTCGCTTCATACGTGGGACGAGATTGCCGCTCAGATGGACAACCCCACCTTGCAGCGCAGTTGGTCAGTCAGGCTGATGCGCTTCCTGCAGTATCACTTTGTCGATAATTCTACCTACGTTGACGACCAGCCATTCCCGGCTCTGACTTACGAGACGGCCGCCCGCACGGATGCCGGCCGATTCCAGAAGCTCACCGTCAGCGGCGACGGGCAGAACCTGACCTTCACCGACGGGCATGGCCACGAGGCCCATGTGGTGAAGACGCCCGGCCTATACAACCTGCAGAGCCGCGACTTCATCGTCAACTCGAGCGACTACCGCACAGCCACACAGATCGTCTCGTCGTCGCAATCTGTCATTCATCTCATCGATTGTGCCTTAATCCCTGAATAAGCCAATGAAACGTCTTCTATTCACTCTCCTCTGTTCACTATTCATAAGCGGCCTGTCCGCGCAGACGATGATTACCGGTCATGTCACGTCACCCGACGGTGAGTGCATCGGCGCCAGCGTCGTCGAGCAGGACAAGACGGGGCGCATCGTCTCGTCGGCTGTCACCGATTTCAATGGCGACTTTTCGCTGCAGGTGAAGAACACCGACAACACGCTGAAGATTTCTTACGTTGGCTGTCGGGCGCAGACCTTGCCCATCCGCGAACGCCGCCGCTTCGTCGTCCAGCTGAAGGACAACTCGCAGGCCATCGCCGAGGTCCAGGTGCGAGGTAAGCGCCGCACTGGCGATTCGGGATTCAACGTCCCCGTGCGTGAGCTCTCAGGTGCGCAGCAGACCATCTCGATGAAAGCCTTCGAGGGCATGTCCGTAGCTTCGGTCGACGATGCCCTGCAGGGCCGCATCGCCGGTCTCGACATCGTGGCCAACTCGGGCGACCTGGGCTCAGGCTCGTCGCTCCGCGTTCGCGGCACCACGTCGATCAACTCCAACTCCGAGCCACTCATCCTGCTCAACGACATCCCCTTTGACTCGCAGATCGATGCCTCGTTCGACTACAACACGGCCTCGAACGACCAGTTTGCCACGCTGCTCAACATCTCGCCCGAGGACATCGAGGAAATCACCGTGCTCAAGGATGGCGCCGCCTGTGCCATCTGGGGTGCCCGCGGTGCCAACGGCATCATCTCGATCAAAACGAAGAAAGGCGTCACGGGCCCCACACGTGTCACCTACAGCTACCGCCTCTCGGGCAACTGGCAGCCCCGCGGCATGAAGATGCTCAATGGCGACGACTACACGATGCTCATGAAGCAGGCATACTTCAACCGCAACATGGACGAGCAGGAGTCAGACATTCCCGAGTTCAACTATGACCCGAACTTCTCGGAGTATGAACAGTATAACAACAATACCGACTGGGTGAAGGAGGTCTCGCAGATGGGCTGGACTCACGATCACTCGCTCTCCATCAGCGGCGGTGGACAGAAGGCGCGTTTCCGCGCCTCGCTGGGCTACTACAACCAGACGGGCACCGTCATTGAGCAACGCCTGGACCGCTTCTCCACCCGCATGAATCTGGAGTATCAGGTGTCCGATCGGCTGAAGTTCACCAGCGACTTCTCGATGACCTACACCAACAACGACCGCAACTACGAGCAGTATTACCCCTCGACGGGCTCGAACATCGGACTGCTTGACGTGGCCTATCGTAAGTTGCCCAACGTGGGCATCTACCGTCAGGACGTCGACGGCCGCGACACCGATGTCTATTATAACATCCTGCCCTCGTCGGCCCTGAATTCCTCGCAGAAGGATCTCCTCAACCCCGTGGCCGTGGCCCATCTGGCCGAGAACGTGCAGAAGAACATGCGCATCATTCCCACGCTACGGCTGCAATACGACTTCATTGAGCCCACCGACCTGCAGCGCCTGCGCTACAACGGCTACGTGACGTTCGACATCGAGAACTATAAGATCAACCGTTTCCTGCCGAAGAAGATTGTGCCGAGATCGTGGCTCGATGAATACGTCAACCGTAGCGAGGAACAAGAGAACGAGGGACTCTCCGTCATGACCGACCACAACCTGACGTGGATGCCCAACCTCGGCGAGGATCATTCGCTGATGCTCTACGGCTCATGGCAGATGATCAGCGGCGCGTCGCAGAACCAGCGCTTCACCACCCACGGTTCACCCTCAGAGAGCATCACCGACGCCTCGGCCGGCGCCAACCTTCGCGACCTGAACTCCGAGCAGGGCCAATGGCGCTCGATGGCCGTTCTGGGCCGCATGCACTATGCTTTTCAGGGCCGCTACATCCTCGACGCCACCATCCGCTGGGATGGAAGTACACGTTTCGGAACAGGCAACCGCTGGGGCATGTTCCCTTCCGTCTCGGGCAAGTGGATCATCTCCGACGAGCGGTTCATGAAGTCATTCGAGTCGTGGCTCTCCGAATTCTCGCTCCGTGCCGGCTGGGGCGTCACTGGCAATATGCCTGACCGCGAATACCTCTATTTCGCCCGCTACAACGGCTCATGGTCGACGGGCGCCAGCAGCTATCTGGGCACGCCGACCATCAAACCCTCGTCGGTGAAACTGACCAACCTGAAGTGGGAGCGCTCCACGAGCATCAACGTGGGTCTGAACCTCGGACTCTTCGACGACCGATTCACGGCCGACCTCAACGTCTATCACCGTCGCACGGACGACATGCTTTTCCGAGACATGCGCATTCCCTCGTCGAGTGGCTTCACCCAGCTGAGCTACATCAATGCCGGCACGATGGACAACGACGGCTGGGAACTCAACATGAACACCACCAACCTGATCTCGTTCGGCCGCTTCGTGCTCGACCTGAACGCCAACTTCTCTAACTACAAGAACACCATCATCGCCCTCGACCCGAACGTGCTCGATTCCTACAACGGCGACTTCAACTACTCCAATGGCAACTACCTGAGCCGCGTTCAGATCGACAACTCCTTCGGCTCCATCTATGGCCTGCGTTCACGGGGTGTCTATCAGTACGACAGGTATAGCGCTACCGAGGTGACCGGCGTCAGCGGCCCCAATGCTCCCGTGGCCCGCGACAAGGATGGCGCCGTCGTCTTCGACAGCTTCGGCGAGCCAGTGCCCCTTTACTATGCTTACGGCACGACCAATGCCCGCCGGTTCCGCGGGGGCGACGCCGTTTACGATGACATCAACAGCGACGGCACCATCGACGAGCTCGACGTGGTCTACCTTGGCAACTGTAATCCCAAACTGAACGGCGGTTTCGGTTTCTCGCTGCGCTATAACAAGCGACTGTCGCTCAACTGCTTCTTCAACTTCCGTTACGGCAACAAGGTCATCAATTATGCCCGTATGTATGCCGAGAATATGTTTTCGAACGACAACCAGTGCGTCTCCGTCAACTGGCGATGGCGCAAGGACGGCGACCGGACCGATATGCCCCGTGCCCTCTATCAGGACGGCCGCAACTGGATGGGCTCCGACCGTTTTGTTGAGGACGGCTCGTTCCTCCGCTGGAAGCAGCTGACCCTGAACTATCAGATGGATCCCAAGCTGGTGAAGCAGGTCGGACTGAACAACGTCACCTTCTCGTTCACGCTCAACAACATCCTGACCTGGACCCGCTACTCGGGCGTCGACCCTGAGGTGGGCTATAACGCGCAGGGCATCTGTGCCGACTGGTCGAAGACCCCGCGCTCGAAATACTTCACGGCGGGCGTGACAATAGGGTTGTAGGGCCCACCCCTAACCTCTCTCCAAGGGAAGAAAGCCCACCCCTAACCCCTCCCCAAGGGAGGGGAATTGAGAATAGACTTGTTATAAATAATAAGGAATATATATGATGAAGTATCAATTAAGAATAAAAAAACAGACGAGAGCTGTAATGGCATGGCTCATGACTATCCTTGCTCCCCTCCCTTGGGGAGGAGTAGGGGGTGGGCTTATCTTTACCTCCTGTTCCGACTTCTTCGACATTAAGCCGCAGACCGAGCTGGTCAGCGACGACTTCTGGCAGTCGAAGAGCGACGTCGAGAGTGCCGTCAGCGCCTGCTACCGCGCCATGCAGGAGCCCGACGTCATGGAGCGGCTCATCGCCTGGGGCGAGATGCGCTCCGACAACGTGTTGCTCGGCCAGAACTATAACGACAATGTCTACTACATCCTGACGGCCAACGTTGACGCTGACAACGGCTATGCTCAGTGGGGGCCCTTGTATCAGGTCATCAACTGTTGTAACACGGTGCTCAGTCAGATGCCTGACGTCCAGCGGAAAGACCCCAACTTCACGGCGGGCGAACTGCGGGCCTACGAGGCTGAGATGAAGACGCTGCGCGCACTGTGCTATTTCTACCTGGTGCGCACGTTCCGCGACGTACCCTTCACCACTGAGGCCTATAGCGACGACACCCGCCCCTTCCAGTTGCCACAGACCGACGGCGACGAGATCCTGGGTCAGTTGCTTTCTGAACTGGACCAAATCCAGGACAACTTTGCCAAGGCCGTCTATTCCACCACCGCCGCCACCAAGGGACGCATCACGCAGAAAGCCCTCTGGACCCTGATGGCCGACATCAACCTCTGGCTGGGCCGCTACGACCGCACCATCGACCTCTGCCGCCGCGTGCTGCAGACGTCGACCAATCCCCTGCAGCTCGAGTCGTCGGCCCGCTACAACCAGCTGGTCTTCGGGCAGGGACAGTCGCAGGAGTCAATCTTTGAGCTGGTCTTCGACAGCTATACGCCCAACTACGTCGTCAACGAGATGTATGGTCAGACGGGAGGTCGCAGCAGCGTCAACCAGCTGTCGGCCCTCGACTGGCGCAACTATCCGCTCTTCGACGGCAGCGACGTGCGACAGCACGACTTCGTGTTCCGCAACACGGGTGGCGCTTTCATCCCCATCCGTAAGTTCGTCGCCTACCGACGCGAAAGCTCCAGCTCGCAGGTCGTCGCCTCCGACTACGTCGTCAATCAGAACACTCAGCCATGGATCATCTACCGTCTGGCCGATGTCTATCTGATGATGGCCGAGGCACTCGTCGAGCGCGCTGCCGACGGCGACCTAGCTGAGGCCATCCGTATGGTGGGCTACACCTACGACCGCGCCAACCCATCGCGCGGCACGGGGTCACTCTCACTGGCCAGCTACAACTCGCAAGAACTGATGCGCAACCTTGTCTTCGATGAGCGCCAGCGTGAGTTCATGTTCGAGGGCAAGCGCTACTTCGACCTGCTGCGCCGCATCCGACACACCGACGACCTCGCCGGCATCGTCTCAACCTATCTGCTCCGCAAGTACGAGAGTCTCGACCAGGCCACCGTACTTACCCGTCTGAACACCCTCAACGCCCTTTACATGCCCATCCACCGCGACGAGATTAAGGTTAACAAACTGCTGAAGCAGAATCCCTTCTACGACACCTCGGGCGATGTGGAGAAAGCCCACCCCTAACCCCTCCCCAAGGGAGGGAAATGAGAATAGACTTGTTATAAATAATAAGGAATGTATATGATGAAGTATCAATTAAGAATAAAAAAACAGACGAGAGCTGTAATGGCATGGCTCATGACTATCCTTGCTCCACTCTTTTGGGGATGGGTTGTGGGAGGGCTTGCCTCTTGCGATAGCGACTCGCTCGAGGGCGACAGCTACTACACCTTCACGGGCGAGACCGTGGCCAGCTACGTCGAGAACCGCCCCGACTCGTTCAGCGTCTTCAGCCAGATCGTCAAGGACGCCGGCGAGGAGGCACTGCTTTCCACCTACGGTCACTACACCGCCTTCATCCCTACTGATGAGGCCTTCTCTGACTTCTTCCGTGAGCACAGCACATCGCTGGAACAGCTGTCCGCTGACGAGAAGCGCAACATCGTCTATAACCATATCATCCGCTCGACGGCCATCGACTACCTGACGAAGGACTTTACTGAGGGTGCCCTCGGCACGTCGAACATGAACAACCGCTACATCATCATCTCCTACGTACCCAACGATCAGGGACGCAATTCGATCCTGATCAATAAGATGTCGGAAATCATACGGCCCGACATTGAGCTGCACAACGGCGTGGTGCACGTCGTCGACCACGTCCTCGTGCCCAGCGACGAGACCCTCGGTGCCCTGCTCAATCAGATGCCCGACTACTCCATCTTCGCCGAGGCCCTGCGGATGACCCACCTCAACGACTCGATCCTGGAGACCTACGACATGACCTATCAGAATCCCTATACCACCGAGTTCGTCAACATCCTCGGCTACACGATGAAGCCCCTGCAGCAGCGTCGGCTCGGCTATACGATGTTCGCTGAGCCCAACAGCGTCATGCAGCAGGCCGGAATCAGCTCGGTCAGCGACCTGACGACCTATGCCCAGCGCTATTACGGCACTGAGGATGCCGCCGACCCCACCAGCCGCCGCAATGCCCTGAACCGTTTCATCTCCTATCACATGCTCAACCGTCAGATGTCGACCAACGCCTTCGTCTACTCGGGCCCCAGCACGTCGAGCTACTACATGGACAAACGTTACGAATACTATGAGACGATGCTTCAATATCGGCTTATCGAGTTCCGTGCCGGCAACCGCCTGAACATGTGCCGGAACGGTGCCTACGTGGGTGTCGACGAGAGCCGGTCGAACATTGACGGGGCTAACGGCTTCATCCATTCGCTGACCGACATGCTTGTCTATGATGAGCAGGTGATGCAGCAGGACGTGCTCAACAAACGCATCCGATTTGATGCCTACGCCATTCCCCCGCAGCTCACTAATAATAATATAAGATGGAAGCTCAACAATCTCGACGGCTTCGGAGGTTTCACCATGAGCCCCGACTATTGCGGCGACTACTTCCGATTCAACGACGCCTCGAAGTTCATCATGTGGTCGTCGGACTATTGGACCAACTACCAGAGCGACGAAATTTCAGTCCGTGGCTGGTACGACGTCACCGTGCGCATGCTGCCCGTGCCCCCCGGCACTTATGAGATCCGCCTCGGCTATTCGGCCCGTTCGTGGGGCGGCATCGCCCAACTCTTTGTCGACGGTCAGATCATCGGTATCCCCGTCTCGTTCAACTACACCGGCGAGCAGCCTCAGATAGGCTGGGTCAGCGACGAACAGACCACCGACAACGGCGCCGAGAACGACAAGATGATGCGCAACCGTGGCTACATGAAAGGTCCCAACTCGGTCTACGCCATCAACGGACAAAAGACGTTGCGCCAGAACGTCGGGTCGCTGCGCTTCATCGTCGGCACTTTCACCTTCCAGGACTACGCTCCCCACTATTTCCGCGTGAAGAATATCGAGTCGGAGCTTGGCGAGTTCCATTTCGACTATTTGGAGTATGTGCCTGTGAGCCTGATCGACTCGGAGGATAAGGATTAAGCCCACCCATAGAGCCCACCCCTAACCCCTCCCCAAGGGAGGGGAATGAGAATAGACTTGTTATAAATAATAAGGAATATATATGATGAAGTATCAATTGAGAATAAAGAGACAGACGAGAGCGGTCATGACATGGCTCATGACTATCTTATCTCCCCTCCCTTGGGTAGGGGTAGGGGGTGGGTTCCTCTTCACTGCCTGCTCTGACTGGACTGACCATTATGAGGATGGTCCTGCGACGGGCGAGGGGCTGAGCGTGATGCAACTGCTCGAACAGGACAGCCGCACGGCCTCGTTTGCCGCCCAGGTACGACAGGCAGGCTATGCCGACCTGCTCGCTTCGAGCCAGGCGCTGACCGTATTTGCCCCCACGCAAGGCCTGGACGGCAGCGACGTCGGCCGTATGGTGGCTAACCATATCGCCCGCCACACCTATCCCACCTCGACGCCTCTCACCGTCGGTGTCGAGATGCTCAACGGCAAGATCTATCAATTTGATGCCGACGGGGGCTTTGCCGGTACAGGCATCACCCTGGCCAACCAGAAAGCCGACAACGGACTGGTGCACCAGCTGCAGACGCCGATCCCTTACGTCAACAACCTCTATGAGCACATCGCGATGCGTCCGGATCTGTCGGAGCTCTATCGCTTCATTCATCAGTTCGATGAGGTGAAGTTCGATGTCGAAAACTCTGTCGAGGTCGACATTGACGAGCAGGGCCGCCCCGTCTACGACTCCGTCTTCGTCAGTTATAACCGTCTGCTCGAAGATCCCGTCTACGGACTGGGCCACATCGCTCGCGAGGATTCGACGTACAACATGCTGCTGCCCACGAACGAAGCCTGGCAGCAGGCTTATGAGCGCATCGCACCCTCATTCCGCGTCTACGATGCCGACGACGCTGTGGCCGACTCGCTGCAGGACCTTCGCACCCGTCTGGCCATTGTCGAGAACCTGGTCTATAGGGCCGCCGTCGCCGGTGCAGACTCGGCTGTCTCCACGACGGGTAGCGTCATCAGTGAGCCCGACCGACTATTGGCCGGTTCGACCGCATTGACCGCCAGCAACGGCACGGCATGGCTCTGTCCGACGCTCAACTATGACCGTCGCGAGACCTGGAACAAACCCATCGTCGTCGAAGCCGAGCAGCAGAATGGCCGGACGTATAACAACACGCTGACGTCGGTCTATCAGCGCTCGCTCACATCCAGCAGCCTCATCGGGGGCGTCAGTGGCGAAGCCTTTATTGAGGTGATGCCCATCTCCACGTCGACCAACCCCACTGTCATCTTCGACATCCCTGACGTGCTGGCCGGCACCTATGATATTTATTGCGTGTTCCTGCCCGCCACAGTCGAAGGTCCGACGGAGGAACTCGACTCGACGAAGGTCAACTTCACGCTGACCTATCTGAACGCCAACGGCCGCACAGCGACTAAGCGCCCCTCGACGGCCGAGGCCCGCGAGCTCATCACCAGCGGCACGGAGGTGACACGCATGCTGGCCTTGAGCCATGTTGAGATACCGGTCAGCAACACCACCGACCGGCTCTGGCTGACCAGCGAGACCAACGACCCCACCACGCTCCAGACAACTACCTCGTTGACCATCACCACCAACGTGACGGCTCGTGAATTCTCGTCGGGCACCTACGCGCGTTCGTTCCGCCTCGACCGCATCATCTTCGAACCTGTTAAGAATTAAGCAAGGCTATGAACATACGATCATTCATTACGACTATCTCCGCTGTCGCATCCTTTCTGGCAGCTGCGGCCCAGACTGACGTCAAGGGTGTGGTGGTCAACAGCTCCACGGGTGAGCCCTTCGCTGGTGCGCGCGTCGCCGTCGTGGGCAGCCGCACCACGTCGATGACCGGGGACGACGGCGTCTTCACACTCCCCATCGCTGACGATGCCGACGCATTGCTGCGCATCGAGGCCCCAGGCTTCGACGCTCAGTTGCTGCCTTTGCGCGGACTCCGGGAGGTTCATGTCTGCCTGCTTCCTTCGGGCACGGCTGAAGCCACCTACGACGACTATGCGCTCAGTGCCAGCTCTGCTGCCGTCACCACGAAGAAGCGCCCTGCCACGGTGGCTACCGACGAGAATGTTGCCATGCTGCTCGCCGGCGACCTGTGGGCCCAGAGCCATAGCGGAATTGACGCCGGCGGACACGCTTTCTTCGTCCGAGGTCTTCATTCGCTCAATATGCAGTCGCAGCCCCTCTTCGTGGTCGATGGCCAGATATGGCAGTCGCAGCTCCCCTCCCTCGGAGGGGGCGGGGAAGGCATTTCCCTCCATGAAGGCTATTTCACCAATCCACTGGCTCTGCTTTCGCCTGACGACATTGAGCGCATCGAGGTGCTCAAGAATGGCACGGCCGTCTGGGGCGCCAAGGCCGGCGGCGGCGTGATCCTCATCACGACGAAGCGCAGCCACAACATGGCCACGGAGATTGAGGTAAACCTCTCGGCCGGCATCCGTCAGCAGGGCCGGTCGCTGCCGATGCTCGGCGCTGCCGACTATCGCATCTTGGCTTCCGATCTGTTCCCCTCTCTTGGGGAGGGGTTAGGGGTAGGCTTCCTCAACGACGATGCCAACACAACTTTCTATAGATCCAACCACAACGACACCGACTGGCAGTCGGTCGTCGGCCGCACATCGGCCTCGCAGAACTACGGCATCGCCGTGCGTGGTGGCGACGACGTGGCTCTCTATGCTTTCTCCTTAGGCTATGCCCGAGGTGAGGGGATGCTGCGCGGGACTGACTTCGACCGTCTGAACTTGCGCTTCAACAGCGACATCGAACTGACGAAGCGCCTAAAGACACGTGCTGACATCGCCTTCGCTCAGGTGACGCGCAATATCTTCGACGACGGCATCTTTTCAGAGACATCGCCCCGCTACATGGGCTACGTGAAGTCGCCGCTCTACAATGCCCGTCAGTTCGACACGCAGGGCCGTCTGTTCGATCGTCTCAGCGACGTCGACGAGCTGGGCGTAGGCAATCCGATGGCCATCATCGAGAACGCAGAGGGCAAGACGAAGAACTATCGCTTCACGGCCTTGCTCGCCCCCACCTACCTCTTCAGCGATCGACTGTCGCTCTCGGCCCTCGTCGCCCATTCGTGGGACAAGATCAAGGAGAGCGCCTTCATCCCGGACTTCGGACTGCCCGAGACGGAACTGCTCAACGCTCAGGGCGACTGGTACGGCACTGCCCGGAACAGCGTCAGTTCGCTCATGACCCGCCACTCGACGCTCACACTCGATCTGCATGCCGACTGGAACATCCTCAATCATCAATTCTCAATCCTCAATCTGACAGCCGGTCTGCGCTATCTTAATGACACCTTTGAGGGCGACTATGGGCAGGGCTATAACACAGGCTCGGACAACCTGCGTTCGCTCTCCGTCACCACTTCGTCGCTCCGCACTACCGACGGCACGAACGACGACAGACGGTCGATGTCCTGGTATGCCCAGGCTGGCTATAGCCTGAAGAATCGCTATCTGCTCAACGCATCGTTGGCGCTCGAGACCAACAGCCGGTTTGGCAGGGAAGCCGACGGCTCACTGAGGATCGGAGGTGTCGCGTGGGCCCTCTTCCCGTCGGTTGATGCCGCATGGATCGTCACGGGTGAGCGCTTCATGCGCCATGCCTCGGGCATCAACTACCTGAAGCTCCACGTGGGCTATGACCTGACGGGCAATGATGACCTCCCGGCCGGCGCCACGCGCACCTACTTTGGGTCCATCGGCTATGCCGGACTGGCAAAGGGCCTGGCGATGGAGAACGTGGGCAATGACAAGCTGAAATGGGAACGCAGCGGTACACTGACTGCCGGCATCGATATGCGCCTGCTCAGCAACCGGCTCACGGTCAGGGCCGACTACTTCCGTTCTGTGACCGACGACCTGCTCATGCACAAGCAGTTGCCTGCGGACTATGGACTCCAGAGCTATTGGACCAACGACGGCCGGCTGCAGAACGAAGGCTTCGAGGTCAGCCTCAGCGGCCGGCTTATCGACCGTCGCCACTGGCAGATGAACGCCCATCTGAGCGTAGGACATTATAAGAACGAGGTGAAGCGACTGACCGACGGCGACTTCACCACCGACGTGCTCGGTGCCCGCGTGCTGACCAGCGTGGGTCGACCGCTCGGCGTCTTCTATGGCTACCGCACACTCGGCGTCTTCACTGACCAGCAGGAGGCCGACCGCGCTAATTTGGGCACCATCGACGCCACAGGCCGGCGTCAGGCCTTCGCTGCCGGCGACATCCACTTTGCCGACCTCCGTGCCGACGGCATCATCGACGAGCAGGACATGGACGTCATCGGCGACCCGAACCCCGACATCTACGGGTCTTTTGGCTTCGACCTGACATGGAAGGGACTGACGTTCGACGCCCTCTTCACCTATTCTTTAGGCAACGACGCCTACAACGCCCTGCGCCAGCGGCTGGAGAGCGGCTCGTCGCTGAGCAACCAGACCGAGTCGCTGCTGCGCCGATGGACCGCCGACGGACAAGTGACCGACATGCCAAGGGCTGTCTATGGCGACCCGATGGGCAACAGCCGTTTCAGCGACCGCTGGATTGAGGATGCCTCCTACATGAAGCTCCGTCAGTTGAGTCTCAGTTACGATCTGCCCATTCGGCCACGCCTGATTCAGGGTTTGCAGCTTTGGGCTTCGGTCGAGAACCTCTTCACCCTGACGCGCTATCTGGGTGCCGACCCGGAGTTCAGCTACGCCACGTCGACCCTCACGCAGGGCATCGACGCCGGCCTGATGCCCCAGAGCCGCAGTTATCATTTTGGTGTAAAACTTAACCTCTAAGAAGAAGCAATGATGAAGAAAATCATTTGCTGCGCCCTGTGCGCAGGTCTGGTGATGACAAGCTGCGAGGACATGATGGACCTTGACAACGGCCGCGTGGCTTACGATGAGCAGCATCGCATTGACAATCCCAATGACTCCATCTACTCCGTGATGGGCATCCTGGCACTGATGCAGCAGGTGGCTGACCGCGTTGTGCTGATGGGCGAACTGCGGGCCGACCTGATGACTGTCGACGGGCGCAACGCCTCGACTGACCTGCAGGACGTCGAGAGCATGACCTACGCCAAAGATAATCCCTATGCTGCTGACCGCGACTTCTATGCCATCATCAACAACTGCAACTATATCTTGCAGCGCATGGACACCTCGCTCGTCGAGGGTCAGACCAAAGTGATGCTGCCCGAATATGCCCAGGTGAAGACGCTTCGCGCCTACGCCTACTGGCAGTTGGCGCTGATCAGCGGACGGGTCAGTTACCGTACGGAGCCCCTCCTGTCCTCACCTATGTCATCGTATGATGACGACAAGCAGCAGCTCACGCTCGACGCCCTGGCTCCCGTTCTTATCGCTGAGCTGGAGCCTCTGGTCGGTGTGCGCCCCCTAGACTATGGCTCGGTGGATGGTTGGAACTCCTCAGAGTTCTTCCTGCCGGCCCGTATGCTGCTGGCCGACCTCTATCTCTACAGCAACCGCTACGATGAGGCAGCACAGACCTACTACGACCTGATCCTCCAGCGTCGGCTGAACGTCTCAAGCAGTTATGCCAATACGTGGACGACGGTGGGCCGCACAGCACTCAACGACCACAACCGTCAGGCTTTCCGCAACGAGATTGTCACCCGCCAGGTGTTCGACAGCGACCTGCGCTCACTGCATAGCCAACTTTGCAAGCTGACCTACAGCGACGAGCCGGCCCTGCTGCCCGCCGCGCACTTCACGACATGGATGCAGCAGCGTACTCATTTCCATACCGACAATGGACAGGCCATTTCGCGCTACTTCACCGGCGACCTGCGTGGCATGGCTGAGATGTCGACCGGAAAGCAGACGGCACAAGCCTTCGGTCCTGTCGATAAGGCTCAGATCGCTGGCGCGAAGTCCTCACAGCTCGTCGTCACAAAGTATTTCAACAATCTGGAGGGCAGCACCGTCGACCCGCTCGCACAGCGCACACTGCGCTCACTACCCTTGCTGCGGCCTACGACGGTCTATCTGCGCTTTGCTGAGGCCATCAATCGCGCCGGTTATCCCACGGTGGCCTTCGCCGTGCTGAAGTATGGCCTGTCGAATCAGACCCTGAACGACACCCTGCGTGTCGATTCCAACGAAGTGAAGCGCTGGCGACCCTATCTGGACTTCCGTGCCAGCCTCTTTGATGGCAATGTCGGCACGGCTGCCCGCGGACTGGGGCTGGGCGTCCGTTGGGACAAAGAGCAATACGTCATTCCCGAGGCTGTCGACACGGTTGACTACGTGGAGCGGGCCATTCTCGACGAGATGGCTGCCGAGAATTGCTTCGAGGGCAACCGCTTCTTCGACCTGCTCTGTGCCTCACGTCATCGTCATGACCATCCTGCCCTGATGGCCGAGCTCATCAGCCGCAAATACAGCGATGCCGCCGCCGCAAGGCTCTGGCTCGAGCAGAAGCTCCGGCAAATCCTACAGCAATAATCTTTCTTTTAATTCATTTTATTACCAAATTAACAATTACTCTTATGAAAAAAATTACTAAACTGATGATGCTGACCCTTGCCATGGGCTGGGCAGCAGGTGCTATGGCACAGAGTCCCTCCTGGACTTTCTACAACCCGGACAACATCAAGCATCAGGGCACTCAGACCGACCACACCATTGTGGTCAAGGTGCGCACGGCCCCCACACTGGCCGACTTCAACAACGACGGCAAGCTGGAGATGGTCTACGGCGGACAAAACGACGGCGACTGGGACTGGTACTACCAGGAAAAGGACATCGACGGCGAAAAGCAGTGGACCTGGGACTGGGGCTGGCACTACGACTGGAACAACTCGGCCTACGTCATCGGCTTCAACGGCTGGGACGGCGACCCCGTGTGTCTCGACGGCAAGACTGACTTCTGGTCGCTGACGACCGACACCTACGGTCTCCCCCTCGGCACCCACAACTTCTATCGTTGGATTGACTTCGACAACGACGGCAACCTCGACCTGCTGATGCTGGCAAAGCGCGACTATGACATGCGCGAACTCGACAGCGAACACTTTGCATTGCTCTATCGCAACGGCGGTGCCGACGCTGACTACAAGTTCAGCGAGGTGGGCAAGGCTCCCTTCAATATCGTCGATCGCCAGGCCGGCTTCATTCCCAACAATGGCAATTGGGACGGAAATGACAGGATGGGCGGCTACGTCCGCGGCATCTCGTTCGGCGACATCAACCGCGACGGCTTCGTCGACTTCGTGTGCATGAACTATACAGACCAGCTCTCCGTCTATCTGGGCAATGGCGACGGCTCGTTCACCAAGAAGGTGCAACTCGAGGAAGCCTATCGTGACGGTGATGCCAAGCTGGCCGACCTCGACGCTGACGGCTGTCTCGACATCGTCGCATTGGGATGGAATGGCAATGGCAAGCATGTGAACTTCTACAAAGGTCTCGGCGATGGAGAATTCGAGAACAAGACGCCCGAGGGTGTTCACCACCAGCGTGGCGGCGGCATCGCGGTTGCCGACTTCAACAATGACGGCCTTCCCGACGTGTTCATCATGGGCTATAGCGACAGCAAAGGCGCCTGGCCCAACGACCTGCTGCTCAACAAGGGCGACTTCACGTTCGAGGTGAAGGAGAACCCCATCGGCACCTTCGACTGGGTGGACTACAACATTGCCAATGCCTTCGACGTCAACAACGACGGCAACGTCGACCTGTTATGGAACTGGGGCACCAACATGATTCTCAACCTCGGCAATGGCGACGGCACCTTCCAGGAGTATGGATGGAGCAACAACAAGCAGTCGGGCGACAAGTCGGGCGGCGGCTACTCCTTCGGCGACGTATATGGCCGCAACATGCTCGACCAGGCCATCTGCTATAAGGAAGGCGACAATGCCCATGTGGGCATCATCCCAGGCCGCACGGGCAGCGACGGCAATGGCGAACTCAACGAGGCTCCGTCGGCGCCCGCCAATGTCGTGGCTGAGCGCTCAGGCAACGTCATCACCATCACATGGGATGCTGCTACCGACGACAAGACTCCGCAGAAATCGCTTCTCTACAACGTTTTCGTGAAGTATGGCGACGTGGAGCGCATGATTGTTCCTGCACTGACTGAGACCGGAAAGCTGAAGGTCGTACAGGACATGCAGACCCTCGTCATGGCTACTTCCTACAAGGTGAACGTGCCGGAGGACGTGGCTACAGAGGACATTACCATCGGCGTGCAGGCCATTGACGGCGTCTTCGCCCCCAGCACCTTCGCCGTTGTCAGCGATGTGACCACCGGTATCAGCAATGTCGACACCAACAAGAGAACAGCAGGCAAGGCTTATGACCTCGCCGGCCGTCAACTGAAGCTCCAGAAGGGCGTAAGCATTGTCAACGGGAAGAAGATCCTGAGATAACCATAAGCGGGTCCGCTCTACCTGTGTGCGTCTCTCTTATAATATATTGATTTAATGTATTATGGTATGAAAAAAGCAATAGTACAGTTGATGCTTTGCCTGTCGTGTGGCGTGGCGATGGCACAGCAAAAGGCGTGGATGGCAGGGACTCCCCTGATTACAAATGCGTCGCAAATTACGGCTACGCCTCCTCAAGACAGCCGTTTTACTGTTGCCAATCTCATTCTTCCAGAGAGTGACGGAGTGGGCACTAACCAGTTCATCTACCACACAGCGTGGAGCGGACCCGACATGATCACTGCCAGTGAGGACCCCTTCCTGCAGTTCCATCTGCCAAAGCCAGAGCGCCACCTGTTTTTTTCCATGATAGGCTCAGCTTGGGATACGACTTACGACACGCCTACAGAAGTTGTCATCCAGGCAGCCAACAAGCCGGGCGAATGGACGGAAATCACGACGCTAACGGGGATGGAGGAAGATTTCACCTCATTCACGCCGGAGCGTTATACATCGCCCCACATCGACCTTGGCGCCGATTATGCATATGTGAAGTTCATCGTGAAGAAAACCTATGCCAATCGCCGCCAGTCGGCAGGGGGCTTGCTGCTCTCTTTGGGCAGGTTTCAGATCTATGAAGCCTATGAGGGCGAATCAGAGATAACAGATCCTGAGGAAAACATCAATATAGTCTTCATCGGTAATAGCATCACGGCAGGCGCCACCCTCCCCAATGCTTCTTCACAAGCGCCCCCAGCCGTTTGCCGCTCGCTCATAGAAAAAGCGACGGAAGTGACCACGAACCTCTATAACGGCGGACATTCAGGCATCACCACTTGGGGCTATCTGCCCGGCAGCGACGATCTCACGCGGGTGCTGGCGAGTGCCAAGGCTTTCAGGAAGCAGAATGGCGGGCCAGTCTATATTTCAATCATGCTCGGCACGAACGACAGTGCCATTTCCGGTACTGAGGGCGCTCCCGTTTCGCCTGAAGCTTATGGTGGTAACATCAGGGCTATCATTGACCGCCTCATCACGGCAGTCCCCGATTGCCGGATTCTGCTCAATTACCCCATCTGGTACAGTCCTAATACATACAACGGGGCTAAGTACATGCAGGAAGGCCTCGACCGCCTGCACAGCTACTATCCGATTCTTGATGCCATCGCCGGGGACTACGGACAGGTCTACAGCGGCAATAGGGATGTCTGGGAATTCTTCGAGGACAACTATGCGCTCTACACCAGTGAGAGCGGAAACGCCGGCTACTTCTATCTCCATCCCAACGTGAACGGAGCCAGGCGCCTGGCTGAGATATGGGCAAAAAGCCTTCTGCAGTTGATGGAAGCCGACAGTATCGAAGTGAAGAATCCATTGCCGGAATGTGGCCTTTTCAGTCCGAAGCCCGACAAAAAGTACGCCATAAGGACGCCTCATGGCGAACTGGGCACAAAGGACGGCAAACTGACCAGCACTGTCAAGAAGGACAACGGAGCCACCCCAGGGGAATTCGCCTTCGTCAGTCACGACGGCCAGCTCTATCTTTACAGCATTGGCGATAACGCGTTTATGCACCGCGACCCTGTGGCCTACGCCAACGGCTGGTGTAATGTCGTCTGTTCGAATGACACTCTCCTGCCTGTCAAGGTCAGTTATACGGGCTCGCCAAATGCCTATCCATATTACCTGACGATGGACGGCTATGTCCTTAACAGCGTCGCCAGCACTCAGACTGGCGTCTGCGCCAACACCTACAGACAGCATGACGCCTGCAATCAGACAGCCATCATCGAGTTGGATGGCGACTTCGATCCTGCTGCCGCCCAGGCCGTCATGGACGACTACTTCGCCAAGCAGGTCAGTGTCGTCTATCGTATCGTCGACGCAGAGGGGAAAGTGATGGAAGAACTGAGAGGGACGGGCCGTGAAGGCGACGTCGTCGACGGACTACCCGAACACTTCAGCCGAAAAGCCTACACAGAATACACCGTCAGGCAACCTGTCACCTTGGCAAGGGGACAGGAGAACCTCGTCGACGTCCTGGCTTCATGGACGCTCCCCTTTGAGCTCTCTTCAACCCTGGAGGATGCCCATTGGTATAACCTCGCTCTTCGGCAGGGCGCTGACTTCGTCAATGATGCTGAAGGCTACCGTTGCAACGTAGCAGCCACGAAAGACGACCTCCTCTCACCCGAATATCAATGGGCCTTCCAGGGCAACCCCTACGAGGGCATCGTCGTCCGTTGCCGATCTGATCTCAGCAAGACGCTCACCAAGGTCTACAGCGAAGAAGAGCACAACGACGTCGCGATCCTTGCTGATGGCGTCTTCAGATGGCGCATCGTTGAGAGCGACAAGGGCTTCCTGTTGGCCACTGACGGAGCCCGGCCCTACATCAACGAGTACGGAGGAGCCGGCGGACGCTTGGGATTTTGGGGCGACGTGAACGATGTGGGCAGCATCTTCTCTGTCAGCGAGGTGGGCGTCGCGGAGGAAGAGAACGTCCGGTTGTCCACAGGAGCCGTGCTGTCCTTGTATCGTGCTCCGGCTGAGAAGGCTAACGGGAAGGCTGTCATCATTATCCCGGGCGGGGGCTATGCCTACGTCGCAGGCAGCTACGAAGGGGCTGACTGGGCTCCCTTCTTCAACAACCTCGGCTTCACGGCAGCAGTCTTACGCTACAACCTGCCTAACGGCAATCCCGAAGTCCCCCTTGCTGATGGCAAGGCTGCCCTTCAATACCTGCGCGACCATGCCGGCAACTTGCGCATCGCTCCAGAGCAGACGGGCGTGATGGGCTTCAGTGCTGGCGGACACTTGGCAAGCACCATTGCCACCCATCTTACCGGCTCCGAGAGACCTGCCTTCCAGATTCTCTTCTATCCCGTCATTACGATGGACAGCCGTTATACGCACGCGGGCTCTAGGGAAAACCTCCTGGGCAAGAACCCCTCGGATGAACTCGTGACGCTCTACAGCAGCGAGCAGCAGGTCACTTCTGCGACACCTCCCGCCTATATCTGCTGGGCAGAGGACGACAGCACCGTGAAGCCTGTCAACAGCACCCTTTACCAGACGGCCCTCACCAATGCCAGTGTGCCCGTCACTGTCAAGTCATTCCCCTCTGGTGGTCATGGCTTCGGTTTCTCCTCATTCAGCTATCATTATCAGATGGTGCAGCATCTGACGAAATGGCTGCAAGGGATTGACCAGCTGATCTCGGGAGTCGCCTCTCCGGTGTCCGACTTCAGGACGGACAGCGCGACGACCTACAATCTCAATGGGCAATGCGTGAATGAACATTACGACGGCATCGTCATTCGTAATGGGGTGAAGGTCGTGAGACGCCAATAGCTGCGTCGCAGCTTCGCCCCCTAAGCTGAGGGTCCAGCCGTTCTTCCATAGCACCGCTTCAACGGATTTGCTGAAAAATAGCACAAATGTCGCAAACATCGTGCGGCAGGCCTAAAAAAGGCACATTCCTTTCATTCTTTCCAACAAAAGAGTGTGGGGAATGTGCTTTTTTTAGCTTAACTTTGCTGGCAAGAATCACGAAATAAGGATATTAACTTACAAAAAAAGAATAAGTGTATGAAAACTTTTACGAAATCATTGCTCGTCACACTGGCTCTCGGAGCCGGCATGACGGCCAGCGCACAGACCTTCCAAAAACTGGAACAGACGGAGAATGAAGAACTCTTCATGCCCCTGCATCGCGGTATTGTCAGTTGGGCAGACGTCAATGGCGACGGACGCCTCGACCTGGTCTACGGTGGTCAGTATCGTCCCGACAGCCCCGTCAACGGCGACGTCACTTTTGAAGTCGACGCCGATGGCAACCGCGTTCAGGACGAGAACGGCAACGACATCATGACCGGCCACAACAAGTGGGCCGTGGAATGGAGCGACGCTCCCGGTAACTTCTTCTCGCTCAGCTGGGCTTGCACGGCCAACATCTTCCTCAACAACGGCGGAGGCCAGTACACCCGCGAGGTGGCCAGTTCGTGGCATCACTGGGGCGAGGGCACGCGCCTGAGCACCGAGGCTCGCGGATTGCTGCCTACGACCTACGGCGGCTACTACTTCTTCGATGCCAACAACGACGGTCGGCTCGATGTCGTCGTCACCGGTCGCAATGAGTGGGGGTGGAACTACGGCAACATCGACCCCAACTTCCTCGAGGGTTACCATGCCCTGCAGATTCAAAACCAGGAGGGCGTCTTCGAACTGCAGCCGACTCAGTTCCCCTTCGGCAACAACGAGGCGTATTCGCTCGGCGCATACGCCAACTCGAACGTGGCTTTCGGCGACTACGACCACGACGGACTGACCGACGTGCTCATCCAATGCTATAAGAAGTGGCGCGACGAAGACGAGGAGAAAGGTCAGCGCCACGTGGGGCTCTACCGCAACAACGGCGACGGCACGTTCACCGAGATGCGCGTCTTCAAGCCTCTGCCCTTTGAGGTCAACCCGCAGCCTGCCGGGGTCTTCGAGATTGACGAGTCGACGCTCGACCAGGAGGTGCCCTTGCAGGTGCCCACGATGGCGGCCCGTCCCACCAGCCACGGCGCTGCCAACTTCGGCGACCTCGACGGCGACGGCTGGCTCGATATCGTCGTCAATGGCTACTGCGACGACGGACTGACCTTCACCGTCTACCGCAATCTTCAGGACGGGACTTTTGAGGAGGTCGACATGCGCGGCCGCATCAATGACGGACGTGAGGATCCCGTGGCCGTCTATGAGAGCGACGTCAACTTTGCCGACATGAACAACGACGGCTGGCTCGACATCATCTGCTTCGGCACCCAGAACGGCGACATGCCCAAGGTCGGCGATGTCTATTTCAACACCGGCGACGGCGAGTTCCACTTCACCCGCAGCTCTGTTGAGGGCGGCAACGGCCTCTGCGGTGCTTCTGATTCCTACATAGAGCTGGCCGACATCAACAACGACGGGCTGGTCGACATCCTCTCGTGGGGATGGACCAACGTCGACGACCGGGGCTGGGGCTGCCGCATGTTCACACAGAACACCGACGGGTCCTTCACACTCGATACGGACTTCGGTGACCTCAATGCCGGTCACCTCACCATTGGCGACGTCAACGGCGACGGCATGCTCGATGTCTGCGGCGACCGCTGGTTTGCTTTCGACATCTGGCTGAACGTGCTCACCGACGAGGAGGTTGAGCCTGCACTTGAGCCCACCGACGTCAAGGCCCAGCAGACTGAAGACGGTCGGCTGATGGTCAGCTGGGCCGGACAGGCACCTGAGTATGGCTATAACCTCTATGTGCGCAACAAGCTGACGGGATGGACCTCGATGCTCATTCCCGCCGACCTCGAGACGGGCGTCCTGCGCACGGTGAACAATCTGAACGTGGCCCTGCGCTCGGAGGCGTACGACGAGATGAGCTACACCATGAATGTGCCCGACGGCGACTATGAAGTGGGTGTCCAGGCCATCAAGAATGACCGCACGGCCAGCAAGTTCGCCACGGCCTCTGTGGCCATCTCCTCCGGAATCCGGAATGTCATGCCTGATGCTGTCGCTGGGAAACGGATCTATAACCTTGGCGGCCGTCAGGTCAGCGGGACTCACGGTCACGGACTTTACATTGTCCGCGAGGGTCAGCAGGCAAGCAAGATTGTCCGCTAAAAAAGCCCGGTCGCCCTATTTCCTAAAGGGGCAGTGATACGCTCACGCGTGTTTTAATAAAACCACAATAAGCAAAAAACAGGAAGAAACATCATTGTTTCCTCCTGTTTTTTTTCGTTTTGTGACGGCGCGTCGGACGTTTGTCCTCGCCATCCTCTCACACGGAAGTAGACGACATGGCGGTGGTGATGGAGGTCGTAGAAGGGCTTGACGCAGATGCCGTCGGGCCCTGCAAAATGCAGCGGCCGGGTGGGGCGGGACAACTGATATCGGGACTCGCCGGGACGTCGCCGGGAAAGGATGCAAAGATAAAAAAACGTAAAAACGGACGGCTTGTTTGGCTGTTCGTTTTTTTAAATGTAACTTTGCGCAAACCTCAAGCTTAGAACTATATCAATATATGCGTAAGAAGATTGTCTTCATGGTTATGACGGTCCTCGTGGCTATTTCTGCCGACGCGCAGGCCACGCATGACACTGACCGTCTCCGACAGCGCATCAGCGTCTGGCTTGACAGTGTGAACTGTCAGCCAGACTGGCTGCTGTCGCGCTTGCAGATGTACTGGAGCACCCACGCCACTGATGTCTATATCAACGGCGAGGCCTTCGACCATCCGGGCGGCGAGCGCGCCCCCAAGCCGACGGTGAAGTTCAACGGACTGCGCGGCACGGCCTCGAGCTATCAGTTGCCTAAGCTGGAGGACGTTGTGCCCTATGACGATGACAACGCAGGCAGCGTGACCTACGTGAACAAGCTGACAGGAGAGAAGGAGAAGACACACCCCTCGAAGACGGGTGGCAACATCGACGCACAGAACCGCCGCGTACTGGGCATCGACCGCGGCGCCGACCTCGATCTGCAGCCCACCGACGAGCTGGCCTTTGCGGGCGGACATCTCTATGCCTACTCGTATCTGCACGACAAACTGAGCACGGAGGCCAGCGACGACATCATGGCCTGCTTCGTCATCGACAGTCCGCAGCAGACCACCATGACCATGTGGATGCAGGGCCAGGCAGAGCGCAAGATATTCCGGGCCCTCGCACCCGTCAGTATGAGCGGCTGGGCGACTACATGCCCTACAAGGTCGACGAGCAGCCTGTGCTCACCTACGTAGCCCGCCAGTAGGGCGATGCATGGGAAAAGCCCTTCGTCGCCATCTTTGAGCCGAGTGATGCCGACGGGCCTGCGGAGGTGGAGCACGTCAGTTTCTTCCGCCCTGAGAGTCGCGAAGCCTCCGTGGTGGGCATCTGCGTCCGTCTGCGTGGCGGCCGCACCGACTACGTCTTCTCCTCACCCGTCAAGACCAAGATGCGATATCAGGGTATGACCGTTAACGCCCGTTATGCTGTCATCAGCAATGGCGTTAAACTGGTTGAAAGATGAGCCGCCGGCTGAATAGATAGCGCATTTTCGACTTGAAAAACTCCATCAGGCCTCGGCCGCCTCGCGATACTCCTTCTCCCGTCTCAGCTTATTTCGGTTGAAGGCTCAGGCGATACTCGCTGGGCGACTGGCCCAGGTGCTTCGTGCAGTAGCGGCTGAAGTAGCTCAATGACGTGAAGTTCATCAGCTCGGCTATCTGGGTGAGCGACAGGCGTTCGTCGTTCAGGTATTCCTTCAAGATCGGCACGGTGTGGCGGTCGATATACGAGGTGACGCTATGGCCCGTCACGCGCTTGATGGTGGCCGAGAGGTATTTCGGCGACACGTTCAGCCGCTCTGCATAGTAGTTCACCTCGCGCTCCGTCCGGCTGATGCCGGTGGAGAGCAGCGTCATCAGCGCCTTCACGATGTAGGCCGTGCGGTCGGAGTGTGCGTCGGTGGCTTCACGCTGGGCATGGGCCTCGAAGATGTCGTACATCATCGTCAGGCACAGGCTGCCCATCAGTTCGCGATAGAACCGGGCGTGGCTGTCGTCCATGCGGGCGCGCAGTCGGTGGAAGTCGTCCTGCAGGTGGCGGGCCTGCTCGTCCGTCAGCCTGACGACTGGATTGCGATAGAGCGAGATGCTGCCTCCGATGCTGTAGTTGTTCGACGGCAACAGGTTCTGCAGAAACTTATAGTCGGCAGCGAACCACTCCACCTGCAGGTCGTCATGTGCCGCAAGGTTGCTGACGCGGTCGGGCATCGGGATCACCACCAGGTCGTTCTTGGTAATGTGATAGCAGTGCTCATTGAACACGAAGCTGCCCTCACTCGCCAGACAGAGCAGGTGCATGCAGGTGTGGCCCAGCTCACGGGCATTCATCCCGTAGAAGTCTGTGGAATAATGAAAATCGGTCTTCATGGCTGCAAAAATACACATTTATTTTTATTCAAAAGAATGTTTTGCGTAAAAAGTGAAAATTGTGGCGTAATTTGTGAAACCGGCGTATGGGATAATTATCGTAACTTTGCAGCGTGAAACTCAAACGACAAACGGTTATGAAAATCAAAAGTATCATCGCTGTTGCCATGGCATTGCTCGTCTCGACCGCATGCAATGGCGGCGCAAAACAGGAAAAAGTCATGAATAAAAACGGAAAGTCAATCGTAGTGTTCTTCTCGCATGCGGGAGACAACTACGCAGTAGGCAACATCGAGGTCGGCAACACGAAGATCGTGGCCGACTACATCACGGAGCTCACGGGGGCCGCGCAGTTCGAAATCGTCACCCACAAGTACGACGGCATGGCCTACAACCCCCTCATCAAGTTGGCCAAGGAGGAGGCGAAGAACGGCGAACTGCCTGAGTATGAGGGCGACGTGGACCTGGCCCCCTACGACACGGTGTTCATCGGCGGTCCCGTCTGGTGGGGCACTTATCCGCAAGTGATGTTCACCTTCTTCAAGAAGCATGCTGGCGACCTGAAGTGCAAGACCGTCATTCCTTTCACCACTCATGAGGGCTCCGGTCTGGCCAACTGCGTGGAGGACGTGAAGGACGCCTTCCCTGGTGCCAACGTCCAGAAAGGCTTCAGCATCTATGGCCACGAGGTGCGTACGGAGAAGGCCAAGGTAGAGGCATGGCTGAAAGGGCTTTAAAGTTCATAGTTTATAATTCATAAGTTTTTTATTTATGGAGTACATCAAGTTATATAATGGCGTAGAGATGCCGACCTTGGGCTACGGCGTGTTTCTGGTCAGCCCAGACGAGTGTGAACGTTGCGTGACGGATGCCTTGAGCGTGGGCTATCGGTTGATAGACACTGCCCAGGCCTATCAGAACGAGGAGGGCGTGGGCCATGCCTGGCGCAAGAGCGGCATCAGGCGCGAGGACCTGTTCCTCGTGACGAAAGTGTGGATATCGAATAATGGTGAGGAGAAGGCTGCCAAGAGCATCGACGAGAGCCTGCGCAAGTTGCAGACGGACTATGTCGACCTGCTGCTCATCCATCAGGCCTACGGCGACGTCTTCGGCACGTGGCGGGCCATGGAGAAGGCCTATCGTGCAGGCAAGGTGCGGGCCATCGGCGTGAGCAACTTCCAGGCTGGCCGCTTCTTCGACTTCGCCCACTATGCTGAGCTGAAGCCGATGGTGAACCAGCTGGAGTGCAACACACTCTCACAGCAGAAAGACATCGAGCCGATTCTCGACGAGTTCGACACGAAGATGATGGCCTGGTATCCTCTCGGCGGCCAGGGCACGGACAGCATCGTCAAGAGCAACCTGCTGATGGCTATCGGCGCAAAATATCAGAAGACCGCTGCCCAGGTGGCCCTCCGTTGGCTCACCCAGCGCGGCATCGTGGCGATTCCCAAGTCGAGTCATAAGGAGCGCATGGCGCAGAACATCGACATCTTCGACTTCACGCTGAGTGACGAAGACATGGCCCAGATTGCCCACATGAACCAGCACGACGCCGGCACCAGGAATTTCGGCGATCCGCAATTCGTGAAGTATCTCATTGAAACATACGGCTAAGGAGAACAGATTATGATATTCGACAGAAACGAACAGAAAGCAGTAGTGGCACTCTTGGGTGCCGGTAGTATGGGAACAGCCATCGTGCGCCGCATCGGCGCTGGCAAGAAAATCCTGCTGGGCGACATCAGCGAGCAGGCACTGGAGCGCGTCGGCGAGGACTTCCGTCGCTGTGGCTACGATGTGGAGACGATCCGAGTGAACGCCCTGCAGAAAGAGAGCGTGGAGGCCTTCGCGCGGAAGGCCGCCGAGCTGGGCCCCGTGATGTACTTCATCGACACGGCCGGCGCATCGCCCAATCAGGCAAATCCCGCCCACCTCGTCGACCTCGACATGGTGGGCACGGGCTATGCCGTCGATGCTTTCGGCGAGGTGATGGCCGAGGGTGGGGCAGGACTCATCATCTCGAGTCAGGCCGCCTATATGTATCCCATCCCCAACGACATCGAGCTGCAGCTGGTCACCACGCCCACCGAGGGGCTGAAGGACGTGAAGTTCATCCAGGACGTAGCCATGCAGAACTCCGGCTTGGCCTATATGATAGCCAAGCGCATGAACCACCTGCAGGCGCAGCGTGCCGCTGCCACCTCATGGCGCAAGCGTCGTGCCCGCATCAACACTATCTCGCCGGGTGTCATCGTCACCCCGCTGGCTTACGACGAGTTCAATGCCAACGGCGAGGGCTACCAGCGCATGATAGATGCTTCTGCCGCTCAGCGCACAGGGACGAGCGACGAGATAGCCGAAGCGGCCGCCTTCCTGCTGGGCGAACATGCCCGCTTCATCACTGGCACCGACCTGCTCATCGACGGTGGCGTCATCGCCGCCATCCGCACGGGAGAATACAAATTGGGATAAATCCCGAGATTGAAGATTGAGGATTGAAAATTGAAGATTGAGGATTATTCTGCGCAGCAGAGTTATCAGTCTTCCTTTTCCCTTTTTCAATATCGATGGCGAAGCGATAGGCCACGCCGTTGTCATAGGCACGCAGGTCGAGGCGGATGCCGCCACGGAAGGTCACGCTGAGCTGGTCGGCCCGATTGCGTAGCTCGGCCTGCTTCAGGGGCACGACGGGCCTGACGACCTCGTCGATCCGCGTGCGTCGACGACTGACGATCGACCACTGGGCGTCCCCCGTCCGTTCCCCTGACGGGGTGGCGACCTCGAGGCTTAGGGGCAGTCCTTCAGGATGAGCTCCTCGCCGCGTGTGACGCTCAGCGTGAGCTGCTTGCCTGCCGTCACAGTCATCTTGATGTTCCCGTCAGGTGACGTAATCGTCTCCGTCTTTGCGGCAAAGGCTGCCAGTGTGAGGCTCAGCAGTGCGCAGATGATGCTTGTTCGCTTCATTTCTTCTGTTCCTGTTAATAAGTTGTTCAGTTTCCTGAAAGATTATTGACAGGGCAAAGATAAGCATAAATTCTGAAAAAACGCTCTCTTTGGGAAAAATATTCGCGTGCGAGGCGCGTTTTTCTCATTCGCTGAGCAGATAGACCTTGGCGCTGCGCCGTCCCTGGGCGACGATGCCCGTCGAAGGGTCGAGGCTCAGACGGCGCAGCTCGCGCGTGGCCGTCGTGAGCGACAGGCCGGTCAGGGCCGCATAGTCGGCCGTGCGCATCAGCGCGTGCTCCCTCAGGTAGTCCTTGGCCAGGCGGATGCGCTCCTCAGGCGCATACTTCGAGCGCCTCAGCCGGCTGGCCTCGCCCCGCTCCAGCGAGCAGTAGCCGTCAGTCTCGGCTATCAGTTCCTTGTCGGCCCTGTAGCTCACGCCGCTGACGCCGATGCTGACGACGTTGCGCTGCGACTCGCCTGCCTCGAAGGCATCCTGCTCCTTGTCGGGGCGGACGCCCAGTCGTGGCTTGAACGTGCCCAGCCCGTCGATGGTGACGCTGTAGCCGTCGGCCATCTGCAGGGCCAGCTCATGACACACGTGGGTCAGCACGCCGACGACGGCGCTGCGCTGCATGCCGCCGTGGCGGGTGCACCGCTCGACGAACTCGTCGAACCCCATGTTGCGGTAGATCTGCATGCGGTAGTAGGCCTGCGTCGTGCCCTTGCCGTGCAGGTCGGTCATCTCCTGTTTGATATACTTTGCCATTATCTTTCCTCCTCTTGTCTTTAAAGGTTAATAGAATCGCATACAAAGGTACGAAAAATATCGGATAAAACAAAAATCTCAGTGTGATTTTATTTCGTCACACTGAGATTTATTAAAATCACACTGAGATTTTAATTCGTCACAGTGTGATTTTAGTTTTCCGTGCCCCTTGAAATGGTCATTGGGACCTGCCGGCTGACGAATGTCTGGGGCCGCGCTGCACTTGTTCCGTGCATTATCCGTAAATATGGTAGAAGAATCAGTTTTTTGATTAACGGCAGGACGGAGAATTCTGCGTAACTTTGCACCGTCAAAACAATTAAAACGGAAATCATTATGGCAAAGATTGCATTAGGTACCTGGGCTTGGGGCGCAGGCGCATTCGGTGGCGACACCGTGTTTGGGAGTAAGACCGACGTGGACAACCTGAAGCCCGTGTTCGACGCGGCGATGAAGGCAGGACTGACGCTCTGGGACACGGCCACGGCCTACGGCATGGGCGAATCGGAGCGCATACTGGGACAGCTGGCCAAGGACTATCGTCGCACGGACGTGGAGATGTCCACGAAGTTCACACCGCAGATAGCCGAGGTGTTCGAAAACTCCGTCGAGAAGATGGCCGACGCGTCGATCGAGCGCATGGGCTGCGACTATATCGACGTCTACTGGATCCACAACCCGATGGACGTGGAGCGCTGGACGCCCGGGCTGATACCCCTGCTGAAGTCGGGCAAGGTGAAGCGCGTGGGCGTGTCGAACCACAACATCGCCGAGATTCGCCGCGCCAACGAGATCCTGGGCGAGGCCGGCTTCAAGGTGACGGCCGTGCAGAACCACTTCTCGCTGCTCTATCGCTCGTCGGAGAAGGGTGGGGTGCTCGACTATTGCAAGGAGAACGGCATCGAGTTCTGGGCCTACATGGTGCTGGAGCAGGGCGCCCTCTCAGGTAAATATAATAAGGAGAACCCGCTGCCCGCAGAGAGCGACCGCGGCAAGAAGTACAACCCCGTGCTGCCGCAGCTGGAGGCCCTGACGGGCGAGATGACGGCCATCGGACAGAAGTATGGGGCCTCGTGCTCGCAGATCGGCATCGCCTGGGCCATCGCCAAGGGTACGATGCCCATCATCGGCGCCACGAAGGAGCGCCACGTCGTCGAGGCTGCCGAGGCCGCCATGATCGTGTTGACGGCTGAGGAGGTCGCGCGGCTGGAGCAGCTGGCCGACGCCACTGGCATCGACACGCGCGGCGGATGGGAGCACTCGATGGAGTGAAAAGTGATGAGTGAAAAGTTAAGAGTGAATAAATTATTATTGCTGACTTTATTGTCTTTGATGCTTACTGCTAAGACAATGGCTCAGGGCGTGATTGATGTGCACAGCCACATCATCACCCCTGAGTTCCTGACGGCCCTCGAGACTGAGGGACGGCTGATGGACGAGGGATTCCCCCTGCCGAAGTATGACGCCGGGGCGCATCTGCGATGGATGGACGAGGCGGGCATCCGGACTTCTGTGCTGACGCTGGCAGCTCCGCAGCCCGCAGCCCAGGCAGGGGAGGCGGGATGCGCTGTCATCCGCCAGTGCAACGAGACGGCTGCCCGACTGAAACGGCAGCATCCTGGACGCTTCCTCTTCTGTGCGGCCCTGCCGCTGCCCGATGTCGACGCCGCCATCCGCGAGGCGCGCTATGCCCTCGACACGCTGAAGGCTGACGGCATCAAGCTTGCGACCAACGTGGAGGGACAGTATCTCGGAGCATCCGAGCTGGACACGCTCTTCGCCGTGCTGAACGAGCGGCGGGCCGTCGTCATCCTCCATCCCCATCGCCCTGAGCCCGTCAACCGCCAGGTGATGCAGCAGACGCCACTGGCCATGCAGGAATATCTCTCGGAGACCACACGCGCCGTGGCGAACATGATCAGCCGCAACGTGCTGGCCCGCTATCCAGATGTGAAGGTGGTGGTGCCCCACCTGGGGGCCTACCTGCCGCTGGCCATCCCGCGCATGAAGTCGCTGACGCCCGTGATGCAGAAGAACCGCATGGTGGGCGAGATCGACTACGAGGCCAATCTGGCAGCCCTCTACTACGACCTCGCTGGCGCTCATTCGCCTGAAGCCATCCGCATGCTGCTCACCATCACCTCGCCCGACCATCTGCTCTACGGCTCCGACTATCCCTACGTGGCGCCGCAGGTGCTCACGCAGAGCCTGCAGCGCATGAAGGACTATCTGGCGTCAGAGCCTGACCTCGCGCCCTTCCGCGAGATGATCCTTCGCGAGAATGCGGAGCGGCTGTTATATAACAAACAAAGATGAAAAATGCGACTTCGGGGCGAACTATTGTTGGCCCGGATACACGGAAATGACAAAAATAGTGTATCTTTGCAGTCGCGATGAAGAAAAATGAGATAAAGAGAGAAGATCATGAGGCTGGCATCAGCGCTGCAGAACATGAACGACAGCGGGCAGGCCAGCAGAGCCCGGGGCGGGCGAAGGCCACGATCTTGAAAGTGCACAGCGTCAACGACTACGCCCGATATATCGGAGCGCCCGTGCTGCATCCGCTCGTCTCTGTCATTCACTACGACGAGCTGGAGCACTGCCGCCACTCGCTCAACAACTATGACGTGTATGCCATCTTCATCGGCGACGAGACGCTGGAGGACCTGACCTACGGACTCACCACCTACGACCTCCACCGCCACGCCCTGATGTGCGTGGCGCCAGGGCAGATTGGCGGCAAGGCCGATACGGGGGAGGAGATTCAGACCAAAGGATGGGCGCTGCTCTTCGACCCGGAACTCCTTCACGCGACGGACCTGGAGCGGCGGATGTCGGCTTACACCTTCTTCTCATACAACACCAACGAGGCCTTGCTGATGACCGCCGAACAGCGGCAGACCATTGTCTGCCAGATGGAGGCCATTCGTCAGGAGCTCATGGGGCCGGCCGACGACCATACGCCGCATGTCGTCTTGTCTTACCTGCAGCTGATACTGGAATATATTTCGAGATACTACACGCGTCAGCTTTCATTGCAGACGCAGGCGTCGAGCGACCTGCTCACCCGCTTCGAGAACCTGCTCAAGCGCTATTATGCAGACGGCCTGCAGCGCACACACGGGCTCCCAACGGTGAAGTACTGTGCGCAGGAGCTGTTCCTGTCGCCCAACTATTTCGGCGACCTGATCCGCCAGATGACAGGCGACACGGCCAGCAACATCATTCGCCGCTTTGTCATGCAACAGGCTCAAAAAATGCTCATCGGCGGCGTGGGAGTCACGGCCGCCGCTGAGCAATTAGGGTTTGAGTATCCGCAGCACTTCACGCGGATGTTCAAGAAGCATTTCGGCGAGTCGCCGAGCCAATATCTGAACCGTAAGCGATAGGCTTTATAAGACTGCTATCGACGGCCGCCGCGACGGCCCTGACGGCCATCATGGCGCTGGTCGGGCATCTGGTCGGGCAACTCGAGAATCTTGATGTTCTTGAAGCTGACGGCGTCGCCGTGGTCCTGCAGGAGGATGTAGCCCTCTGCCTGGTTGCCGAAGTTGGGCCAGTCGCGATATTTGCTGTAGGCCACGAGGGCGTCCCACTGCTGCGTGTTGCGCTCATATTCGAGCAGCTTTTCGCCGTTGAGCCAGTGCTCGACGTGGTTGCCGCGGACGATGACCATGGCCGTGTTGAACTTATCGAAGACGAACGGCTTGTCCTCGCTGACGGGGATGAGGTCGTAGAGGGCCCCGAGCTTGCGGTTGCCCTTGACGCCGAGTTTGGCGTCAGGATGGCGCTGGTCGTCGAGGATCTGGAATTCGCAGCCGATGGCCGAGCCGGCTCCCTTGTTGAGGGTGGGGTCGACGAAGTACTTGATGCCGCTGTTGGCCCCCTCGGTGATCTTGAAGTCGACCTTGAGGATGAAGTTGCGCCAGGTGCGCGTGGTGACGATGTCGCCGCCGTTGGCGCTCTCGGCACCGTCGCTGGCGTGCACCTTCAGCTGGCCGTCGCTGACGGTCCATCCCTTCTCGGGGAAGGCGTCGAGCTTGGCGCCGCGCCATCCGTTGCTGGTCTGTCCGTCGAAGAGCAGGCGCCAGCCCTGGGCCTCCTCGGTGGGCGAGAGCGTATTGTCGACGAGGTTGACCTCGGGGGTGTGGTCGCGGTCGGGCTTCAGCAGATACTGCGCGACGTCCTGGGTGCAGATGCGCAGCTGGCGCCAGCTGACCGCCTTCTGCTCGTCAGCCTTGGCGCCCACCTGATGAACCTGCAGGGCGATGAACCCGCTGGGGCGGTAGTTGTCCCACAGGCGGGCGCAGGGCTGTCCGTTGACGTAGGTGCGGATCATGTTGCCGCAGCACTCGATGCGCGCCTTGTTCCACTCGTCGTGGCGGAAGGCTTTCTGGGCCTGCGGATTCTTCGTCAGAGGATAGAGCCAGAGGCGGTCGGCCTCGTCGTAGATGCCGCCCGTCCAGGCGCGGTCGCTGGGGTCGATCTCGAACTGATAGCCATGGACTCGCCCGTTCTGATAGTCCTTGGTCGAGGCGCTGCGGAACTGTACGCCGGAGTTGAGGCCGTCGCTGACGCGGAACTCGAATTCGAGGATGAAGTCGCCGTAGGCTTTCTTCGTGGTGAGGAAGGAATTAGGCTGTCCTAAGACGGGCTGTCCGACGATGGTGCCCTCCTTGACGAGGTATTTGGCTTTGCCGCCAAGCTGCTTCCAGCCGCTGAGGTTCTTGCCGTTGAACAGCGGTTCCCACTGCTGTGCATGGGTGGTCAGGCTGATGGCGGCCATGAAGGATATAATTGCGATGATTCTTTTCATTTTTCTTTCTTTTTTTTTTCGTTATGTCGTTATTTCGTTATAACGATATTTCGTTATCTCGTTATAACGACATTTCGATATTTCGATATTCCGTTATCTCGAAATAATAATCATTTTATTTTATAGAAATCCTCCCATCCCTTGCGTGGGGGCATGCCGGTGAGCAGGGCGTTGGCGAAGGCGTTGTTGGTGAACTGCTTGGTGCGCGGGTCGAAGAAGAGCTGGGCGTTGAGGCGCTGGGCGATGACGCCGAGGCAGAACAC
The DNA here is from genome assembly GCA_902779455.1 of uncultured Prevotellaceae bacterium. GTDB lineage: Bacteria > Bacteroidota > Bacteroidia > Bacteroidales > Bacteroidaceae > Prevotella. The sequence goes on from CACZBS010000001.1 coordinate 70,759, forward strand.
CTGGCTCAGGACTCCGTTGATCTCGAAGGGCGAGCGCGTCTTCTCGCGGCCCTGACAGGCCAGCAGGAAATTCTCGAAGTGGTTCGACGGACTCTTGGGCACCTCGGGCAGTTTAGACTTGATGGCTTCGGCCTTGGCTGAGGGCAGGATGGAGAGGGTGCTACCGTGGCTGCCGCCCTTGAAGGTGAGGTCGCCGCCGTAGATGATCTTGCCGGGGTTCAGTTCGGCCACAGGTGTGTTACCTTGGTTGGTGGCGGGGATGTCGGGGTTATACTCTGACTGGCCGTAGTTGTCGGGCAGCGGGGGCAGATTGTCGATGCCGTCATACCAGGTGATGTCGCAGGGCGGCATGCCCTGACGGGCGCCGAAGCGGAAGAGGATGGTCGACGAGAAGGGATAGAAGAAGTCGTTGTGGCCCTTGGCATACTTCATCGTCACCTCATAGGGCAGGCCCAGGTCGAGGAACTCATGGACGGTGTCGAGAATATGAGCCCCCCAGTCGCCCAGTGCGCCCATGCCGAAGTCGTACCAGCAGCGCCATTCGCCCTGATGATACTTTTCAGAGTAGTCGTGCCACTGGCAGGCACCGAGCCATGCATCCCAGTTCATGCCCTGTGGCATCGGGTCGGCCGAGGGGAGACGGGTGATGTTGGCATCGAACTTGTGCCATCGGCGGCTGTTGTTCATGTGGGCCGTGACGGCGGTGACGTCGCGGATGATGCCGGCCTCCTTCCATGCCTTGAACTGGAAGTAGTTGGCCTCCGAGTGGCCCTGGTTGCCCACCTGGGTGACCACCTGCGGGTGGCGGCGGGCGCTCTCCATCATCAGTTCGGCCTCGTGGAACGTGCGGCACATGGGCTTCTCGAGATAGATGTGCTTGCCATAGTCGAGAGCCATCATGGCGATGGGGAAGTGGATGTGGTCAGGCACGGCGGCCACGACGGCGTCGAAGTGCGAGCTGTACTTCTCGAACAGTTCGCGGAAGTCGGTGAAGCGCTTGGCCTGGGGGAAGAGGCTGCGCACCTTCTGCGTGTGGCGTCCGTCCATGTCGACATCGCAGAGGGCCACCACGTCGACCATGCCGGTGCGCACGAAGTCGTCGACGTCCTGTTCGCCGCGGTTGCCGATGCCGATGAAGGCCACTTTCACCTTGTCGCCTTTGGGGGCGGCTTTCTTCTCTGCGGCATTGATGACGTCGCTGACAGAGCCCAGCGCCAGTGCTCCGGCTGCCAGGCTCATCTCTTTGAGGAATTGTCGTCTAGTTGTCATAAGGATTATATCAATTATTACTTACTGAAGTTGCGTGAAGCAAAGGGCAGGGCCATGCGGATGGCCTGATGCCAATATTCCCAGTTGTGCTGTCCGTTGCGGATGCGGAGTTCGCTCTTGATGCGCTTCTGGCGCATCAGCTTGTGGAGCTCGACGCTGAGGTCGAAGAGAAAGTCGTCGTCGCCGCAGTCGATGAACCACTTGACTGAACGGAGCCGCTCAACGGTGGACTCGTCGGCCTGACGGACGAAATCGAGGGCGGAGTGCTGGCGGACGGCCTGCTTGACGAGATAGACCTTGTCGTCGACACCCTCCTGGCGCCGCTGGCCTCCGTCGTCGTCGAGCCATGCACTCATGGCATAGACGGACGAGAACAGGTCGGTGTGGCGCTGGCCGTAGACGGTGCTGCCGCCGCCGCCCATCGAGAGGCCCATGACGGCGCGAAGTCCCTTTGCGCCGCCTGCGCGATATTTCTGTTCGGCCTGTGGCATGAGCTCCTGGAAGAAGAAGTCCTCGTAGGCCCAGCCAGGCATGTTGAAGTAGCCGTTCCAGGTCTCATAGGTCCTGGGTCCGCCCGCATTGGGCATGATAACGACCATGGGACAGGCCTCGCCGGTCTCGATGAGCTCGTCGGCGACGGTCTGCATCTGACCTTTGTCGCGCCAAGCCGTGTAGTCGTCGGTGAAGCCGTGGAGCAGGTAGACCACGGGATAGTGCTGCGTGGGATTCTTGTCGAATCCGCTGGGCAGATAGACGTTAAACTTGACCCACTTGCCGAGCACGTTGCTATGGAGGCTGTCGGTCAGGATGCGTCCGGCATGGACGCCAAGGCACAGCAGCAATGCTGCGCCCATCACGGTCATTCGGTGTTTCATTTTTATTAGGTTTTTGTTATGGTCGTAGGGGGGTAGGGGCGACATCAGAACTCCGTGAACGAGAGGGGCATGAGGTTCTTGATGCCGTCCATGACATAGATGCGGCGGCGCCCGTAGAGCAGGATGCGGATGGGCTGGCTGAAGCGAGTCTCGGTCTCGATCATGACCTGACGGCAGGTACCGCAGGGCGAGACAGGCTCCTCGGTCAGCTCGCCGTTGGTGTCGCGTGCGGCGATGGCCAACGTCTTGACGGGCACGTCGGGATACTGGGCGCCGGCGGCGAAGATGGCCGACCGCTCAGCACAGAGCCCGGCCGGGAAGGCCGCGTTCTCCTGATTGCAGCCGGGCAGCACCTGTCCGTTCTCAAGCTGCAGGGCCGCACCGACATGGAAGTGCGAGTACTTGGCATAGCTGTTGTTGGTCGACTCGATGGCTTTCTCAATGAGGAACTGCTCGTCCTGCGTGAGTTCGTCCATCTGGCACTCCTTGATCTGGATTTTCAGTTTCAGGTCTTTCATAATTATAGTTTTTGTTTCAGGTACTGGCCAGTGATGCTCTGGGCACATTGGGCCACCTCCTCGGGGGTGCCGCATGCGACGAGCTGTCCGCCGCGGTCGCCGCCGTCAGGTCCCAGGTCGATGACGTGGTCGGCCTGTCGGATGACATCCATGTTGTGCTCAATAATTAATATGGTGTGACCGCGCTCGATGAGGGCGTTCATCGACTGCATCAGCCGGGCGATGTCGTGGAAGTGCAGACCCGTGGTGGGCTCGTCGAAGATGAAGAGCGTGGGCTCCTGCCGTTCCTGTCCGATGAAGTAGGCCAGCTTCACGCGCTGGTTCTCACCGCCCGAGAGGGTCGACGAGCTCTGCCCGAGCTTGATATATCCCAGTCCGACGTCGTACAGCGGGCGCAGGCGACTGACGATGGTCTTCTGTCCTTCAAAGAAGTCGAGGGCCTCCTCGATGGTCATGTTGAGCACGTCGTCGATGTTCTTGCCCTTATAGCGCACGTCGAGGATGTCGTGCTTGAATCGATGGCCGTGGCATGCCTCGCACTCCAGGACGAGGTCGGCCATGAACTGCATCTCGACGGTGATGGTGCCTGCACCCTTGCACTCGTCGCATCGTCCGCCGTCGGCATTGAATGAGAAGTATTGCGACGTGAAGCCCATCTGCTGGGCCAAAGGCTGGTCAGCAAAGAGGTCGCGGATGGCGTCGTAGGCCTTGACGTAGGTGGCGGGGTTTGATCGGGTCGACTTGCCGATGGGGTTCTGGTCGACGAACTCGATGTGGCGTATGGCGTCGATGTCGCCGCCCAGTCCGCTGTATTCGCCCGGTGCGTCCATCACTTCACCCAGATGGCGCTTCAGCGCAGGATAGAGGATGCCCTTCACGAGGCTTGACTTTCCTGATCCGGAGACGCCCGTGACGACGGTCATGACGTTGAGCGGGAAGCGGACGTCGATGCCTTTCAGGTTGTTCATGCGGGCACCGCGCACTTCGATGAATCGGTTCCAGGGGCGGCGGGTCGAGGAAAGAGCCCCCCCTACGGCCCCCGAGGGGGCTTCTATAGTGTCGAGGCCGAGAAGGTAGCGGATGGTGTAAGAGCGAGTGTCTGGGTCTATAGTAGCTCCCTCGGGGGCTGAAGGGGAGGCCGTTGGTACAGGTCCCTGATAGACAATCTCGCCGCCGAGGCGTCCGGCGTCGGGACCTACGTCGACGAGATAGTCGGCGGCGCGGATGATCTCCTCGTCGTGCTCGACGACTACGACGGTGTTGCCAAGCGCCTGCAGCTCCTTGAGCACCTTGATGAGGCGGGCCGTATCGCGTGAGTGTAGGCCGATGCTTGGCTCGTCGAGGATGTAGAGCGAGCCGACCAGGCTGGAGCCGAGCGATGTGCAGAGGTTGATGCGCTGGCTCTCGCCGCCGGAGAGCGAGTTGCTCATGCGGTTGAGCGTCAGGTAGCCCAGCCCCACGTCGAGCAGGAAGGTGAGCCGTGAGCGAATCTCGGTGAGCAGGCGTCGGCCCACCTCGGCGTCGTGCTCGTCGAGCTCGAGCCGCTCGAACCATTGAGCCAAGCGCGTGATGGGCATCTCGACGAGGTCGCTGATGCTACGGCCGCCAATCTTCACGTAGTCGGCCTCTGGCTTCAGCCGGGTGCCATGGCAGGTGGGACAGACGGTCTTGCCGCGATAGCGGCTCATCATGACGCGATACTGTATCTTGTATTGGTTCTCCTTCACCATCTGGAAGAAGGCATCGATGCAGGGCTTTTCGTGCAGGTCCTTATGGCGGTCGCTGGGCAGTCCGTGCCACAGCTGGTCCTTCTGTCGCTGGGTGAGGTTGTAATAAGGTTCAAAGATGGGGAAGTCGTCCTTGGCGGCATGCTGGATGAACCAGTCCTTCCACTGGCCCATCTTCTCGCCGTGCCAGCAGACGACGCAGCCGTCGTAGACGGAGAGGTTGGTGTCAGGTATGACGAGATGCTCGTCGATGCCGATGATGCGTCCGAATCCCTGACATTCCGGACAGGCGCCGACGGGCGAATTGAACGAGAAGAGCTGGTCGGTGGGCTCCTCAAACGTGATGCCGTCGGCCTCAAAGCGGGTGGAGAAGTCGTAGGTCAGTCCTGACGGCATGACCATGAGGCGCATCTGGCCCTGTCCCTCATAGAAGGCCGTCTCGGCAGAGTCGACCAGGCGGGCGATGGTGTCCTTCGAGTCGTCGGCTGACAGACGATCGATGACGAGGAATAAGCCCCCCCCTCCGGTTCCCGACGGCGTGGCCCCCCCTACTGCCCCCGAGGGGGCTTCTATAGACTTGTTGGCAGAGAGCTGTTCAAGATAGTCTTCGATGCGGATGATTTCGCTGCCATCATGGGCCTTTACTGGTGCCATCATCCTGCTGTAGCCCTGCAGGATGCAGGCCTTCAGCTGTTGCTCGAGGGTGCGCCCTTCAGGGACGACGACGGGTGCCATGACGACAAACTTTGTGCCGCGTGAGAACTCCAGCATCTTCTGCACGACGTCCTCCGTCGAATGCTTCTTCACCTCCTCGCCGCTGACGGGTGAAAAGGTATGGCCGATTCGGGCGAAAAGCAGTCGCAGGTATTCATAGATCTCGGTCGACGTGCCGACGGTGGAGCGTGGGTTGCGGGCGATGACCTTCTGCTCGATGGCGATGGCGGGCGGAATGCCGCGTATGAAGTCGCACTCGGGCTTGTTCATGCGCCCGAGAAACTGTCGGGCATAGCTCGAGAGGCTCTCGACATAACGTCGCTGACCCTCGGCATAAAGCGTGTCGAAGGCCAGCGACGACTTGCCACTGCCGCTGACGCCGGCAATGACGATGAATTGGTTGCGGGGCAGGCGCACGTCGACATTCTTCAGGTTGTTGACGCGCGCCCCTTTGATTTCGATATAGTCTTTACTCATTAACTAAGGATTACAGGCGCTTGAGCACCAACAGGAGGTGATCCCACACCATCTGGACCGTGGGGATAAGCAGTCGCTCATCAGGCGTGTGAACATCGCGCAGGGTGGGGCCGAAGGAGATCATGTCGAGCTCGGGATAGCGCTCGGAGAAGAGTCCGCACTCCAGTCCGGCGTGGATGCCGCGTACGATGGGCTCGTGGCCGAACAGTTCCTTATAGGTCTCGACGACCGTGTCGCGCAGCTTGCTCTCGGCGCGCATCTTCCATGCGGGATAGCCATCGCTGGAGCATGTCTCGGCACCGGCCAGCTCGAAGGTGGCGCGGAAGGTGGCACACATGTTGTCGAGGTTCGACATGACGTTCGACCGCTGCGACGAGAGGATGTTGATCTCGTCCTCCGTGGTGTGTACGGCAGCGATGTTCGACGAAGTCTCGACGAGTCCGTTCAGTTCGGGGTCCTGCGTGATGGCATAGACGCCGTTGTCGACAGCCTGCAGGGCGCGGATGAAGTTAGCAGCCACCTGGGGCTCGATGACCTTCTGGGCGTCGGCACTCTCCATGGTCCATACCATCTGGGTGTCAGTGACGTGGAACTCGTCCTCGACCAGCGTCTGGAAAACGTTCCAGTCTGCCTTCACTTGCTCCTTCACGGCGCTGGGTACGGCGATGACGAACTCACCGTCGCGGGGAATGGCGTTGTGCAGCTTGCCCGAGTGGAACTGAGCCAGTCGGAGCCCCTCATATTGCGTCATCGACTGATAGAGGAAGCGGCCGAGCAGCTTGATGGCGTTGGCCCGCTTCTTGTTGATGTCGTCGCCCGAGTGGCCGCCCGTCAGTCCTTTCAGCTGGGCCCGCAGGAAGAAGTAGCCCTCAGGGGCCTCTTCGCGCTTGAAGGTGAAGCGGGCCTGCGTGTTGCGGCCGCCGGCACACGAGACGAACATCTCACCCTCGTCCTCCGAGTCGAGGTTGATCAGGTAGTCGCCCGTCATGAATCCGGCTTTCATGCCCTCGGCGCCGCTGAGGCCTGTCTCCTCATCGCGGGTGAAGACGCACTCCAGCGGTCCGTGCTCAATGTCGTCAGCCTCGAGGATGGCCAGCTCGATGGCACATCCGATGCCGTCGTCGGCGCCCAGCGTGGTGCCCTTGGCGCGGAGCCACTCCCCGTCGACGTAGGTCTGGATGGCGTCAGTGTCGAAGTTGAAGTCGACGTCGACCAGTTTGTCGCACACCATGTCCATGTGGCTCTGCAGGATGATCGTCTTGCGCTGCTCGTAGCCTTTGGTGGCGGGCTTGCGGATGATGACGTTGCCCGTCTCGTCGACACGCGTGTCAAGTCCATGGCTTTCGCCCCATTGTTTCAGGTACTCAATCATCTTCTCCTCGCGCTTCGAAGGGCGTGGAATTTCGTTAATCTTTGCAAACTGCTCGAACACCGAAGCAGGTTTTAACTCGTTTTTATTCATTTTTAATGTTTGAGATGTTAAGGTTTCAACATTTATTCATTAACTTTGCACCCGAAATCGGGTCGAATGACTCCGCAAAAGTAACAAAAATGTTTGAATTATCCGTCATTAGTGCGTTAATAATTGCTATCGGAGTGGCTTTTTTATGCGTAAAAGTCATTTTTCGCAAGAACGGGAGCTTCACTTCGCAGCATATCCACGACTCCGAGGCCATGCGAGAGCGCGGCATCCACTGCGTGCTCGATCAGGATCGCGAGATGCGCCGGCGCAGCTCTCTGGCGGTTGATGAAAAGATAAAAGATAATAATAGATAAACATTAAAAAAAATGAAAAAGAATTTTCGTGTTCTCTCATTGATGGCCGTGGCTGCGCTCATGGCATCGTGCAACAATCAGGCTCCCAAGATGGATGAGCCCGTGGCTAACAGCGAGGAGGCTCTCGAGGGCCTTCGCATCGCCTATATCGAGCTCGACTCGCTGACGGCTCAGTATGAGTTTGCCAAGACAACCTCCGCCGAGCTTGAGAAGAAAGGCACCAACGCCCGCAACACCATTGCCCAGAAGAGCAAGCAGTTGGAGAACAACGTCAACAACTTCCAGTCGAAGCTCCAGAACAACGGCTTCACCAGCCGCGAGCAGGCCGAGAATGCCCAGGCCGCCCTGCAGCGTGAGCAGAATAACCTCGTCGCCCTGCAGCAGCGTCTGGAGAGCGAGCTGGCCAACGAGCAGGCCAAGTTCCTCGAGGCCTTCCAGGACAGCCTTGACAGCTTCCTGGCCGACTATAACAAGGACAAGCAGTACGACCTGATTCTCAACAAGGCCGCCATCCTGCATGCCTCGACGAAGTGGGACATCACGCAGGACGTCATCAACGGCATGAACAAGCGTTACAAGAAGACCGCCGCCGTTCCTGCCAAGAAGGTTGAGCCTGCTAAGAAAGCTGCAGAGCAGAAGAAGTGAAGCTCGAAATAAAGGAGGAAGCGGAATGACACTGATCATTGTATTGATGCTGCTCTTCAGCTATGTGCTCATCGCGACGGGCCATCTGACGGGTGTGAACAAGGCGGCCATCGCCATGTTCCTGGGCACCATTGGATGGGTGGTCTATGTCATCTGGGGGCACGACTTCTCTGAGAGTGTCTTCCTCGAGTATGTGGGCCATGCGGCCAGCATCGTCATGTTCCTGCTGGCCACGATGAGCATCATCGAGATTCTCAACAACAACGGATGCTTCGACTTCATCAGCGAGTGGATTCGCACCCGCAACCCGAAGCGGCTGCTATGGACCATCACCCTGGCCACATTCCTCCTTTCAGCCAATCTCGACAACCTGACCACGACGATGCTCATGCTCATCATGATGCATCAGATCGTCAAGTCGCGCCCACAGCGCATGCTCATCGGCTCGGCCATCGTCCTGGCGGCCACGTGTGGCGGATGCTTCACGGTCATCGGCGACCCTACGGGGCTCATCCTCTGGGACGGTGAGGCCGTGACGGCCACCCACCTGTCGGCCTATTTGGCCCTGCCTGCCATTATCGCTTGGGTCGTTCCCACCATATTAATAAATAGACAGCTGCCGTCGCGCCTCGACATCGAGTGGGTGGCGGCACCCTATCGTGGCGACGACACCCGGCTGAACCGCTGGCAACGCCTGCTGATGTTCCTCGTCGGCATCGGCGGCCTGTGGTTCATCCCCACGTTCCGCAACCTCACCCACCTCTCGCCGTTCCTCGGTGCGCTGTGCGTGCTGAGCGTGCTATGGGTGGTCAACGAGGCCTTCAACCGCAAGCTTATGACGGCCGACCAGATGTCGCAGCGGCGCGTGCCTCGCGTGCTGCAGTATGGCGCCATCCAGCAGATGCTCTTCGTCATGGGCATCATGCTCGGCATGGGCGTCGTCAGTGAGTCGGGCGTGCTGCGCGATGTGGCCCAATGGATCGATGTCGCCATCGGCAATATCTGGGTCGTTGGCTTCCTCATGGGACTGCTCTCCAGCCTTGTCGACTCGTTCACCATTGCCATCTCCGGCATCTCTCTCTATCAGGTCGACCCGTCGTCGGCCGACCTCGCCCTTAATGGTGCCTACTGGAAGGTCGTGGCCTATTCGACGGCCGTCGGCGGATGCCTGCTCTCCGTAGGCAGCACCAGCGGTATGGCTCTCATGCAGATGGAGCACATCCGCCTGGGCTGGTATTTCCGCAATGTGGCTCCCAAGGTGCTGATTGGCTTCCTGCTCGGTTTCGCCGTGCTCTACGCCGAAATCGCGCTTTTCTCTTAAATCAAACTCCTAAACTCCCAGACTGCTATGACCAAGATTAAAACCATTGGCATACTCACCTCGGGCGGCGACGCCCCAGGCATGAACGCTGCCATCCGTGCCGTCACCCGCGCCGGCATCTACAACGGATTCAACATCAAAGGCATCTATCGTGGCTACGACGGCCTCATCAAGGGTGAGGTCAAGGCCTTCACTACAGAGAACGTCTCAGGCATCATCACTCGTGGCGGCACCATCCTCAAGACGGCCCGCTCCAAGGAGTTCATGACCCCTGAGGGCATGCAGAAGGCCTATGAGACCTGCCAGCGTGAGGAGATCGACGCCCTCGTCGTCATCGGCGGCAACGGCTCGCTGACCGGTGCCCGCAACTTCGGCATGGAGTTCGACTTCCCCGTCATCGGTCTGCCCGGCACGATCGACAACGACCTCTACGGCACCGACTCGACCATCGGCTACGACACGACGATGAACACCATCATGGAGTGTGTCGACCGCATCCGCGACACGGCCAACTCCCACGAGCGCATCTTCTTCGTCGAGGTGATGGGGCGCGACGCCGGCTTCCTGGCCCAGAACTCGGCCATCGCCTGCGGTGCTGAGGCGGCCATCATACCGGAGGACATGACAGACGTCGACCAGCTGGCCCAGTTCATGGGGCGCGGCATCCGCAAGTCGAAGAAGTCGTGCATCGTCATCGTCTCGGAGAGTCCCAAGTGCGGCGCACTCTACTATGCCGACCGTGTCAAGAAGGAGTTCCCGGAGTTCGATGTGCGCGTCTCCATCCTTGGCCATCTGCAGCGCGGCGGCTCGCCATCGGCCCACGACCGCATCCTCGCCTCGCGTACGGGTGTCGGTGCCATCGAAGCCATCAAGCAAGGCCAGCGCAACGTCATGGTGGGCGTGCGCAACAACGAGGTTGTCTACGTGCCCTTCTCCGAGTGCATCCGCACGGACAAGCCCTTCGACAAGAAACTCATAAAGGTGCTCGACGAGCTGAGCATCTGATGACGTAAATCACTATTTTTAGGTATTATCGTTCAAAAACGGGACAGCCCTTGTCGGCGTCTCGTTTTTTTTTCGTAATTTTGCCGTTTGAAAGAATAAGAACGGACACTATGAAACTCTCCGAACTGAAGACAGGCGAACAGGGCATCATCGTCAAGGTGCACGGCCACGGCGGTTTCCGCAAGCGCATCATCGAGATGGGGTTCATCCGGGGCAAGCGCGTCGAGGTGCTCCTCAACGCTCCGCTGCAGGACCCCGTCAAGTATCGTCTTATGGGCTATGAGGTCAGCCTGCGCCACGACGAGGCTGCGCTCATCGAGGTCGTCTCTGCCGACACGGCCATCGAGCAGACACCCTATGCCGGCAGCACCGACGTCGGCACCGCCGACCATCAGACTGACTACCTGCAGCACGAGGCCCTCCGCGGCCACCGCACCATCAGCGTCGCCCTCATCGGCAACCCCAATTGCGGCAAGACATCGCTCTTCAACTATGCCTCGGGCGCTCATGGCCATGTGGGCAACTACTCCGGTGTCACCGTCGACTCCAGTGAAGCCCACGCCAGCTTCTTTGGCTACGACTTCGAGCTGGTCGACCTGCCCGGCACTTACTCCCTTTCGTGCTATTCGCCCGAGGAGCTCTACGTGCGCCGCCACCTGGCCGAGCAGATGCCTGACGTCGTGATCAACGTCATCGACGCCTCCAACCTCGAGCGCAACCTCTACCTGACCACCCAGCTTGTCGACATGAACCTCCGCGTCGTCTGCGCCCTCAATATGTACGACGAGTTCGAACGCCGTGGCGATCACGTCGACCTGCAGGTGCTGTCCACTCTCTTCGGCACCCCCATGGTGCCCACCTCGTTCCGCTCGGGCATGGGCGTCAAGGATCTCTTCCGCGCCGTCATCCAGGTCTATGAGGGCGCCAGCCGCCACCACCGCCATATCCACATCAACTACGGCCACGAGATTGAGGACGGCATCCTTCACATCCAGCGCTACCTCAAGGCCGACGAGCACATCCGTCAGCGCTATTCCACCCGCTATCTCGCCCTGAAACTGCTTGAGCACGACAACGACGTGGAGCGCTATGTCAGCCAGCATCTGGCCGACGAGCAGCGCTCGGCCGACACGCGTCAGCTCTTCGCCGTCCGCGACCGCGCAGCCGCCCGTGTCTTTGAGGAGACCGCCACCGACGCCGAGACGGCCATCATGGACGCCAAGTACGGCTTCATCAACGGCGCCCTGCAGGAGGCCGGCTATCAGACTGGTACGAAGGAGGACACCTATCGCATGACCCATCGTATCGACGCCGTCCTCTCCAACCGCTATCTCGGGTTCCCCATCTTCTTCCTCATCCTCTTTATTATGTTCCACACGACGTTCACCCTCGGCCAGTATCCCATGGACTGGATCGAGGCCGGCGTCGAATGGCTCGGCCAGTGGGTCGGCAACGCGCTGCCCGAAGGCCCGCTGCGCTCGCTGCTCGTCGACGGAGCCATCGCGGGCGTGGGCGCCGTCATCGTCTTCCTGCCACAGATTCTCATCCTCTATTTCTTCATCTCACTGATGGAGGACTCGGGCTATATGTCGCGTGCCGCCTTTATCATGGACCGGCTGATGCATCGCATGGGACTTCACGGCAAGTCGTTCATACCACTCATCATGGGCTTCGGCTGCAATGTGCCCGCCGTCATGGCCACAAGGACCATCGAGAGCCGCCGCTCGCGACTCATCACGATGCTCGTCCTGCCCTTCATGTCGTGCTCGGCCCGGCTGCCCATCTACATCATGATCATCGGCATGTTCTTCGCCGTGCGCTGGCAGTCGCTCGTCATGATCTCGCTCTACGCCGTCGGCATCCTCATGGCCGTCGTCATGAGCAAGCTCTTCTCGCGCTTCCTCCTGCGTGGCGAGGACACACCGTTCGTCATGGAACTGCCCCCTTACCGCTGGCCCACGGCTAAGGCGATATGCCGCCACACGTGGGAGAAAGGTCGTGAATACCTCAAGAAGATGGGCGGCATCATCCTCGTCGCCTCCGTCCTGGTGTGGGCCCTCGGCTATTTCCCGCACGACGACACACTCACGCCCGAGGCCCAGCAGGAGCAGTCCTACATCGGCCGCATGGGCCGCGTCGTCGAGCCCGTCTTCCGTCCTCAGGGCTTCAACTGGAAACTCGACGTCTCGCTCATTGCCGGCGTGGGCGCCAAGGAGATCGTCGCATCCACCATCGGCGTGCTCTACAACTCCCCGGCTGACGACGCCACCGAGCCGTCTGAGGGCCTGGCCGCACGGATGACAGCCGACGGCGTCACCCCCGTCGTGGCCTATGCCTACCTGATCTTTGTGCTGCTCTATTTCCCCTGCATCGCCACGATCGTGGCCATCCGCAACGAGACGGGCTCATGGCGCTGGGCGCTGTTCGCCGCCGCTTACACCACGGCGGTGGCATGGTGCGCTTCAGCCTTGTTGAAGTTGCTCTTTGGTTAGTCTGAAGGACCGCTTCCCCCGTCGCGAAGCGGTCCTTTTAAAATCCATAAAAATATGGATTGCGGGAGTGAACGAAAAGTCGTACCTTTGCACCATGAAATTTCTTATAAAGTATACAATGACAATGAAACCATTCATCATCTTCTGCCTGACATGCGTGTCGGCAGTGGCTTCGGCCGAAACCGTAGAACTTGGAGATACGTCGCGCGTGGTCGACCTCGACGAGGTCGTCGTCGTGAAGGACCTGACCCCGCTGCGCCGCCAGCCCGTCAGCAGCACCATCATTGGGGCTGAGGACATCCGGCAGCTCGGCCTGCGCGACCTGCGCGACGCTTCGCTCTACGTCCCCAACTTCGCCATGCCTAACTACGGTTCGCGCTACACCTCGTCGATGTACGTCCGTGGCATCGGCTCGCGCGTGAACAGCCCCGCCGTAGGCATCTATATGGATGGCATACCCGTGATCAACAAGTCGATGTTCAATGCCCATAGCTACGGAGTGGAGCGCGTCGACGTGATGCGCGGCGCACAGGGCACCCTCTACGGCCAGAACACCGAGGGCGGACTCATCCGCATCAACACGCGCCAGCCCCTGCGCTATCAGGGCACCGACGTGACCCTCTCGGGCGGGACGGGCCTCTGGCGCAACGCCGAGGTGGCCCATTATGCCAAGCTCAACGAGCAGCTGGGACTCTCCGTGGCCGGGTTCTACAACGGTCAGCAGGGCTTCTTCGAGAACCAGACGACGGGCGACCATGCCGACGAGTCTAACGAGGCCGGCGGAAGGCTGCGGCTGCAGTGGCAGGCCACCGACCGACTGATGGTCGACCTCATCGGCGACTACCAGTGGGTCCGTCAGAACGGATTCCCCTACGGCGAGATGGATGCAGAGGGCCACACGCAGGACCCCGCCACCAACCGTCAGGGTACCTACAGCCGCCACATGCTCACCACGGGCCTGGGGCTCAACTATCGCGGCGACTGGGCCGACCTGAACTACACGGCTTCATGGCAATACCTCAACGACGACATGATGATGGACATCGACTATCGTCCGCTCGACTATATGCACCTGGATCAGGCCCAGCTGCAGAACGCCCTCACGCAGGAGCTCTCGCTGAAGAGCCGCACCGAGGGACCCTGGCAGTGGACGACCGGCGCCTTCTTCTCCTATCAGGCTCTGAAGACGACGGCCCCCGTCTACTTCGACGAGGAGATGAACAACTTCCTCTCGAAGACCATCGAGGACTATGCCTACTACGGCATGCTCAACTCCATGGCCGCACGCATGGGCATGGATGCCGCCAAGGCCTTGATAGAGCGCATGGGCGGATGCCACATCCGTCTCGACATGGAGACCATCCCCGGCGTGTTCCGCACCCCGCAGAACAACTACGGCCTGTTCCATGAATCCAACATCGACATCACACCGCGACTGACGGCCACCGTCGGACTGCGCTACGATCTCAGCCAGACCTCCATCGACTATGCCACCCGCGGAGCCATGCACCTCGACGAGAGCGTCATGGGCACCACCGTCAAGGCCAACGTCGTCTCCGACCTGGCCCACAAGGAGGACAACGCCTTCGCACAGTGGCTGCCCAAGTTCGGACTGACCTATCGCATCGGCCACAGCGGCAGCAACGTCTATGCACTCGTCTCCAAGGGCTACCGTGCCGGCGGATTCAACATCCAGATGTTCAGCGACATCCTGCAGACCGAGCTGCAGGGCATCGCCCAGAGGGCACGCGGCGACATGGAGATCGCCCACGACGCCAGCGCCTATCGCAACATCCGCGAGACCATCGCCTATAAGCCCGAGGAGTCGTGGAACTACGAGTTCGGCGCCCACCTCAACCTCTTCGGCTCGAAGGTGCAGGCCGACCTGACCGGCTACTTCATGCAGATCCGCAACCAGCAGCTCTCCGTCATGGCCGGCAACTACGGCTTCGGACGCATGATGGTCAATGCCGGACGGAGCTACAGCTGCGGCGTCGAGGCTTCACTGCGCGGACAGGCGCTCGACAACCACCTCCGCTGGAGTCTTAACTACGGATACACCCGGGCCGTCTTCAAGGAGTACGTCGACAGCACCACCGTCGGCGGACAGACCGTCGCCCTCGACTATAAGGACAAGCGCGTACCCTTCATTCCCGAGCACACCTTCGCCGCTACGGCCGACTATCGCATCGACTTCGGATCCCTTCTCCGCTCGCTCACCCTGGGCGCCAACCTGACGGCGCAGGGCAAGACCTACTGGGACGAGGCCAACACGTATGAGCAGAAGCTCTACGCCGTCCTCGGAGCTCACGCCGATGCCGACTTCGGTAACCTCGTGGTCAGCCTCTGGGGCCGCAACCTCACCGACACGAAGTACAACACCTTCGCCACGCCAAGCTCCATGGCCGGATCGCTCAACTATTACGCTCATAGGGGCAATCCCCTCCAGTTGGGCGTCGATGTCCGTTTGCACTTCTGATGTTGCTTTTTTCGGCCTTTTTCTTGCGTATATCGGCAGAATTGCTTATATTTGCAGGCAGAAACGTATTTATTTAACTAAAAGAAAGAAAAGCAATGAAGAAACTGATGATGATTGCCATGATGACCATGGCATGCATGGGCATTCAGGCCCAGAACACGGTGACCGTTCAGGATGCTACCAACATGACCGCCAAGGAACTGAAGGCCGCTGCCAAGGAGCAGGCCAAGAAGGAGGCTGCCGTGAAGGATTACGAGAAGGCCAAGGCCGCCATCGTCAAGGCTGAGAAGGCTCAGGCCAATGCTGAGAAGGCTGCCCAGAAGGCTGCCCAGAAGGTGGAGGCTGCCCAGAAGGCTGCCGATAAGGCTGCGAGCAAGGCTCAGGACGCTGCCAAGGAGCTGGAGAAGGCCCGCGACAAGGCTAAGGCTGCCAAGGAGAAGGCCGAGAAGATGCTCGGCACGCCGCTGGCGGAAGAAAAGTAAGGTAAAGTAAAAAGGAAAAGTGAAAAGTGAAAAATTTGCTACCGCTGCATGAATGAAATTTCAGCGCGGTAGCAAATTTTTCACTTTTCACTTTTCCTTTTTACTTTAGATTCATCCCTTGATGGCTGCCACGCCGGGGAGCACCTTGCCCTCAATGGCCTCAAGCAGAGCGCCGCCGCCAGTCGAGATGTAGCTCACCTGGTCAGCCAGGCCGAACTTGTTGACGCAGGCCACGGAGTCGCCACCGCCGATGAGCGAGAAGGCGCCCTCCTTCGTGGCCTTGGCAATGGCCTCGCCGATAGCGCGGCTGCCAGCGGTGAAGTTGTCGCACTCGAACACGCCGGCAGGACCGTTCCACAGGATGGTCTTGGCGCCCTCGATGGCCTTCTGGAAGGCCTTCTGGCTCTCAGGACCGGCATCGACGCCCTCGAAGCCCTCGGGCACCTTCGTGGCGGGGCAGGTGATGATCTCGGCACCCTCCTTGACGGTCATCGTCGAGAAGTCGAGGCCGTTGGTGGCGGTGCAGTCGCTTCCGAGCACGAGCTCCACGCCGTTCTTCTTGGCCAGCTCCTCGACGCCCAGTGCCACGTCGAGCTTGTCGAGCTCCACGATCGAGTTGCCGATCTCGCCGTCGTGAGCCTTAGCGAACGTGTAGGTCATGCCGCCGCAGAGGATCAGCTTGTCGACCTTGCCCAGCAGGTTCTCGATGATGCCGATCTTAGAGCTGACCTTCGAGCCGCCCATGATGGCGACGAAGGGGCGCTTGATGTTCGACAGCACGTTGTCGACAGCCTGCACCTCTTTCTCCATCAGCAGACCCAGCATCTTCTTGTCCTGGTCGAAGTAGTCGGCGATGACGGCCGTCGAGGCGTGCTTGCGGTGAGCCGTGCCGAAGGCGTCCATCACGTAGACGTCAGCATAGGAGGCCAGCGTCTTGGCGAACTCCTTCTGGCGGGCCTTCATCTCCTTCTTGGCGTCCTCATAGGCGGGGTCGGTCTTCTCGATGCCGACGGGCTTGCCCTCCTCCTCGGGATAGTAGCGCAGGTTCTCAAGCAGCAGGGCCTCGCCCATCTTCAGGGCTGCAGCGGCCTCCTGAGCCTTGGCGCAGTCGGGAGCAAAGCTGACGGGCACGCCGAGAGCCTTCTCCACGGCCTCGCGGATCTGTCCGAGCGACAGCTTGGGGTTCACCTTGCCCTTGGGCTTGCCCATGTGGCTCATGATGATCACTGCGCCGCCGTCGCTGAGGATCTTCTTCAGCGTGGGCAGGGCGCCGCGGATGCGGGTGTCGTCCGTGATCTTACCATTCTCGTCGAGGGGCACGTTGAAGTCAACGCGCACGATTGCCTTCTTGCCGGCAAAGTTCATTTCGTTGATTGTCATAATCTTGTTTACCTTTATTTATTGAATTAAAAAAATGTAGTATCTCTGCTATCGCTTGCAAAGTTACTACATTTTCTTGGTTTTCCGACAAACGTCGGCTATTATTTAAAACTTTTTAGAACGGAAGCATCAAGAGATGATATAAATCACTTTCTCCGCATAAAGAATATACAGACCCCACCCCCAACCCCTCCCCTTGAGGGGAGGGGAGTGGCTGCGCCGTCATTCCCTGCGAGCAGTGCGCCAGCCCCCCTCCTTCGGAGGGGTCGGGGGAGGCTACTCCCCTCCCCTCAAGGGGAGGGGTTGGGGGTGGGGTCTGTATCTTTATCATACCAAGTTGTTCTTTAGAGTTTAGCAAAGAACTTACGACACGTCGTGACGGCATGCCGTCACGTCGTGGTTTCATGCCGTCACACCGTGCCGTCATGGCGTCACGTCGTGACGAGAGTTTCAGGGAACCGTTCAGAACGGAATCCGCAGCTTGCCGCCTATGACGAACCAGGCGCCGGGCTGCGGCACGTTGCCGTAGTCGACGTAGGAGCGGTTGTCGAGCACGTTGTTCACCTCGGCATAGAGCTCATAGCGGGGCTGGGTCCATTGCAGGCGCGCGTCCATGAGGGCGAAGGGCCGATAGTCGAGGACGTCGCCGCCGAACGTGGTGTACTGGCCCGTGCGGTCCTGCCAGCGGAGGTTCAGTCCCAGCGACAGGGCCCGCCAGAGCGATGTGTTGAGCCGTGCCACGAACTTATGGCGCAGATACTCGAGGGCATACTGCGAGACGAGTCCCTCCTCGAGGTCCTTGTCCTGCGTGATGTAGCTGTAGGACAGGTCGAGCGTCGTGTGGCTGGTGGGGAGGGCGAGGAGCTGCTTCAGGTCGAGCCCCATAGCGGCCTCCACGCCCGTGGCGTTGATGCGCGTGTGGTTGACGCTCTGCCACTTGGCCTCGTCGCCCAGGCGGGTGTCCATGATCCAGTCGATCATGTTGGTGCCGTGGTGATGCCATAGCGTCAGCTTCGCCTGCAGGGTGGGGGAGACGTAGCGTGCGCCGGCCTCGAGGGCGTGCATCTCCTCAGGCTTCAGGTGAGGGTCGGCAGCGTAGCCCTGCAGCTTATAGTACATCTCGGTGAACGAGGGTAGGCGCATCGACGAGTTATATCCGGCGAAGAGTTTCCAGCTGTCGCCGAGGCGATAGCTCAGGTCGATGCCGGGATAGACGTGCCATCCGGCGGCGCTCTGCGAGCTCTTCATGGCGACGAAGCCTGCCGAGACGGTCAGCCGGCGGAGCAGAAGGTTGTGCTCCAGGTGGGCCGACGTGTTGGTGCGGTTGAGCCCCAGGGTGTAGTCGCGGTCGGTGCCGCTGATGTGCTGTGGCGCGAAGAGCGGTTCGCCGAGGTTGCCGCTGACGAGGTCCTCGTTGCGTATCTCGGCGCCAAAGGCGGTGCGGCCCGCAGCCCAGTCGAAGTAGCTGTTGAGGTTGACGCCGTAGACGTTACACCTATTATAATTAAACTTCATCACGTCGGGCTTGTCGCGGTAGCCCTCATAGCGGTCGCGGCTCTGGTTCCAGTAGATGGCGGGGCGGAAGTGGATGGCTCCACGCTTCGTCTCGGCCTGCAGGGCCGTGTAGAACTTCGTCGTGTGCTCATACTGTTCGTCGGCCTGCCAGCGGGGCGTGGCATAGAACGTGCTGGAGCCCCAGCCCTTGTCGGCCAGTCCGGCATGCCATGAGATGCGGACGTTGTCGTCGTCGTAGCTGCCCTGATAGAAGGCCTTCGAGCCCGAGTAGTCGGTGTTCAGGTGGTCCGCCTTCGAGCGGCTGAAGCCGTCGCTGCGCTGATAGGAGGCGCTGAGTCCGCCACCAAAGAAGCCTCTCTCAACCCCTCCGAAGGAGGGGAGCATGGTGGAAAAGCCAACCTTCGCATATCCGAACGACCCTGCCTCACTAAATAGCTCCCCTCCCTTTGGGAGAGGGTGGGGGTAGGCTTTCTCCCCCTCGGGATGGGGCAGGGCCCCTGTGTTCGTCACAATGTTGATGGCGCCCACGAGCGACGACGTGCCATAGGCGCGTCCGGCCGGCCCCTCGAGCACCTCGATGCGGACGATGTCGCTGAGCTGGCAGGGCAGGTCCATCACGTTGTGGCCCGTCTGTGCATCACAGATGTTGATACCGTTGAGCAGAAGGGTGATTTGCTCCTGTGTGCCGCCCCGGATGGAGATGTCGGTCTGGGAGCCAAGCGCTCCCCGCTGGCGCACGTCGACGCCCACGGCATACTTCAGCAAATCGTTGACACTTTGTACTGGCGCCGCCTGAATGTCCTCGCGGCTCAGTACAGTTACCATTCTCGCAGCCTGACTCTGCGTCAGGGGGGCGCGGGAGCCGGTGACGCCCACGTCGCCCAGCCATACCTCCTTGACAGCCTGGGCCGAGTCGGCACGCCACGTCTCGTCGCTGATGGAGGCCGCCTTCGTCGCCGAAAGCGTAGCCACGCTCAGGACCGAGATGACCACCTCGCGTCCCAGACAAGCAAAGAGCGACCATCCCTTCCGCTTAAACTGTCGGAAGACGATGACCTCGCGCTTGTTGAAAATTGGTTTGTACATAATGTTAATAAAGATGTGTTTTACAAAAAAACGGTGCAAAGGTACAAAAAAGTTTCCAAATCCTTGTGCTGTGTCATGTTTTTTTAGTATCTTTGCCCTCACATTGATTGTCTAATCCTAATAAATGAGTACAAAAACGTTATGAAGAAAAAGTTTATCTGCGCCGTTTGTGGATATATCTACGAAGGCGATGCTGCTCCCGAGAAGTGCCCCATCTGCAAGGCTCCCGCCTCGAAGTTCTCAGAACTGAAGGAAGAAATGAAGTATGCCACCGAGCATAAGATTGGCGACGGTAAGCCCGAGGGTGTCTCTGAGGAGATGATTGAGGATCTGCGCTGCCACTTTAACGGTGAGTGTGGCGAGGTCGGTATGTATCTGGCTATGGCCCGTCAGGCCGACCGCGAGGGCTATCCCGAGATTGCTGAGGCCTTCAAGCGCTATGCCTTCGAGGAGGCCGACCATGCCAGCCGCTTCGCCGAACTGTTGGGCGAGTGCGTCTGGGACACGAAGACCAACCTGGAGAAGCGTGCTGCCGCTGAGGCTGGTGCCTGCGAGGACAAGTTCCGCATCGCTAAGAACGCCAAGGCTGCCGGTTTCGACGCCATCCACGACACCGTTCATGAGATGGCTAAGGACGAGGCTCGCCACGGTGCAGGCTTCGCTGGCCTGCTGAAGCGCTACTTTGGGGAATGAGCAATGTACAATGAACAATGTACAATGAACAATGTACAATGAACAATGTACAATGAACAATGTACAATGTACAATGTATAATGAACAATGTACAATAAATTAGAGGAAAATCCGTTTTATCATTGTTATGGTAAAACGGATTCTTCATTATAAAGGCCTCCATTGTGCAGCATTGTACATTCTTCATTGTACATTGTTCATTGTTCATTGTACATTGTTTACGGCCTGCTCGGACAACGACTCGTTCACCACGAGCCCTACGGCCACGCTCTCGTTCTCAACCGACTCGGTGCTGATGGACACCATCTTCTCCACCGTCGGGTCGCGAACCTACGACTTCTGGGTCTACAACCGCTCGCGCGACGGACTGCGGCTGAGCAGCGTCCGCCTGCGACAGGGCAACCAGACGGGATTCCGCGTCAACGTCGACGGCTCCTATCTCGACAACACGCTGGGCTCCGTCGTCACTGACCTCGAGGTGCGCAAGGGCGACAGCATCCGCGTCTTCGTGGAGCTGACGGCCCCGGAGAACAATCAGCCCGAGCCGCAGATGATCGAGGACGACCTCCTGTTCACCCTCGAGAGCGGCGTGCAGCAGCGTGTCGCGTTGCGTGGCTGGTCGTGGGACGCGCTGTTGCTGCGCGACGTCGTCGTCAGCCATGACTCGCTCATAGAGAGCAGCAAGCCCATCGTCGTCTATGGCGGACTGCGCGTCGACTCGGCTGCCACGCTGACCTTGCGCAATACGACGCTCTATTTCCACGACCAGGCCGGCATCGACGTCTATGGCACGTTGCTCGCTGACGGCGCGACGCTGCGTGGCGACCGCCTGGACCACATGTTCGACTATCTGCCCTACGACCGCGTGAGCGGCCAGTGGCGGGGCGTCACCCTGCATGCGTCGTCCTACGGCAACCAGATCGTCAACACTGAGATACGCAACGCCTGCGACGGCCTGGTGTGCGACTCGGCCGCTTTCCTCGGACCCGACGTGCAGCGGCTCTACATGGAGCGCAGCATCATCCACAACTGCAAGGGGGCGGGCCTGCTCACCTACAACAGCTACGTGGGACTCTCGCGCTGCCAGTTCACCAACACGCTGGGCGACTGCGTGGCCATCATCGGCGGAGCGGCCGTCATCGACCGCTGCACGCTGGCCCAGTTCTATCCCCTGTCGGCTGACCGCGGTGCCGCCTTGCGCTTCGCCAACTTTGCGGGCGACTATGCCTATCCGCTCGAGACGATGCAAATGACGGGCTGCATCGTCACGGGCTACGCCGACGATGTCGTCATGGGCGAGACGCGCGACGACGACTCCACCACCTTATTTAATTATCACTTCGAGAATTCCCTGCTCCGTACGCCAAAGGTCGAGGACGACTCGGTCAACTTTGTCAATATTCATTGGGAGACAAAGGACGACTCCATACAGGGCAAGCAGCACTTCCGTCAGATTGACGAGGAGAACCTCATCTACGACTTCCGCCTCGACTCGCTCTCGACGGCTCACGGACTGGGCTGCTACGACGACTAAGATCGGGATGATGTTTTAAACACGAATTATACGAATTAAACGAATTAGAAGCGTGTAGGTTGCGCGCAGCTAATTCGTTTAATTCGTATAATTCGTGGTTAAGAAATAATGATAACCAAGTTGTTTTAACTAATTGTTGGCAATCAGCTGGCGGGCGAACTCGATGAGCGTGTCGCGACCGCGGCGGAAGTCGTCGTCAGTCAGGTCGACGCGATAGTCGGGGGCTATGCCGAACTCCGTCGGCTGGCGCTCCGTGTCGTACATCGGCACAGCAGAGAAGCGCACCGTCCACCCGCAGGGCAGCGACGAACTGAAGGGCATGCCTGAGCCGCCGCCCGTCTGGTCGCCCACAATCTTGACGTTGGGCAGCGACTTCATGTAGAGCGTGAACTCGTTGGCGGCTGAGAAGACTTGGCGGTTGGTCAGCACGACGACGGGCTTCTGCCAGCGGATGTTGGCCGAGGGCTCTAGATAGCGGGGCTCCATGGGCGAGAAGTCGCTGTGGCCGGTTCCCCTTTTATGCTGCCTGTAGCCGACGAGCGTCTTCTCGTTGCAGAAGCGGGCGGCCATCTTCTCGGCATTGGTCAGGTCGCCGCCGCCGTTGCCACGGATGTCGATGATGAGTCCGCGACAGAGGATCATGTGGAGCAGTGCTTCGTCGAGATTGCCCTCGCCGACGCCCTGCGTGAACGACTCGTAGCGCACGTAGCCGATGTTGTCGTCGAGGATGCAGTAGTCGATGCCCGCGGCAATCTTATAATCGGTGCCCATGTAGCGGCGCAGGAGCGTGTCGCTCACGTTGGACGGATAGTCCTCCGACCAGGCCCAGTAGCGTCCGAAGTCGTGGGGCGCCGAGAGGTTGACGTGGCCGTCGCGCAGTTCGGCCAGCATGTTGCACAGCACCTCGAAGAGCTGTTTCTGCGACATGCCGTCGTTGACCTGCGCAGCGTAGCGTGCGTGGACCTCCTGCCAGTCGAGCCCATAGACGTGCTGCTTGTAGTCGAAGAAGCAGTAGTGCTCGTCGATGATGCGCCAGAGGGCCTCGAGGTTGCCCTGTGGCGTGTCGTCGAATTCCTCTTCGTTGACGCAGGCCGACGTGGCGAAGCACATCATCAGGCAGATCAGCCCGACGAGACGATGGAATGGTCTTATGGCGGGATGTTTCATTTCTTTGACTTGAGAGGTTTGGTGTGGGTGAGGCTGCGCACGTAGCCCACCATGAAGCGATGGTGAATCACGTGCGACTTCAGGTTGTTGACCCTCAGCTGCTGATAGTCGCCCAGGTAGCCGATGCGCAGGCTGGCGTTTCGCCAGAGCCGATAGTCGACGGTGAGCTGCTGACGGAAGTTGGGGGCGGAGACGAAGGTGGTCGGCACGACGTTGTGGTCGTAGTTGCCAAGCGAGAAGATCTCGTAGTAGGACTGCCCGTAGTTGGGACTGAAGGCCACTCCGACGAGCGGCAGGGCAAGCTCGTAGCGCATCTCCAGGCTGTGCTTGAAGAGGTCAACGTGGGCACGGGCTGCTGCCACGGGCATGAGGTTGAGCGCGAGGCGAGCCTGGGCGGGGTTGTTGGAATTGCTGGTGTTGTAGATGAAGCCGATGTTGCCCGCCAGCATGGCACCTGCCTCCAGATAGATGGCGTTGTGATAGTTGTGCCAGGTGCAGGCCTGCCAGTTGCGGATGCGTCCGACGTAGAGGGAGTAGTCGCCCTGTAGCTCGTCGCGCGAGCCGGAGCGGTCGTCGGCCGTCGAGAGCGTCAGCTGGTGGCGGATGTGGGTGTGCCAGTTGTCAGCCGTCACGTAGGAGCCGTAGCGCTCAGTGGCTGACAGGAAGGTGAAGCCGGTGCCGCGGAACTTCTCTTGCGACAGATAGGTGTCGAGCAGCTGTGTCGGACCGAAGCCCAGCTGATACGACTGGCGCGTGTGGGTGGCGGGCAGCACGGGGTTGGCCTGTGCTGTCCATGCCATCACGAGCATGACAAACGTCAGCAGACAACATTTAGAATTCTTCATCGGAGAATAAGT
The DNA here is from genome assembly GCA_902779455.1 of uncultured Prevotellaceae bacterium. Lineage (GTDB taxonomy): Bacteria > Bacteroidota > Bacteroidia > Bacteroidales > Bacteroidaceae > Prevotella. Next base: position 94,771 of record CACZBS010000001.1, read on the forward strand.
TGAGTTGACCGGTCATCTCGTCAATCACCTGCTGCTGGCTCTTGCCTGCGTCGGGGTCGACGTCAATAGGTTCATCCAAGGATGGGGTGGGAGGATTGCCCTCCGTGTCCTCCGTCGTCGTTTCCTCCTCCGGGAACCTCACGGGCTCCTGCTCCTCGATGCTCTCAATCTGCCATGTGGAGATGCGTTTGCCCTTGGCCTTGAAGCCCTTGACGGCGATGAACTGCTCGGCATCGATGTCCTCAGAACCGCGATATTCGTCGGCCCCGCCGTAGGTGACGCGGATCAAGGGATAGACCTCGTCGCTGAGCAGCACGAGTTTCGACGTCTGGTTGTCGCCCAGGAAGTTCTGCTTGCGCTTCGTGGCCTCCATGAGGAATCGCTTGAGGTAGGGATAGCCCTGGTTGTCGGCATCGAAGAGCACGGCCGTCCACACCTTGTCGGGCAGGAACTTCTCGATGCGCAGGATGTTCTCCTCGTAGTGGTTGTTGGCGTCGAAGTTGGTCAGATAGAAGTCGCCGTTCTTCAGGACAACGAGAATCTGGTCGTCGTCGAAGAATTCGCCCAGCAAGCGTCCGTGCTCGTCGTAGTTCAGACGGTTGACGTCGGGGTCGAACCACACCTTGCGGCCGCCCAGCGTGGAGTGGCCCTGCGACTTGAGGGTGATGCGGTGTACGGGCTTCTTGGTCAGCAGGTTGCCCTTCGAAGCGCGTCCCTTGATGATGATGTCGGCAAAGGAGCGCTCGAGGAAGATGCTGGCGCGCGGGTTCTGGGCCTGGACGGAGGCGTCGAGGGTCACCTTGATGACTTCGGCCTCGCCGTTGGGGTTGACGGTGAAGTACATCACCTTGGAGCCCGGCGTGCCCTGCGTCAGGTCGTTCTCGCGGTCGCGTGTGATGCCCGTGATGTTGAATCGCTTGATGTAGTAGGGGCCCTGACGGCCGTCGCGATAGACGACATTATATATCGTGCGCTTGTCGTTCTTCTTGAACACGCCGAGCCACAGCACGTTCTTGCCCACGAAGAGTTTCTCGGCCACGCGTACCACTTTATATTTGCCGTCCTTATAGAAGAGGATGACGTCGTCGATGTCGGAGCAGTTGCAGACGTATTCGTCCTTCTTCAGCCCTGTGCCGATGAATCCCTCCTGGCGGTTGATGTAGAGTTTCTGGTTGGCCTCGGCCACCTTCGTGGCCTCGATGGTGTCGAAGTTGCGCAGCTCCGTGAGCCGCGGGTGGTCCTTGCCGTACTTGTCCTTGAGGAACTGGAACCAGTCGGCCGTCACCTCTGTGAGGTTGGCCAGGTCGCGCTCTATCTGGTCGATCTCGTCCTGCAGCCGCGCCATCAGCTCGTCGGCCTTGTCCTTGTTGAACTTCAGGATGCGCTGCATCTTGATCTCGAGCAGCCGCAGGATGTCGTCCTTGGTCACCTCGCGCACCAGTTGCGGGTAGTAGGGCGTCAGGCGCTCGTCGATGTGCTCGCAGACGGCGTCGATGGTGGGGGCCTGTTCGAACTTCTTGTCTTTATAGATGCGCTCCTCGATGAAGATCTTCTCGAGCGAACAGAAGTGGAGCTGCTCCAGGAGCTCGCCGCGGCGGATCTCCAATTCCTGGCGGATGAGGTCCTTGGTGCGGTCGACGGAGTGGCGCAGCACGTCGCTGATGGTGAGGAACTGGGGCTTTTGGTCGGCAATGACGCAGCAGTTGGGCGAGATGTTGATCTCGCAGTCAGTGAAGGCATAGAGGGCGTCGATGGTCTTGTCGCTCGACACGCCGGGGGCCAGGTGCACCTGGATCTCCACCTCGGCCGAGGTCAGGTCGGTGACGTTGCGGGCCTTGATCTTGCCCTTCTCGATGGCCTTGGTGATGCTTTCGATGAGGGTGCCCACGGTCTTCGAGAAGGGGAGCTCGCGGATGACGAGCGTCTTCTGGTCGAGCTTCTCGATCTTGGCGCGCACCTTCAGCACGCCGCCCCGCTGGCCGTCGTTATATTTCGACACGTCGATGGAGCCGCCCGTCTGGAAATCGGGGTAGAGATGGAACTCCTCGTCGTGCAGATAGCTGATGGCGGCGTCGCAGATCTCGTTGAAGTTGTGGGGCAGAATCTTCGAAGACAGACCCACGGCGATGCCCTCGGCGCCCTGCGAGAGGAGCAGGGGGAACTTGACTGGCAGCGTGATGGGCTCCTTGTTGCGCCCGTCGTAGGATAGCTGCCACTCCGTCGTCTTGGGATTAAACACCGTGTCGAGAGCGAACTTCGACAATCGGGCCTCAATATATCGGGGCGCAGCGGCACGGTCGCCCGTGAGGATGTTGCCCCAGTTGCCCTGCGTGTCGACGAGCAGGTCCTTCTGTCCCAGCTGCACCAGGGCGTCGCCGATGGAGGCGTCGCCGTGGGGATGGAACTGCATGGTGTGGCCCACGATGTTGGCCACCTTGTTATATCGTCCGTCGTCCATGCGCTTCATCGAGTGCAGGATGCGCCGCTGCACGGGCTTCAGGCCGTCCTCGATGTGGGGGACGGCGCGCTCGAGAATGACGTAGGAGGCATAGTCGAGGAACCAGTTCTGATACATGCCGCTCAGGTGGTGGACGGCTGATGCGTCGAATCGGTTGACGGGCTTATAGTCGGAGTGGCCTTCAGTGGTGTCGGCGTTCTCGTCGTTATCTGTTGTTCCTGACATTAGCTCTTCGCCAATGTCGTCTCTTATTTCATCGTCCATTGTGCAATGGTTTATAGTTTTGCGCACAAAATTACAAAAAAAAAATGAAATAATGCCTTTCCTGTCAGTTTTTTTTGTACCTTTGCGCCTATGATTGGAACAATCGTCAACACAATAGCTATCATCGTAGGCACCTTGCTGGGCAGCTTTCTGCACCGAGGCATCAGGGAGCAATACAAGACGGCCCTCTACGATGTCCTCGGACTAGCCTCGCTGGCCATCGGACTGAACGCATGCATCAGCAACCTGCCCAAGAGCCAGTATCCCGTGCTCTTCATCGTCGCCATGGCCCTGGGCACCGTCGTGGGCACGTGGCTCGACATCGACGGACGCTTCCATCGCCTCGTCGACAGCCGTTCGAAGGGCGGCAGCCGGCTGGCCGACGGCCTCTCGACGGCCACGCTGCTCTATTGCATCGGCCCCCTGTCGATGCTGGGGCCCGTCATTGCGGCCCTAAAGGGCGACCACACGTTTCTCTTCACCAACGCGACGCTCGACTTCGTGTCTTCCACCATCTTCGCCTCGACCTACGGCCTGGGCATGCTCCTGGCCGCTCCCGTGCTGTTCCTCTGGCAGGGCATGTTCTTCATGGTGGCGCGGCTGTCGAGCCAGGCCGTCAGCGACCAGCTCATGGCCGAACTGCTCATCGTGGGCGGACTGATGATCACGGCCAGCGGACTGAACCTTCTGGCTGTCAAGCGGTTGAAGACGCTCGACATGCTGCCGGCGCTGCTGGTGCCGATCGCGTGGTTTTTGCTGAAAAGTTTTGTCTAATTTAAATATTAAAAGTTATGACTGGTATTATTGGTTCTATTATCATTGGATGTCTGGCTGGCTTCTGCGCCGGCAAGTTGATGAAGGGCGGCGGCTTCGGATTCCTGATGAATCTGCTGCTCGGACTGTTCGGCGGTGTGCTCGGAGGCTGGCTCTTCAGCATGCTCGGCATTGAGTGGGGCGGCCTCCTCGGCCAGCTCGGCACGGCCATCATCGGCGCTGTCGCCATCCTCTGGATTGCATCGCTGCTGAAGAAGTGATCGGCCCATGCGACCGTCGGACCGCATCGCTGATAACGAAGCGGTCCTTTGAGCATGTTAAAGCGGTCCTGTGTCTGACGCACAGGACCGCTGTGCTTGAGACACAGCGGCACTTCGCCAACCCTCAGGCCCTCCGTCGCCGCAAGCGTCGGGGGGCTTCATCGTTTAAGATGTATGGGGCGTCGTGTCCGATTGCTTTACATCACGTGCTGACACGATAGTGATAAAACAAAAGCGACGAGCTTCACAGCCGGCCGCTTCTATCTTCAATAGGTATTAGTTCTTTTAAGGTAAAAAGATTGTTTTCAGGATAACGCTGCAAAGATAGGACTTTTTTCCAAACCGACCAAATGTTTTTGATACTTTTTTTCAATATTTTTGGTGTGTGGGCACACAATTTCTTGATTTGTGCTAAATTCGCACAGTTTTGTGTGTGCTCAGCTTCGCTTATTAAGCTTTTTTAGTCGACGTTTGGCCTCATTTGCCTCAGGATAGAGCTCAAGAGCCTTCTCATAGTTGCGGATGGCAGCATCGGGCATGTGCTCCTGTTCGCACTCCTTGCCGAGCAGCGTGTATTCGGCAGCCAGCCGCTTGAGGGTCTTCTCGCGCTCATGCTTCTCCTTGCGGAGCGCTTCGATCTCACGCTTCTGGCGGTTGATGATTTCAAGCTTGCGGCGGATGAAACGCCGGATGGTGGGCTTCTCGATGTCGTAGCGGCTGTGGATAGCCTTGAAGAAGTTGTCGAGAAACAATTGGAAGTCGCCCTGGTCGAAGGCCTTGACGGCATCGTGGTATTCGCGGTCGGCGCGGCCTTCCTGCATGGCCTGCGAGATGAGCAGCTGGTCGTTGTAGCGGCGGGCAAACTGGACGACCTCGCTGCGCACGAAGATGTCCTGTTGACGGATGGGGGCGACGAGGGAGATGCCCTCGAGGGAGGTGCAGCGCGACAGTGCGACGTAGGTCTGGCCGCCAGCGAAGGCGCCTCCCGTGAAATCGATCCTGACCTGGCTGAACGTCAGGCCCTGGCTCTTGTGCACGGTGATGGCCCAGGCCAGCCGTAGGGGGAACTGTGTGTAGGTGCCGAGCAGCTGCTCCTCGATCTTCTGCTCCTTCTCGTTGAACGTATAGCGCATGTTCTCCCACACCTCGGGCTCGACGCTGACGTCGCGTCCGTCCTCGAGCATGACGGTCATGTTGCCTTCGCTGGCGTCGATCTCTGTGATCGTGCCGAGGGTGCCGTTGACCCATCGCTTCTCCTTATCGTTCTTGATGAAGATGACCTGGGCGCCGAGCTTGACGCGCAACTCCATCGGCGTGGGCAGCGACGTCTCAGGGAAGTCGCCCTCAATGGCGCCATGGAAGACGGTGGGGCTGCCCTCAAGCTCTGCAAGCCGCTGCTCGTTGACGTAGTCGACGGTGTCGCGGCGTGTGGCCAGTATGATCTGAAGCTTGTCGCCCGTGGTGTCGAGACTGGCGTTGAGGCGTGCGTTGAGCGTGGTCAGGTCAGCCTGTGTGGCGGCATTCTGGCGGATGCGGTCGAGCATGGCGATGAAGCGGTCGTCGCGCTGGCGATAGACCTTGCGCAGCTCGATGGAGACGAGCTGCATCTGCTGCCACACCTTCGCGTTGAAGAAATAGGCCGACTGGTAGAAGGGGCGCAGCAGCTGGCGATCCTCCTCCTTGACGACAGGTTCGAGCTGATAGATGTCGCCCACAAGAAGGAGCTGCTTGCCGCCGAAGGGCTCGTAGGAACGTGTGTAGATGCGCAGCACCTTGTCGATGAAGTCGATGATGTCGGCGCGCACCATCGAGATCTCGTCGATGATGATGAGCTCCACCTCGCGCAGCAGCTTGCGCTGGGCGCTGGTGTACTTGAGCGATTCCTTGATGTGGCGGCGGTCGTAGCGCGAGTCGTTGGGCAGAAGGGGATGGAAGGGGAGGCGGAAGAAGCTGTGGAGGGTTGAGCCGCCCGCATTGATGGCCGCGATGCCTGTGGGGGCCAGTATGACGTGCTTCTTCTTGGTGTTGGCTGCCACGTATCTGAGGAAGGTCGACTTGCCCGTGCCGGCCTTTCCCGTGAGGAAAAGCGAGCGACGGGTGAAGTTGACGATCTGCAGGGCGTCCTGCCACTCCTTGTTCTCGAGGTCCAGTTCCATGGCTTTACTCCTCCTCGGCGGGCGTGGCTTCCGTGTTCTTCGTATCGATGCTGACGGGCAGGTCGGGGATGTCAGGCTCGTCGAGGGGTGCGGTGCTCTCGCGCTCGGGATAGTTGACGGCAGCGGGGAAGTAGACGACGCTGTCGTTCGACGTGGTGTCAGGCTGATAGTAGGTGTAGGTGCACTGCTTGTACATCTCGTCGGTGATGTTCGGATCGCGCGGGGGGGCGAACTTGGCGTGATACTTCTTGAAATGCTTGTCAGCAAGAACCTTCTCGAGGAACGCGCCGCAGATGGGCATGGCGGCACGGCTGCCCTGGCCCAATGCGCCCGTGCGGAAGTGGATGGCGCGATACTCTCCGCCAACCCATGAGCCACAGACGAGGCGCGGGGTGACGCCCATGAACCAGGCGTCGCTGTGGTTGTTGGTCGTGCCTGTCTTGCCGCCGAAGTCGGTGTCGTCAGCAAAGGGGCGCACGAATCGCCACAGACCCTGGCTGGTGCCGCCGGGCTCCTGCAAGCCGCCCTGCAGGAGCTGCTGCATGAAGAATGCCGTGCGATAGCTGATGGCCTGCTCCTGTGGCTCGTCTTCGTGATAGATCTCATTGCCGTCGCGGTCGAGGATGCGGGTGACGAGGACGGGCGCCTTCATCTTTCCGTCGTTGGCGACGGTGGCATAGGCGTTGACCAGCTCCTCCAGACAGACGTCGCCAGCTCCGAGAGCGAGTGAGGGCGTCTCCTCGAGCTTGGTGCGGATGCCCATGCGGTAGGCCGTCTTGGCCACGCGGTCGATGCCCATCTCCTGTCCGAGCTTGACGGCCACGGAGTTGATGCTGCGTGCGAAGGCGCGCTTGAGCGTCATGTTGGCATAGGTGAAGTAGCCGTTGGCGTTGCTTGGCGACCAGTAGACCTCTTTCTTATATACCGGGCTCCAGACCTTCATGCCCAGCGGCGCGTCGGTGCGTCGGTCGCAGGGCGTGAGCCCCTGGTTCATAGCCTCGGTGTAGACGAAGAGCTTGAATGTGGAGCCGGGCTGACGGGTGGCCGTCACCTTGTCGTATTTCCATGTGGTGAAGTCGATGTCGCCCACCCAAGCCTTGACGTGCCGGGTGTCGGGTTCGATGGCGACGAATCCGCAGTGGAGGAAGTGCTCCATGTAGCGGATGGAGTCGAGGGTGCTCATCTCCGTCTCATAGGGTCCGTCGTCGTAGCTGAAGAGCTTGACGTGATGCGGCTTGTTGAGGTATTTCCAGACGGAGTCGGGCTGTTCGGGGAACAGCTTGTTGTAGTATTTGTAGGCCGATGTGCGCTTGGCGATGTTCTCGATGAAGTTGGGGATGTCGCGTCCGCGCTCGTCCTGCCAGGGGTTCTGGCCGGCCCAGTGTTCGTCGAACCGGCGCTGGAGGGTGCGCATCTGGTTCATGGCGGCTGCCTCGGCGTAGCGCTGCAGACGCATGTCGATCGTGGTGTAGATCTTCAGTCCGCTGGTGTAGATGTCGACGCCGTTATCGCGACACCACTCCTTGACGTCGTTGGCGACGGCCTCGCGGAAGTAGTGGGCCTGGCCGTCGTAGGCCTTCTCGACGTAGTAGTCGAGTTCGATGGGGTTGGCCTTGAGCGTGTCGCAGGCCTGGCGTGTCAGGTGGCCGTGGGTGCGCATGTTGTCGAGCACGACGTTGCGGCGCTCGCGGCTCTGGTCGGGATGGAGCCGGGGGTTGTAGGTGGTGGTGGCCTTGAGCATGCCGACGAGAACGGCGGCCTGTTCCGGGCGCAGCTCAGCGGGCGTGATGCCGAAGTAGGTCTTGCATGCCGTCTTGATGCCGTAGGCGTTCGATCCGAAGTCGACGGTGTTGGCATACATCGTGAGGATCTCCTGCTTGGTGAAGTTCCATTCGAGCTTGATGGCCGTCACCCACTCCTTGCTTTTCTGTATCAGCAGCTTCAGTCCCGGCACGTGGCCGAGCAGCCCCGTGGAATATTCGGTGCGGACGCGGAAGAGGTTCTTGGCCAGCTGCTGGGTGATGGTGGATGCGCCTCGGGCCTCGTCGTTCATGACGTAGTCCTTGAGTGCTGCGAAGAAGGCGGTGAAGTCGATGCCGAAGTGGCGATAGAAGCGTTCGTCCTCAGTGTCGACGAGTGCGTGCCAGAAGACGGGGTTGACCTCATCGTAGGTCACGGGCGTGCGGTTCTCGCTGAAGAACTTGCCGATCATGACGCCGTCGGCGCTATAGATCTCGGAGGCCTGAGCGGGCCGCGTGTTCATGATGGTCTTCATGCTGGGCGACTTGCCGAACAGTCCGAGGAAATTGACGTCGACAGCTCCCAGATAGAGGATGAAGGCGACGACGAGCGATGCCAGGGCCGCCAGCGTCTTGACGTACCAGGGGCGTTGCCTGTACAGTCCGACATACCATCTTACGGCCTTCATGAGAGCCTTGCCGACGGGCGCCCAGAGGCGTCGGGCCGTCTGCAGGGCGCGCTCGGTGACGGTGGGCGTCAGTTGTTCTTCCTCTTCGTAGTTGTCGTTGCTCATTTAGCGTTGTAGGTGGTTGATGATTTGTTGGTAGTCGCCGGGTGCGAACCAGCTGACGTCTGGGTCCTTCTTGAACCACGTCAGCTGCTTGCGGGCATAGCGGCGGGTGTTGCCCTTCATGCGCTCGACGGCCTCCTCAAGCGTCCAAGTGCCGTCGAGATAGGCGAACATCTCCTTATAGCCTACCGTGTTGAGGGCGTTCAGCTGTCGGCGGGGATAGAGCCTCCGGGCCTCGTCGAGCAGTCCGTCGGCCATCATGCGGTCGACGCGCATGTTGATGCGCTCGTAGAGTTCCTCGCGGGGACGGTTAAGCGCTATCTTGACGATGCGGAAGGGCCGCTGGCGCCGCTCGTTGCGACGGAAGGAGGTGTAGGTGCGGCCCGTCATGTGGCATATCTCGAGGGCATGTACGACGCGACGCGGGTTCTGGCGGTCTACGATCTCGTAGTGTTCCGGGTCGAGCCTCCGCAGCTCTTCGACGAGGCTTTCGAGGCCCTCGTCGGCCAGTCGCTGCTTGAGCACGCGCCGCGTCTCGTCGTCGACGGTGGGTATGTCGTCAATGCCGTTGCACACGGCATCGATGTACATCATCGACCCGCCGGCCATCAGGGCGTAGTCGCTCTCGCGGAAGAGCTCCGGGAGCAGGCTGATGACCTGCTGCTCATAGAGCGATGCGCTGTAGTAGTCGTCGAGCTGCAGCTGGCCGACGAAGTAGTGTCTGGCCTGCCGCAGCTGTTCGTCGGTGGGTGCGGCCGTCCCGATTTTCATCTCACGGTAGATCTGGCGCGAGTCGGCGTTGATGACGGGGATGCCGAAGTGGCTTGCCAGCCGAAGGCACAGCTCGGTCTTGCCGACGGCCGTGGGGCCTGTGAGGACGATGAGGGTCTTATCCAAAGTGAGAGGTGAGAAGTGAGAGGTGAGAAGTCTGAGAACTCTGAGAACTCTGAGAACTCAGAACTACCTGATGATGCCTCGCTTCGATGTCTCGATGAACGAGCAGATATATTCCACCTCCTTCGAGTCGGGATACTTCTCGCGGGCCTCGGCGATGCCGTCGCGGAGGATGCCGTGGCCGTAGATGGTGCGATAGGTGTCGTGGATCTGCTCGATGGTCTCGTTGGAGAATCCGCGCCGCCGCAGTCCGATGAGGTTGACGCCGGCATAGCGGATGGGCTCCTTGCCCGCGATGATGTAGGGCGGGATGTCCTGGCTGGTGCGGCTGCCGCCCTGAATCATGACGTAGCTACCGATGCGTATGAACTGATGGAAGAGCACCTCGGCGGAGATGATGGCGCAGTCGTCGACCTCCACCTCGCCTGCGAACTTGGTGGAGTTGCCGATGATGCATCCGTTGCCGATGACGCAGTCGTGGGCGATGTGCATGTTCTCCATGAGCAGGTTGCCCGAGCCGACGACGGTCTTGCCGCGCGAGGCGGTGCCGCGGCTGATGGTGACGTTCTCGCGGATGGAGTTGTTGTCGCCGATGATGCATAGTGTCTCCTCGCCCTGGAACTTCAGGTCCTGGGGCTTGGTGGAGATGCTGGCTCCGGGGAAGAACTCGTTGCCCGAGCCGATGCGGGCTCCAGTGTGGATGGTGACGCTGTTGAGCAGGCGGTTGTTGTCGCCCATCTCCACGTTGGCATCGACGACGCAGAAGGGTCCGATGACGTTGTTGTCGCCCAGCTTGGCTTCAGGCGAGACGACGGCTAGGGGGTGTATTTGGTTCATGCTGTTTTATTTGTTCTTGACGATTTGGGCGGTGAAGGTGCATTCGGAGACGACGTGGTCGCCGACGAAGCAGTAGCCGTGCATCGTTGAGATGCCGTGGCGCAGGGGTGCGAGGAGCTCGACCTTGAAGAGGAGCGTGTCGCCGGGTACGACCTTCTGGCGGAACTTGACGCCGTCGATCTTCATGAAGTAGGTCGACCATCGTTCCGGCTCTTCCACCGAGTTGAGCACCAGCAGTCCGCCCACCTGGGCCATGGCCTCGATCTGCAGGACGCCGGGCATGACGGGCTCCTGGGGGAAGTGACCCTGGAAGAAGGGCTCGTTGGAGGTGATGTTCTTCACGCCGACGATGCTCGTGGGGCCGATGGCGATGACCTTGTCGACGAGCTGCATAGGATAGCGGTGGGGCAGGAGCTCGCGGATGCGGTTGACGTCCATGATGGGTGCCTCGTTGGGATCGTAGAAGGGTGCCTGCACCTCGTGCTTGCGGATCTCCTTACGCATCTCGCGTGCGAAGCGGTTGTTGATGGTGTGGCCGGGGCGGGTGGCGACGATGCGTCCCTTGATGGGGCGCCCGATGAGGGCCATGTCGCCGATAATGTCGAGCAGCTTGTGGCGGGTGCACTCGTTCTCCCATTGCAGGGGCTTGTGCTGTATGTAGCCCAGCTCGTTGGCGTCGCGGTGCTCCACGTGGAGCAGGTCGGCCAGCATGTCGAGGCGCTCCTGAGTGGTCTGCCGCTCATAGATGACGATGGCGTTGTCCATGTCGCCGCCCTTGATGAGGTTGGCCTGGAGCAGGGGCTCGATGTCGCGCACGAAGACGAAGGTCCGTGCGGGTGCTATCTCGCGCTCGTAGTCGGCTGGCGATGAGAGTGTTGCAAACTGCGAGTTGATGAACTTCGACTCGAAGGAGCACATGGCCGTGATGGAGAACTCGTCGTCGGGCAGCAGCGTGATGCACGAGCCCGTCGCCTCGTCCCTGACCTCGATCTTCTTGCGGATGACGTACCAGTCCTTCGGGGCTGTCTGCTCCTCGGTGCCTATCTCGCGGATCTTCTCGACGTATTTGATGGCCGAGCCGTCGAGGATGGGGAACTCGGGACCGTTGACCTGTATCAGACAGTTGTCGACGCCCAGGGCATAGAGGGCCGACAGGGCGTGCTCGACGGTCGAGACGCGCACCTCGCCGCGGCCCAGTACGGTGCCGCGCTGCGTGTCGACGACGTTTTCGGCCACGGCGTCGATAGTGGGCATGCCCTCCAGGTCGATGCGCTGGATCTTGTAGCCGTGGTTTTCAGGTGCGGGGTTGAACGTGACGGTCAGGCTCAGCCCCGTGTGCAGGCCCTTGCCGCAGAGCGAGAAGCTGCCTTTCAATGTCTTTTGTTTCATATGATTCTTGATTTATAAGCCCCTAAGACAGGGGGGATTGTTTCATCTGCTCCATCTCGCGCTTGAGCTGTGAGAGCTCGCGATACATCTCGGGCAGGTGTTGATAGATAGCTTTGGCCTTGAAGAACATCTTCGGGTCCATGGCGGGCGAGCCGATGAGGGCCTCGCCCTGGCCGCGAGTGTTGCGGATGACGCCGCACTGGGCGCCTACGTTCGTGCGGTCGGCCACGTGGATATGGCCTGCGAAGCCTGCCTGACCGCCGACCATGCACCACGACCCGATCTTCGTCGAGCCGGCCAGTCCGGCCTGGGCCGACATGACGGTGTTCTCGCCCACCTCGCAGTTGTGGGCCACCTGGATGAGGTTGTCGAGCTTGACGCCGCGATGGATGACGGTCTGTCCCATCGTCGAGCGGTCGATGCACGTGTTGGCGCCGATCTCGACGTCGTCCTCGATGACGACGATGCCGATCTGCGGAATCTTGTCGTAGCCCTCGGCGGAGGGGGCGAAGCCGAAGCCGTCGGCTCCGATGACGGCGCCGGCGTGGATGGTGACGCGGCTGCCGATGCGGCATCCGTCGTAGATGGTGACGTTGGGATAGAGGGTCGACTCAGGGCCGATGACGACGCCGTCGCCGACGACGGCGTGGGGATAGATCTGTGCACCGTCGCCCACCTTGGCACCGTCGCCGATGACGGCGTAGGCGCCGATGTAGACATCGCTGCCCACCTCGGCCTTCTCGGAGATGCTGGCCGTCGGGTGGATGCCCTTGCGGCGGGGCTTCATCGACTCGTAGATCTGCAGCAGGCGGGCCACGGCCTCATAGGCGTTGGGCACGCGGATGAGCGTGGGCTTGACCTCATGCTCCAGCTGGACGTCGTCGCCGATGAGGACGACGCTCGACTGTGTGTCGTAGATGTAGTGCGTATATTTCGGGTTGGAGAGGAACGAGATGGCTCCCTCGCGGCCTTCTTCAATCTTGGCGAAGGCGTTGACCTTGGCGTCAGAGTTGCCCTCGATGCGTCCGCCGATGAGCTCGGCAATTTGTTTTGCTGTAAATTCCATTCCTAAAAATGTATGATTTAGGGTGCAAAGATACGAAATAAATGCGAAACGGCGGCATACTGGCACTACTTTTTGTGTTTTTTTATTGATAAAGGGGCGGACAGCACGGTTGTAGGGACCTGTTTTGAGGGTTGTCTTGTCATTATTTTTCCGAATTGTTTTGGCCGTAATGACAAAACGTTGGTTTTCAGGCGGGTAGCGGGGTGCGAAAAATGAAGCGGTGCTTTTTGATGAGAGAAGCGGTGCTTTTCGGGTTGAGAAGCGGTGCTTTTTGGGCCGAAAAGCGGCGCTTTTCTTTCGCCGGGAGGGGATTTGTCAATAAAAGTGACAGTGGGCGGTTGGTGATTATGGATGCAAATGAGGGCGGATCCCTGCGGCTGAACCGCAGGGCACACTTAAAGCGCCGCGAGGGGCGCAGGGGGGCGGCGCAGCGAGGGGGGCGGCGCGATTTGCGGGGTGGGGGTGGGGGAGGGTCAGATGCGCTGGTAGCAGAGGTAGTACTTGCGGACCTTCTTGGAGAGGAGCTCGACGTTGAGGATCTCGGAGACCTCGGCGATGGGGCGGGTGGTGCCGTCCTTGAGGAGGATGTCGATGGAGTCGTCGTCGACGCTGTACATGTCCTTCTCGATGGGGGCGACGTAGGTGAGGTAGCGGGCGTCGGACTCGGCGATGCCGAGGGAGCGGGCTATCTGGGCGCGGAGGTCGGCGAGGCGCTCCTCGGTGGGCGGCTGCTCGAGCACTTCGACGCGGAAGATGCGGCGGTCGAGCATGTCGGCGGCGAGGGTGGCGAGGATGACGTCGGATGAGTGTCGCCAGGCTTTCATGGCTGACCAGATGTCGCTGTCGTCGAGCTCGCCGTAGCGGGTGAGGGCCTCGGGGTGGTCGGCGAACCACTGGCGGTCGACGTCGTTCTGTAGGAAGTAGCTGAGGGCGGGCGGGGCGAAGACGTCGTGGCCCTGGCGGGCGAGATGCTTGGCGCGTAGGAGCATGTTGACGAGCACTTTTTCGCAGGCGACGGCCGTCTTGTGCAGATAGACTTGCCAGTACATGAGGCGGCGTGTGGTGAGGTAGTTCTCGAGCGAGTAGATGCCTTTCTGCTCGACGACGAGGCGGTCGTCGACGACGTTGAGCATCTTGATGATGCGTGCGGAGCCGATGTTGCCCTCGGTGACGCCGGTGTAGAAGGAGTCGCGACGGAGATAGTCGAGGCGGTCCATGTCGAGCTGCGAGGAGATCATCTGGTGGAGGAAGCGCTTGGGGTATTGGTCGCGGAAGATGGCGATGGCGAGGTTGAGCTGGCCACCGCCGAGGTCGCGGTTGATCTGCTCCATCATCATGAGCGAGATGTCCTCGTGGGAGATGCCGCGGATGAGGGTGTTCTCCAGGACGTGCGAGAAGGGCCCGTGGCCGATGTCGTGCATGAGGATGGCGGCCTGGACGGCTTCGGCTTCGGCGTCGAAGATGAAGATGCCTTTCTGCTGGAGCGACTGTATGGCTTCCGACATGAGGTGGAAGGCGCCGAGTGAGTGCTGGAAACGGGTGTGGCGTGCGCCGGGGTAGACGACGTAGGCCAGCCCGAGCTGGTTGATGCGTCCGAGGCGCTGCAGGAGGGGGTGGCTGACAATGTCGTAGAGCAGTCCGCGGGGCACTTTGATGAATCCGAAGACGGGGTCGTTGATGATCTTTGTTGAGTTCATTCCGTGGTGTGGAGGCGTGGGGCTTAGCTGAAGATGATGGTCTTGTTCTTATAGGTCAGGATCTTGCGCTCGATGTGCTTGGTGACGGCGCGCGAGAGGACGATCTTCTCCAGGTCGCGGCCCTTGAGGACGAGGCTGTCGGGGGTGTCCTTGTGGGTGACGCGCACGACGTCCTGCTCGATGATGGGGCCGGCGTCGAGGTCGGTGGTGACGTAGTGGCTGGTGGCGCCGACGATCTTGACGCCGCGCTCCCAGGCCTGATGGTAGGGGCGCGCGCCGATGAAGGCGGGCAGGAAGGAGTGGTGGATGTTGATGATGTGGTGGGGATAGGCCTCGATCATCTCGGGGCTGATGATCTGCATGTAGCGGGCCAGGACGATGAACGTGACGCCCTTCTGGCGGAGCAGCTCCATCTCGGCTGCCTCCACTTCGGCCTTGTTGCTATGGTCCTTTCGGATGGACCATACGTAGTAGGGGATGTCGAACTGCTCGGCGACGTAGCGCAGGTCGTCGTGGTTGCTGATGATGCAGGGAATGTCGACGGCCCACTCGCCGGCCTTGTAGCGGGCGAGCAGGTCGTAGAGGCAGTGACTCATGCGGCTGACGAAGATGGCCATGCGGGGGCGTACGTCGTTGAAGTAGAGGCTGAAGGTCATGTCGTAGCGTGGGGCGTAGAGTGTGGCGATGTACTCGCTGATCTTGTCGCGCGGGATGAGGAATGTGTCGAGCTCCCATTCTATTCGCATGAAGAAGATGCCGTCTTGGCGGTCGACGTGCTGGTCGAGGTAGACGATGTTGCCCTGGTTGTCCGTAATGAACTTGGTGATGTCGGATATGATGCCCTGCCTGTCGGGGCAGTGGAGCAGCAGGATGGCCGTCGGTTTCATGTCGTATGTGTCTCTTTTTGTCTGTGTCTGTTGTCCTGAAAAGTAAGTGTTGGCGCCATGGGGGCTCAGAGTCCGTGGCGCTTAAGCTCGAGGTCCATTTGCTGCTGCAGCTCGCGGGCCTTGTTGCCAGCGATCTCGGCGAAGTGGTCGTCCGGAGATGCGTAGATGATGCCGCGCGAGGAGTTGACCAGCAGGCCGCAGTCGGCGTTCATGCCGTAGCGGCACACCTCTTCGAGCGAACCGCCCTGGGCGCCAACGCCCGGGACGAGCAGGAAGTGGCGGGGGGCCACGCGGCGCACGTCCTCGAACATGCGGCCCTGGGTGGCGCCGACGACGTACATCATGTTGTCCTCCGTGCCCCATTGCTGGCTGGTGCGCAGCACGCGCTCGAAGAGGCGTTCGCCCTGTGCATCGGCCGTCAGCTGGAAGTCGTGGCTGCCCTTGTTGCTCGTCAGCGCCAGCAGGACGACCCAGCGGCCTTCATACTCGAGGAAAGGCGTGACGGAGTCCTCGCCCATGTAGGGGGCGACGGTCAGCGCGTCGACGTCGTACTCTTCGAAGAACGTGCGGGCGTACATCTTCGACGTGTTGCCGATGTCGCCCCGCTTGGCGTCGGCGATGATGAGGTGGTGGGGATGGTGCTCTTTCAGATAGCGGATGGTCTTGACGAAGGTCTCCATGCCGCTGAGCCCGTAGGCTTCGTAGAAGGCCAGGTTGGGCTTGTAGGCCACGCAGTAGGGGGCCGTGGCGTCGATGATGGCTCGGTTGAACTCGAAGACGGGGTCATAGAGGTCGAGCACGCACTGGGGTATCTTGCGCGGGTCGGTGTCGAGGCCCACGCAGAGGAAGCTTCGCTTCTGCTTAATCTGTTCAATCAGTTCTTGTCGTGTCATATCTGTTCACAGTTCTTAGTTGACGGGTCATCGTTCAGGGTCCTGAACGCTCACTTCTCACTTCTCCCTTCTCCCTTCTCCCTTCTCACAGCTCCGTCTCCTTCATGCGCTCGGCATTCTCGGCCACGGTGAGGGCGTCGATCATGGGCTGGATGTCACCGGCGAGGAAGCCCTGCAGGTCGTGGGTGGTGTAGCCGATGCGATGGTCGGTGACGCGCCCTTGGGGGAAGTTGTAGGTGCGTATCTTGGCCGAGCGGTCGCCCGTGGAGACGAGGGTCTTGCGGCGCGAGGCGATGTCGTCGACGTACTTCTGGTGCTCCTTGTCGTAGATGAAGGTGTAAAGTCTCGAGAGGGCGCGCTCCTTGTTCTTAGGCTGGTCGCGCGTCTCGGTGCACTCGATGAGGATCTCTTCCGTCTCGCCCGTGTTGGGGTTGCGCCACATGTAGCGCAGACGGACGCCCGACTCCACCTTGTTGACGTTCTGGCCGCCGGCTCCTGAGGAGCGGAAAGTGTCCCACTTGATCTCGCCTTCGTTGATGTGGACCTCGAACTTGTCGGCCTCGGGCAGCACGGCCACGGTGGCGGCACTGGTGTGCATGCGGCCCTGCGTCTCCGTGGCAGGCACGCGCTGGACGCGGTGGACGCCTGACTCGTATTTCAGCGTGCCGTAGACGTCGGCGCCTGAGACGGCGAAGTCGATCTCCTTATATCCTCCCACGGCGCCCTCTGAAACGTCGGTCACACTGAGCTGCCAGCCCTTCGACTCGCAGTACGACTTGTACATCTTGAACAGGTCGCCGGCAAAGAGGCACGCCTCGTCGCCGCCAGTGCCCGCGCGGATCTCCATCTGCACGTTCTTGGCGTCCTCGGGGTCCTTGGGGATGAGGGCCAGCTTGATCTCCTCCTCAATCTGAGGCTGGAGGGCCTCGTTGGCGGCGAGCTCCTCGCGGGCCATCTCCTTCATCTCGGGGTCGTCCTCATGGGCGAGGATGTCCTTGGCCTCGCGGATGCCGTTGAGGCAAGCGACGTAGCGGCGGCGGGCGTCCATGATGTCGGAGAGATCCTTATATTCCTTGGTCAGACGGACGAACCGCTGCTGGTCAGCGATGACGTCGGGGTCGGTGATGAGCGTCGACACCTCTTCGAAGCGGCTCTCCAGTCCGTCGAGCTTCTGTAGTATGCTGTTGTTATCCATAGTTGAACGTTCCGTATTCCGAGGTGATGGTCAGCGAGCGCGGTCCCTCCTCGATGTGGCCGACGACCTGGGCGTCGATGTTGAAGCTGCGGCTGATCTCGATGACCTTTGCGGCCATCTCCGGGCGAACGTAGATCTCCATGCGATGGCCCATGTTGAAGACCTGATACATCTCGCGCCAGTCGGTGCCCGAGCAGTCGTGGATGATCTGGAACAGGGGCGGCACGGGGAACATGTTGTCCTTGATCACGCGGCAGTTGTCGCCCACAAAATGCAACACCTTCGTCTGGGCACCGCCCGTACAGTGGACCATGCCATGGATCTCTTCATGCGGCAGGGCGTCGATGATCTGCTTGATGACGGGGGCATAGGTACGGGTAGGCGAGAGCACAAGCTGGCCGACGGTCAGCCCAGGGCCTTCCGTCCGTCCCTCCTTCTCGTCCTGTCGTCCCTGCTGCCCGTCCTGTCGGGTGCTCTGCGACATTGTCGCAGAGAACGGAACGGGATCAGTCAGCTCATATTTCCCGCTATATACGAGCTCCTCGGGCACCTGGTGGTCGTAGCTCTCGGGATAGCGCTCGGCCAGGTACTTGGCGAAGACGTCGTGGCGGGCGGAGGTCAGGCCGTTGCTGCCCATGCCGCCGTTGTAGCGGTCCTCGTAGGTGGCCTGTCCCGTCGAAGAGAGGCCGACGATGACGTCGCCCGGACGGATGTTGGCATTGTCTATGACGTCGCTGCGGCGCATGCGGCACGTGACGGTGGAGTCGACGATGATGGTGCGCACCAGGTCGCCCACGTCGGCCGTCTCGCCGCCGGTGGGCCAGATGCCGATGCCCATGCGTCGCATGCTGGCAAGGAGGTCGTCGGTGCCCTGAATGATGGCCGAAATGACCTCGCCGGGGACGAGCAGCTTGTTGCGCCCGATGGTCGACGAAACGAGGATGTTGTCCGTCGCTCCGACGCAGAGCAGGTCGTCGGTGTTCATCACGATGGCGTCCTGTGCGATGCCGCGCCATACGGAGAGGTCGCCCGTCTCGCGCCAGTACATGTAGGCGAGGCTTGACTTCGTGCCGGCTCCGTCGGCGTGCATGATGTTACAATAGTTGGGGTCGCCGCCCAGGATGTCGGGCGTGATCTTGCAGAAGGCCTGCGGGAAGAGACCCTTGTCGATGTTCTTGATGGCGGCGTGGACGTCCTCCTTGGCGGCCGAGACGCCCCGCTGCATGTATCTGTTGTCCATTATGATCGTTTAGAATTTCACTTCGGGAGCCTTCTCGGCACCTGCCTCGGCCTCAAACTTGGTCATCTTGTCGAATCCGAACATGCCGGCGAAGATGTTCTTCGGGAAGCGGCGGATCGTCACGTTGTAGTCCTGGACGGCCGTGTTATACTTGTTGCGGGCCTCGTTGATGCGGTTCTCGGTGCCTTCCAGTTGCACCTGCAGCTCGCGGAAGTTCTCGTTGGCCTTCAGGTCGGGATAGGCCTCGCCGACGGCGATGAGGCGTCCCAGTGCGCTGGAGAGCTCGCCCTGTGCGGCCTGGAACTGCTGCAGCTTCTCTGGTGTGAGCTCACCGGCCTCGAGGTTGATGCTGGTGGCCTTGGCGCGGGCGTTGACGACGCCCTCGAGGGTCTCTTTCTCGTGGGCGGCATAGCCTTTGACCGTTTCCACGAGGTTAGGGATGAGGTCGGCCCGTCGCTGATAGGCCGACTGGACGTTGGCCAGCGAGGTGGTGGCTTTCTCCTGCATCTCTACCATTGAATTGTAGGCTCCTGTTGCCCAGCTGAACAGTCCGAGGGCAACGACGGCGATCACGATGATCGTAATCAGTGATTTCTTCATAAGGCTTTTACTTTTAATGGTTTATATTCGTTTTGTTTGCTTAATTCATTACTACCAGCTCGACGTCGCACCGCCACCGCCAGAGCTGCCGCCACTGAAGCCGCCGCCAAAGCCGCCGCCACCGCCGAAGCCGCCGCCACCGAAGCCGCCGCGCGACGAGCCGCCGCCGACGTAGATGCCCGTAGACTGGGGCTGGACGTAGAAGGGATTGGGGTAGAAGTAGTGGCTGCCGTAGCTGTCGCTATGCCATCCGTGGCGCTTGGCAACGAAGGCGTAAAGTCCGAGCCATCCGAGACCCATGAGCATGTAGAGCATGAGCAGGGGGAACGACTCGTCGGTGTCGTTGGCAGTCAGTTGCATGACGGGCATCTCCTTGCCCTTGAGCAGGTTGTAGGTGGCCTCGACCATGTAGATCATGCCGCTGTCGGGCATCTCGGCCTTCATCGAGGGCACGAGGTAGTTCTCCTGAAGCCTGAAGCTCTCGACGTCGGTCAGGTCGGCTTCGAGGGAGCGACCCGTGTGGGTGCGGAAGAGATGGTCGCCGTAGGCCAGCACCATGACCAGTCCGCGGTCGTCCTTGCCCACCTTGTAGATGTCGAAGATGTCCTGTGCGAACTGGAAGATGTCCTGTCCGGCTACGTGGTTGACGACGATGACGGCTGACTCAATGCCCAGCGAGTCGTCCATCTCCTTCAGTCGGGCGTCGAGGCGGCTGACCGTCGCGTCGCTGATGATGCCGTCGGGGTTGGAGACGTAGCGCCGGCCGTCGGTCAGGTGGGGCATGGGCACGCTCTGTGCCGTCCACTCCGTCGTGGCTTCGTCCGCGACGACGACCCTCTGCGGCTCAGGCTGCTCCTCTGTCGAGGCGCCGAAGGAATAGCCGCAGGCCACGACCTGAGCGAGCAGTCCGCCGCCTATCAGCCATTGCCACATGCGGCTGCGCTTGGAGGGCTTCTCCGTCTTGGCCCATTCCTCGAGGAACTGCCGGCGCTCCTGCGTGTAGGCCGCCTTGTTCTTATAGTATTTCTTCTCGTACTGGCGGCGCAGTTCGCGCTTCGTGACGTTCTGCGACGTGAAGCTGCCATAGCTGGTCAGCTTGTTGGATTTGACGTCGTCCTTGTAGCTGTCCTCAAGCAGCCTGGTGACGGCGTTGTAGCGGAAGACGATGTCGAGCAGCTTCTGGCGCTTCGTCTCGAGGCGCTTCTTCTCCTCGGCATTGTTGCGGTCGGCAATGAGTCCTGCGGCTACGGCCCCCACGGCGGCTATGGCGTAGCCCCAGAGGGCCGACCATGCGGTGCTGACCGTGCCGTAGTGCAGTCCGTGCTGGAAGGCAAAGACGACGCCGACGATGGCCACCAGGGTGGCGACCATGACGCCAGTGACGCTGAAGAGCCGATGTTGCTGCTTGCTGTCGTTAGCCATCTGTTGCGGTTTTTGTGGTTAAGTCTCTTTCCCCTGCCAGAATTCCCATGAGGCGAAGGCCTGCAGCAGGAGCATCTCGAGGCCGTTCTTGACCGTGGCTCCCCGCTCGGCTCCCCGTTTCATGAAGAGCGTCTCGTCGGGATTATAGAGCAGGTCGTAGAGGATGTTGCGCTCGTCGAGGGCCTCGTAGGGCAGCTGCGGGCACTCCTCGGTGTGGGGGAACATGCCGACGGGGGTGCAGTTGACGATGACGTTGTACTCATGGACGACGTCGGGCGTGATGCTGGCATACTGGATGGTGCCCGACTTCTCGTAGCGGCTGACGTGGACGCACTCCAGTCCGAGGGACTTCAGTCCGTATTCGACGGCCTTCGAGGCGCCACCCGTGCCCAGGATGAGGGCCTTCTTGTGGTAGTCCTCGAGCATGGGCTCTATGCTCTGTGTGAATCCGATGACGTCGGAGTTGTAGCCCCTGAGGCTGATCTTCTTGCCCCCGTGCACCACCCGGATGACGTTGACAGCCCCGATGGCGCGTGCCTCAGGACTGATGTAGTCGAGGAATGGCAGCACCTTCTCCTTGTAGGGGATGGTCACGTTGAGCCCCTTCAGGTTAGGGTTGGAGCCGAGCACCTGTGGCAGCTCGTCAATGGAGGGTATCTCGAAGTTCAGATACTTGGCGTTGATGCCTTCGTCGGCAAAGCGCTGGTTGTGGTAGCTGATGGAGAAGGAGTGGCCCAGGGGATAGCCTATAAGTCCGTATATATCCATGAGTCGTGGTTATTTGGTTGCGAAATACATGGTGCAGATGCCGAAGGTCAGACGGCGGAACGAAGCTTCGCGGAAGCCCGCCTTGCGGAGGATGCCGACCATCTGCTCGCCTTGTGGGAAGGCCTCGATGGTCGCGGTGAGGTAGGAGTAGGCCTGATGGTCGCGCGAGATGAGTCGTCCGTAGAGGGGCAGCACCGTGTGGGAGTAGACCCAGAAGAGCTGGCGCATGGGGAAGGCTACGGGTCGGGTCAGCTCGACGATGCTCAGGTGACCGCCCGGGCGCAGCACGCGCTGCATCTCGCTGAGTCCGCGGTCGAGGTCGGAGAAGTTGCGGATGCCGAAGGCGGCGGTGACGGCGTCGAACGTGTCGTCGGCATAGCTCAGCGCCATGCAGTCCTCCTTTTCGAACGAGACGATGCTTTCGAGTCCCTGAAGCGCTGCTTTGCGCCGGCCGAAGGACATCATTCCCTCGCTGATGTCGGCTCCTATGAGCCGCTCGGGGCGCAGCATCTGGGCGGCCATGATGGCGAAGTCGCCCGTGCCGGTGGCGATGTCGAGCATCGTCTTCGGGCGGTAGGGCTCGAGCTGGTGGATGGCCTTGCGCCGCCATCCGCGGTCGATGTTCCACGACAGGCGGTGGTTCAACTTGTCGTAGTTGTCGGCGATGTGGTCGAACATCTGTTCCACCTGCTGCGTCTTCCCGCCGTCGGCGTCGTAGGGTTTAATCTCCTCCTGTCGGTACATCCTGTGTCTCCGTTTTTCCCGTCCTCACTTTCTCAACTCTTTCAGGCACTGGCTGACGTTGCGCTCGATGCGGGCGGCGATGTCGCCCTCCTCGGCAGCGCGGTCGAAGCGGCGGCCCGTGATGTGCTCGTAGAGCTCGATGTAGCGCTCTGAGACGCTCTCGGCATATTCGTCGGTGATCTCAGGCATCACCTGTCCGGGCTCGTTCATGAAGTTGTGCTCGATGAGCCACTGGCGCACGAACTCCTTCGACAGCTGGCGCTGGGGCTCGCCCTTGCGGAGCTTCTCCTCGTAGCCGTCGGCATAGAAGTAGCGTGAGGAGTCAGGCGTGTGGATCTCGTCGATAAGGTAGACCTTGCCGTCCCGCTTGCCGAACTCATACTTCGTGTCGACGAGGATGAGCCCGCGCTGGGCGGCTATCTCCTGTCCGCGCTTGAAGATCTTGCGCGTGTAGTCCTCCATGATGGCGTAGTCCTCGGCCGAGACGATGCCCTGGGCGATGATTTCCTCGCGCGAGATGTTCATGTCGTGACCCTCGTCGGCCTTCGTCGTCGGCGTGATGATGGGCTCGGGGAAGCGCTCGTTCTCCTTCATGCCGTCGGGCAGCCGCACGCCGCAGAGCTCGCGGCAGCCGTTCTTGTATTCACGCCAGGCCGAGCCGGTGAGAATCGAGCGGATGATCATCTCCACGCGGAAGCCCTCGCACTTCAGTCCCACGGTGACCATGGGGTCGGGCGTGGCCAGCTTCCAGTTGGGGCAGATGTCGGCCGTGGCGTCCAGGAACTGGGCGGCAATCTGGTTGAGCACCTGGCCCTTGAAGGGGATGCCCTTGGGCAGCACCACGTCGAAGGCCGAGATGCGGTCGGTGGCTACCATGACCATGAGGTCGTCGTCGATGTTGTACACGTCGCGTACCTTACCGTGGTACACGCTTTTCTGTCCCTCGAAGTGGAACTCAGTCTTTGTTAATGCGTTCATTGTCGTATGCTTCGTATGCGTTTACTATTCTGGTGACGAGCTTATGCCGGACGATGTCGCTTTGCGTGAGGTTCACTACGCCGATGCCTTCCACATTATTTAATATATGCAGGGCCTCGATCAGTCCGCTGCGCTGCGAGTGGGGCAGGTCGATCTGCGACGTGTCGCCCGTGATGATCATCTTCGTGTTCCATCCCATGCGGGTCAGGAACATGCGTATCTGTGCCGGCGTCGTGTTCTGAGCCTCGTCCAGGATGACGACGGCGTCGCTCAGCGTGCGGCCGCGCATGAAGGCCAGCGGGGCTATCTGGATCTGGTGCTTCTCCATCATGTCCTGCAGCTTCACCTGCGGCAGCATGTCCTCCAGCGCATCGTAGAGCGGCTGCAGGTAGGGGTCGATCTTGTCCTTCATGTCGCCCGGCAGGAATCCCAGCTTCTCGCCAGCCTCGACAGCGGGTCGGGAGAGGATGATCTTCTTGGCCGTCTTCTCCTTCAGGGCGCGCACGGCCAGCGCTATCGAGAGGTAGGTCTTGCCCGTGCCCGCAGGGCCTACGGCGAAGACCATGTCGTTGGCGTGGTAGGCCTCGACCAGCCGCTGCTGGTTCTCCGAGCGTGCGCGGATGGGCCGGCCGCCCGTGGTGTAGCAGATGACGCCGTCGGGCACCTCATCGCGTGTGCGCTTTCCGCCCACGATGTCGATGATGTCCTCCTCCTTCAGCGCATTGAATCTGACCACATGCATGCGCATCCGCTCGGCCGCCTCCTCGAATGCCGCCATCTGCTCCTCGTCGCCGAGGATGCGCAGCACGTTGTCGCGTGCCATGATGCGCAGTTTAGGGAAGAGCGCCTTGAGCATCTGCAGGTGTGAATTGCCGACGCCATAGAACACGACGGGGTCGATGTCCTCCAGTACAATATGCTTTTCTGTCAAAACTTTCTCAGTAAAAATACGTATTTTGTTGAATTTGTCGGCAAAGTTACAAAAAGTCGGGCGAAATGCAAAAGGAAATCGTGTTTTTCTTCTCCAAGGTCGAAAAAATCACGATTTGTTTTGCCGTCTCGCTGATTTGACGTAACTTTGCAGCGGAAAAAGAAAAATCAGACGATCTTGGCAACAAAGCGACTCAAGAACCGATACCTGCAGACCCTGGGTATAGCCACCATCGCGCTCGCACTCGTGCGCTGCGCCTTCCCCGGCGTGGCCGACAGCGGGCGCAAGCCCGTCGTCTGCGAGGTGATCACCGGGCCGCGGGCCGTCGCTGCCAGCCATCTGCCCGACGGCGAGCTGCCGCACCGCATCTACAGCGTCCACAGCTATCGCGAGGCCTTCCCCGACAGCAACGCCGTCCAGCTCGTGGCGGCCCGCCGGTGGGGCGTCCGCCCCGTGCGCGACCGCCGTGATGCCGAGGACCGCCGCTCCGAGCTGGTCTTCATGGGCGCCTCGCCCTATTATCGCGTTGACCCGCTGCAGGCCAGCATTCCCTATCTCGTGCCCCGCGCCTCGATTCTCCTGCAGGACATCGGACAGGCTTTCTTCGACTCGCTGCAGGTGAAGGGCGTCCCCCTCCATCGCTTCATCGTCACGAGCGTGCTGCGCTCGCAGGCCGACGTCAGCCGCCTGCGCCGATATAACCCCAACGCCACGGAGCAGTCGTGCCATCTTTACGGCACGACTTTCGACATCGCCTACAACCGCTACGAGACGGTCAGCGACCCTGACGGCCCTCCGCGCCGCGAGGAGCGCAGCGACACCCTCAAGTTCGTCCTCAGCGAGGTGCTGCGCGACATGCGCGAACAGGGCCGCTGCTACATCAAGTATGAGGTCAAGCAGGGTTGCTTCCACATGACCGTCAGGTGACACATAAACGCCCTTAAAGAAACCTCACAGCATTGTCATGACACAGTGGGGCTTGTTTTGAACAAAAGCCATATTGATAATCTCGTTCAGCAGGCTTTCGTCCATGCCGCGCTTGCGAGCCAGCTTCATTCTTGGCAATATTACAGGTATCGTTTCAATTCTTCGCCCTCAACTCCTGCATACAACTCCAGCAGGCTCTTGGCTGGGCTTGACTGAATCTTGGGAATCAGGACTTCCTCGACTTGGAAGAAGCCTACCTCGGCCCTCATGTGTATCTCAATCTTCAAGGGGCGTTCATGCCCCTGTCCTATCTTAACCGCTTCGATAGAGTTTGCTGAATACTTGTGGATATCGCCTTCAGCCGGTTTTGACGGTATTTCCAGAGGAATGCGGGCACGGCCTTTTGTCATGTCGCAACCGTCTGCAATCAGAATAATGCCAGCCTCAACGGAATGGATGGGGTGTGTGGCCATGTGTCCGATGATGCCTTCCATCGCGATGGAGCGGATGATGGTCCGCCTTAGGATATCGTCGTCTTCTGGAAGGAGCTTCGACAACACCTTCTCGATAATAGAATAGGATATGATGCCAGAATACAGTTCATGCCCTTTCCGCCCTATTGTCATTCCGCTGTCATGAAGAAGTGCGGCCAGCATCACCGCCGCTACGCTGTCAGCAAACGTCCCGATGTTTTCCTTTTCCAGGCTTGTCTGTATTCCCGCCGAATGTAATATGCTTAGCATCTTCAAGGCATTGCGGCATACGGTCTTCATGTGAACAGGCCCGTGGTCATTCAACCCCAGCCGGACGATTGACACCATGTTGGCATAATCTTGTATGGCGCCTATTTCCTGGTCATTCCGAAGATTGTTCCACAGTCTTATAGGCAAGTCATCGCCAGATGTCTGCTCTTTTACAATCTTTGTAACCAAATCAGTTATTTTCTCTTCGACTAGTATTTCTTTCGGTGATTTTGAATCCATATTTTCTGCTTTTTCTTTATTCGTATGTGAATGAAGCCAATCATCCTTTTGGGGCACAAAGATAGTGTTTTTATCTGAGAAGTCGGAATAATGCGTATTAAAATGTTATGAAATACTCCAAAATGCACCTTTTTCCGTGCTTCATGAACTATCTCGAGGAGTCGGACAGGCTTACGAATAAAACTCTCAGCACGTCGTGACGGCATGAAACCACGTCGTGACGGCATGCCGTCATGACGTGACGTAAGTTAACGGCAACGGCCTATATTCGTTTTTTTCATCAAAGCCAAGCAAAAATGTTCTTTCCCTATGTTTTCATCTCACTAATTTGTCAATCTGAGGCTAAGTATAGAAGACAGGCAACATCATAGAAATACAAAAAAAGTCTCTTTTATTTGGTGTTTCACTAGATTTACACTATCTTTGCACCGACGAACCACAGAAGTATAACCCTTTAACCCCCAAGACCGAATGCCTATGGGCTAAGATTGAGAAGATAAAAACATATACGTTGAAGCGTCCGCTTTGATTCTTGTTCTTGAAAATCGCCAATTTACAAGAATGTCTCAAGAGTAAAGTAGATGGTTCACGCCTGATGGCGTGAGCTTTTACCCGTTTAGAGACATAAGGTGTTTGGCGATACCTCAAGAACGTAAGCGAAGTAATTGCTCACGTTTTTCTTTTGTGCTTATCCAAATCGAACAAACAACAATAAACAATTTAAATCTTTATGAAAAAGCAACTACTTTCCTTAATGCTGCTACTGCCGATGGTGGTGAATGCAGCTCAATTAGCAAAAGGTTCGCCTTCATTTAACTATTATTTGACAATGCCTGAGATTCAAAACTCAGATGGAGTGATGGGCTCTGATGGCACAAATGCGTGGTGGGGGTATGTGCAGGACAACAATTCCCGCTTTGGTATGGGAAACGGTAATACTGGTACCTTTAGCCAGTGTGTCATGATCTCGAAGAACAATTCGGCTGTTGTGGGAAAAAACATCAAGGCCGTGCGCTTCTATCTGCGTAGCACCAGCGACATCAAGGATGTCAAGGTGTGGATGGCTACCAGCCTGCCCGCAAATGTCGACAGGGCTAACGTCCACGTGCAGAATGTCGACATCAGTACCCTTGTGGGTGGCGACGAGGGCGATACCAACAACGGCATGCTCAACGAGGTGGAGTTTACCACGCCTTACACCATGACTACTCACGACCTCTATGTGGGCTATACCTTCACCGTCACCTCCACGGCAGCCAACTCAGGGAAGTATCCTATCGTGCTGGCCCACGAGGCGGCTGCGGCAGGAAGCCTTTACCTTAAGCTGGGAACCGATGCTTGGGAGAATGGCGAGAGCTTCGGACCGCTGGCCTTGAAGGTGCTGCTCGAGGGCGACTTCGAAGAGAATGCCGTACAGCCTAGTGCTCCTGGCGATGTGTATGCCGCTTTGGGCAGCACGACGACCTTCAGCTTGCCGTTGATCAGTCTGGGATCAGCAGCTATCAGTAGCATCGACTACACTATCACTGCTGCCGGCAATGTTGGTGCAGAGACACATCTCGACCTGCCGCAGCCATTGTCGGGCTTTGGCGTGTATGGTGCTGTTTCCATTCCGATGGATGCTGATGCAGTGGTCGGAACGGCTGAGCGCACGCTGACTATCACAAAGGTCAACGGACAGGCAAACGAAGCTGCTGCCAATAGCGTTACCTTCAGCCTGCTGACACTGTCGAAGATCGTGACGCGTGGTATTGCTGTAGAAGAGTACACTGGAACAGGATGCCCTTGGTGCCCGCGTGGACTGGTCGGTATGGAGAAGATGCGTAAGGAGTTTGGCGATGCTTTCGTGGGTATTGCCATCCATAACTACAATAATACCGACCCCATGTACATCTCTGCCTACGACCAGGTGAGCTTCAGCGGCGCTCCTTCGTGCCGTATTAATCGCGGACCGCAGATGGATCCGTATTCTGGCAGTGGCATTGATATCTTCGACGACTTCAGGGCTGCTCAGGCCGTTCCTGCAAAAGCAGGACTTACTGTCAGCGGAGAGTGGAATGCCGACTCTACACAGGTTATTGCTAAGGCTGAGAT
Organism: uncultured Prevotellaceae bacterium; assembly: GCA_902779455.1. Taxonomy (GTDB): domain Bacteria; phylum Bacteroidota; class Bacteroidia; order Bacteroidales; family Bacteroidaceae; genus Prevotella. Next base: position 122,758 of record CACZBS010000001.1, read on the forward strand.
CGCCCCTGTCATCGACAGCGAATATGCCATCGAGTACGTCCTCATAGCCGATGGCCTTACGGGCACTACAAACGCTTGGAAGCAGACGAACAACTATGCATCCAATTCCGCTTCACAGCTACCCCCGGACATGCAGTTCCTCGCTTCAGTAGGATCAAGCTATTTCACCGTCTTCAACGATGTGGCCATCGCTGTGGCAAAGCAGACCCAGACAACGGCTCCTGGCAAGCTGACGGCAGACAATGCTGTCCTCAATACCTACACCATCAGCATGCCGACCAACAAGACGCTGCTGAAAGCCGTAAAAAATGGAAAGGTAGCAGTAGTAGCCCTACTCATCGACAAGAGCAACAATATGATTGCCAATGCTGCTAAATATTACCTGCTTCCTGTACCCTCTAAATGTGCTACTCCCACCATTGCGTTTGTCGATGGAAGGCTAGAGTTTGATTGTGAAACTGAGGGGGTAGAGTATGTGACTAGCATCAGCCTACCCGATGCTGATCTACAGAATAATAATCTGATGGAACTCTTGTCTTGCTATAACATCAGTGTGTATGCCAAAAAGGATGGCTATTTTGATTCTGATGTGGTGTCAATGACCATTGATCTCAACCGACTGAAAGGTGACGTGAATCAAGATGGGATTGTCAGCATCGCTGATGCTACTGCTATCGTTGACATCATCCTGAATGCCGAAACAGCTATCGACCCAGTACCGAAGTTCTATTATTCCGTTGGAACGGAAGAAGTGACGGAATCTAATTACACTACTATAAATAATGCTCAATTCAAGTATTCATTGGCTGAGATACCCGAGACGCTGGATTTGAGAACTGTCAGCCAGCAGCGGGCCGTTATCCTGCTACCCGAAGGATGTATGCCCATCATCAGGGGCGCATCAGGCTTAGTAGGAACCACGAGTGTCTCGCTTGGTAATGGATATATGGTGTACACTACGACCAGTGCCATTAATGGCGCTGAATGCACCTGCACGATTCTGAAATAGGCTTTCCACCTTTGTAAGCACAAAATGCTGCAGGGGGGATTAAAAACTGAGGGAAGTGAAGGTGCTCTAAAAGCACTGATAGAAAAAAGGCCAGCGCTCAGCACTGGCCTTTTGATGTCATGATCCGAAGCACGAGGTCGTCGGTCTGGCACATGGCGTCGGCTCCGATGGCCGTCAGGTTGTGGATGGAGCGGTCGACGCAGTCGTCGACGATGCCCTCTGACGAGCTGACGCACTTGCCCTCCATCGAGAGCAGGGCGGAGAGGACGGCGGTGGAGACGCCGCTGGTGATCTTCAGTGAGCAGGAGGGCTTGGCGCCGTCGCAGATCATGCCGGTCAGGTTGGCTATCATGTTCTTCACGGCGTGGCAGATGCGGGCGTAGTCGCCGCCCATGAGATAGGTGATGCCCACGCTGGAGCCGATGGACGCGACGACGCATCCGCAGAGGGCCGACAGGCGTCCGAGCGACTGCTTGATGTAGATGGCCGTGAGGTGACTGAGCATGAGGGCGCGGATGAGCTCCTCCTCCGTGTTCTCGTTCTCCTTGGCATAGACGCAGACGGGGTTGGTCGCGCAGATGCCCTGGTTGCCTGAGCCCGAGTTCGACATGACGGGGATCATCGCTCCGCCCATGCGGGCATCGCAGGCCGAGGCTGTGCGCGAGATGATGTGGCAGTAGATGCTGTCGCCGAAGATGCCTTTCGACATGGGGCGCTCGATGGTCTTGCCGAGGTTGTGGCCGTAGTTGCCCTTGAGGGCCTCGCGGGCGGCATTCATGTTGTAGGTGCGGGTCTCCTCGATGAAGCTGATCTCGTCGAGGGGTGCCGTCGTGGCGAAGTCATAGACGAGCCGCAGGTTGAGCTGGATGTCGCCGTTGTCGCCCTCGCCATGTCCGTCAGCGGCTTTTCCTGACGAGAGGGCCTCGGCCTCCGCCTCGCTGACGAAGCGTGTGTGGCCGCCAGCGATGTAGGCGGTCTGCTCGCGCTCGCCAGCCTTGGCGGTGATCTCGATGTAGAGCTTCTCGTGGTTATTCTCCTTGAGCCCAATCTCGATGTGGTTCCCGGCAATGTATTGCTTGCCTTCTTCGAGGGCTTCAGGCGTCAGGTCCTTGAGCACCTCCAATTGATATTCGCTGCGCCCGATGAGCGCGCCCAGGGCAATGGCGATGGGCAGGCCTATCATGCCCGTGCCCGGGATGCCGACGCCCATGGCGTTTTTCAGTATGTTGGCGCTCAGCCGGGCCGTGATGTGCTCAGGCCGACAGCCGAGCATCTCGGTGGCGCGGGCCGTGCAGAGGGCCACGGCCATCGGCTCTGTGCAGCCTATGGCGGGCACCACCTCCTGATGCACCAGCGCGATGATGCGTTCGCGTGTCTGTTTGTCAATCATAGCTTAGGGATTTGGGGTTTCTGGAAGGGTGGGGGCTCTGTTCGCCCCCACGATCCGTTTTATTTCTTGTAATTCTTCAGGCCTTTCTGCAGGAAGTCGACATATTCAGAGATGTTCTCGTCGTAGGAACGCAGGCCGTTGAGCGGCTTGCCCTCGTTGTCGAGCAGCACGTAGTAAGGCTGCGTGTTGGCTCCGATCTTGGTGCGCTGCAGGTAGCTCCACTTGTCGCCGATGGTGCGCAGACGGCGTGTCTGTCCGTTGACATCGGTTACCTCGATGGGCTCCGGCAGCGGCGTCTTGTCGTCGACGTAGAGCGAGATGAGCACGTACTTGTTGTTGAGGATGTCCTGCACCTTGGCGTCAGTCCACACGGCGGCCTCCATCTTGCGGCAGTTGACGCAGCCGAAGCCGGTGAAGTCGACCATGACGGGCTTGCCTTCAGCGCGGGCGGCAGCCATGCCCAGGTCGTAGTCGGTGTACTTGGCCTCGACGGAGCCAGTGTAGAGATTGAAGTCCTGCGTGTACATGGGAGGAGCGAAGGCTGAGATGGCCTTCAGCGGAGCGCCCCACAGGCCCGGCACCATGTAGACGGCGAAGGCCAGCGAGATGAGTCCCATGAAGAACTGGGGCACGTTGGTGCGATGTCCCTCGTCGTCGTGGGGGAACTTGAGCCAGCCCAGCAGGTAGGCGCCGAGCAGTCCGAAGAGGGCAATCCAGAGGCAGATGAACACCTCGCGGTCGAGCAGTCGCCAGCCGTAAGCCAGGTCGGCCACGGAGAGGAACTTCAGGGCGAAGGCCAGCTCGATGAAGCCGAGCACCACCTTGACGGTGTTCATCCATCCGCCCGACTTGGGAGCCGACTTGAGCAGCGAGGGGAACATGGCGAAGAGGGTGAAGGGAATGGCCAGCGCGATGGCGAATCCGAGCATGCCGACGGTGGGGGCGATGATGTCGCCCTGGGTGGAGACGGCCACGAGGAGGAACCCGATGATGGGGCCGGTGCACGAGAATGAGACGAGCGTCAGCGTGAAGGCCATGAGGAAGATGGAGAGCAGGCCGGTCGTGTTCTCCGACTTCTGGTCAATCTTGTTCGACCAACTGGCGGGCAGCGTCAGCTCGAAGGCTCCGAAGAAGGAGGCGGCGAAGACGATGAGCAGCAGGGCGAAGAAGATGTTGAAGATGGCGTTCGTCGAGAGGGCGTTGAGGGCGGAGGCGCCGAAGAGCAACGTCACGGCAAGGCCCAGGACGACGTAGATGACGACGATGGAGAGGCCGTAGGTGATGGCCTCAGAGATGGCTTTCTTGCGATCCTTGTTGCGCTTGAGGAAGAAGGAGACCGTCATGGGGATGATAGGCCACACGCAGGGCGTCAGGACGGCCAGGAAGCCGCCGAGCAGTCCGCTGAGGAAGATGTACCAGAGGGAGCTGTTGGCGTTGGAGCCGCCCTCCTCGAAGGCTTTCAGCTCCTCGATGATGGGGGCCCAGAGGTCGTTGCCGCCGTTGTCCTTAGCCACGGGGACGACGGCCGCCGTGTCGACGGGCTCAGCCTTGACCGTGTCGGCGGCCACGGCCTCCTCGGCTTTGGCCTCCTCCTCAGCGGGCACTGCCTTCTCCTCTTTCACCTCAGCGGCGGGCGACTGGCCGCTCTGCTTGAATTGCACGGTGGTGGGGGGCATGCACATCTCGTCGTTGCAGGCACCATATTCCAGATAGCTGTCGATGTCGTACTTAGGCTTCGTGAACTTGATCTTCTGCACAAACTCGCCCTTGCCGACGAAGAATCGGAGGTTGGTGCCGAACATCTCGTCGAACTCCTCTGTCACCTTGCCGCGTGGCGTCAGCCGCCCCACCAGTTCGGCACCCTCCATCTTGTCGACGTTGAACGTGGCTTTCGTCGGGCCGTCGTCAGTGATGTCAGTCGAGTAGAGATGCCATCCCGGGTCGATGGTGGCCGAAAAGACAATCTCGGCCATGTCGCCTCCAAGCATGTTCAGTTTCGTACTAAAGTGGACGGGGTCGGCCATCTGGGCTTGTGCCATCAGCACGAGCAGCAGCAAGGTCATGGTTGAATAGATGCGTTTCATATGCAAGTTTTTGTAATGTGTTTTCACTCATCGCGTCCTAAGACTCCGCAAAGGTACAATAATTTGTTGATTTAGAAAATGTTTTAAATCTTTTTAATTTATTCATTTCGCTTTTCGGCAAAAATGTTGTACCTTTGCGCCGCTGTTTCCGCTGCGTGCGGGCATGGCTGCTATATATAAATAAGGAGTAAGATCAGAAATGGAATATATGTCAAAGGAGGGCTACGACAAGCTCGTGGCCGAACTGCACCAGATGGAGAGCGTCGACCTGCCGCAGGTGCGCGATGCTATCGCTGAGGCGCGCGATAAGGGCGACCTGAGCGAGAACTTCGAATACCACGCCGCCAAGCGCGAGCAGGCGCGGCTGATGGGGCGCATCCGCTTCAAGCAGCGGGTGCTGGCCAATGCGCGCGTGCTCGACACGTCGAACCGCAATGCCGACAGCGTCCAGCTGCTCAGCCGCGTGGAGATGACCAACATGGGCAACGCCAGCCGCATGACCTACACCATCGCCAGTCCGCACGAGGCTAATCTGCGCGAGGGCAAGATTTCCATCAAGTCGCCCATCGGCCAGGCCCTGATGGGCAGAAAGGTCGGCGACGTCGTCGAGGTGCGCGTCCCCGCGGGCACGCTGCGGCTCCGCATCGACAGCATCCAGCTGTAGGCGGGGCGCTCCCACAGTGCTTCCCTCGGTGCGAATAAATATCGCTAAAACACGTCAGGAATCGCCGCAGAAGCGTCGGCACGGCCCGTTGTTAGCAAATTTTCACGATTTAAATTTGGCCGATTCAAATAAAAGCCGTATCTTCGCGACCTAAATGCAAGTGTAACTCTTGTAACCTTATTAATATTTAACGATTATGAAAAAGTACAATTTCAATGCAGGTCCCTGCATTCTCGACCGCTCGGTCATCGAAAAGACTGCTCAGGCAATCTTGGATTTTAACGGTATCGGCCTCTCACTGGCAGAAATCAGCCACCGCTCAAAGGACTTCCAGCCCGTCATCGACGAGGCTGAGGCGCTGGTGAAGGAACTGCTCGACGTGCCCGAGGGCTACTCGGTGCTCTTCCTCGGCGGCGGTGCCTCGCTTGAGTTCTGCATGATCCCCTACAACTTCCTGAAGAAGAAGGCCGCCTATCTGAACACGGGCGTCTGGGCCAAGAAGGCCATGAAGGAAGCCAAGCTGTTCGGCGAGGTGGTCGAGGTGGCTTCGTCGGCCGACGCCAACTATACGTTCATTCCCAAGGGATGGACGGTGCCCGAGGATGCTGACTATCTGCATATAACGACCAACAATACAATCTACGGAACGGAAATCCGCAAGGATCTCGACGTGCCCGTGCGCCTGATTGCCGACATGTCGTCCGACATCTTCTCGCGTCCTATCGACGTGGCCAAATATGACGCCATCTATGCCGGCGCACAGAAGAACCTTTCGATGGCCGGCGTGACCATCGTCATCGTCAAGAACGACGCCCTGGGACAGGTGGACCGCCAGATTCCCACTATGCTCGACTATCGCACGCATGTCGAGAAGGGCTCGATGTTCAACACGCCTCCCGTGGTGCCCATCTACACAGCCATGGAGAACCTGCGCTGGATGAAGGCCCAGGGCGGTGTGAAAGCTATGGACAAGCTGGCCCAGCAGCGTGCCGAGATCGTCTACGGCGAGATCGACCGCAACAAGCTCTTCCGCGGCACCGTCGCTGAGGAGGACCGCTCGGTGATGAACATCTGCTTCGTCATGAACGACGAATACAAGGAGCTGGAGAAGGACTTCCTCGACTTCGCCACGTCGAAAGGCATGGTCGGCGTCAAGGGCCATCGCTCCGTCGGCGGCTTCCGCGCCAGCTGCTACAACGCCCAGACCATCGAGGGCTGCCAGGCTCTCGTGGCTTGCATGAAGGAATTTGAGGCTCTACATTAATCTTTTTTAAATGCAAAAGGAAATGAAGGTACTTGTTGCAACAGAGAAGCCCTTCGCAGCCGCAGCTGTCGAAGGCATCCGCAAGGAAGTGGAAGCAGCCGGACATGAGCTCGTGCTGCTCGAGAAATATGCCGAGAAGGCTCAGTTGCTCGACGCCGTGAAGGACGCCGACGCCATGATCATACGCTCCGACAAGGTGGACGCCGAGGTGCTCGACGCCGCCAAGCAGCTGAAGATCGTCGTACGTGCAGGTGCTGGCTACGACAACATCGACCTCGCTGCCGCCACGGCCCACAACGTCGTCGCAGAGAACACGCCCGGACAGAACTCCAATGCCGTCGCAGAGCTCGTCTTCGGACTGCTCGTCATGGCCGTCCGCAACTTCTATAACGGCAAGAGCGGCACCGAACTGCTGGGCAAGAAGCTCGGCATCCTCGCCTTCGGCAACGTAGGACGCAACGTCGCACGCATCGCCAAGGGCTTCGGCATGGACATCTATGCATACGATGCCTACTGCCCCGCTGACGTCATCGAGCAGGCCGGCGTTCACGCCGTGGCCAGCCAGGACGCCCTCTTCGAGCAGTGCGACGTCGTCAGTCTCCACATTCCTGCTACGGCAGAGACCCGCCAGAGCATCAACTACGCCCTCGTCGGCAAGATGAAGAAGGGCGGCATACTGGTCAACACGGCCCGCAAGGAAGTCATCAACGAGCCCGAGCTGCTCCGCCTGATGGACGAGCGCCAGGACCTGAAGTTCGTCACCGACATCATGCCCGACGCCAACGACGACTTCAAGAAGTTTGAGGGCCGCTACTTCTCCACGCCGAAGAAGATGGGCGCACAGACGGCTGAGGCCAACAACAACGCCGGACTGGCTGCTGCCCGCCAGATCAACGCCTTCTTCAAGGACGGCTGCACCAAGTTCAAGGTGAATTGATGCGATCTGTCAAAGCGGTACTTTGAATGCAGAGAAGTGCCGCTTTGAGCTAAGCAAAGTACCGCTTCTCACATCGCGAAGCGGTACTTCTTTTTTTCAGAGGAAGCAGGAAAAATAAGACGGAAATATTTGGCCGTTACGAAGAAAAAGCGTAACTTTGCACAGTCAACAAAAATCTTAATCATTAAATAAATGTAATACTATGGCAACAATCAAGCCTTTCCGTGGCATACGCCCGCCGAAAGAATTCGTAGAACAAGTGGAAAGCCGTCCCTACGACGTGCTCGACTCTGAAGAGGCACGCGCCGAAGCCGGCGACAATGAGAAGAGTCTGTATCACATCATCAAGCCTGAGATCGACTTCCCCGTCGGCACCAGCGAGTATGATCCACGCGTCTACGAGAAGGCAGCCGAGAATTTCCAGAAGTTCCAGGACAAGGGATGGCTCGTCCAAGATGCGCGCGAACATTATTATATATATGCGCAGGAGATGAACGGCCACTGGCAGTACGGCCTCGTAGTCGGCGCCTGGGTCAATGACTACATGGAGGGCCGCATCAAGAAGCATGAGCTGACACGTCGCGACAAAGAGGAGGACCGCATGAAACATGTCCGCGTGAACAACGCCAACATCGAGCCCGTCTTCTTCGCCTATCCCGACAACCGTGTGCTCGACGAGCTCATCATGCGCTATGCCGACCACGTGGAGCCGGAGTACGACTTCATCGCCCCCGTCGACGGATTCGGCCACAAGTTCTGGGTCATCAGCGACGAGAAGGATATCCAGACCATCACCGACGAATTTGCCAAGATGCCCAGCCTCTATATCGCCGACGGCCATCACCGCTCGGCCGCTGCCGCACTCGTCGGAGCCGAGAAGCAGAAGCAGAATCCCAACCATACCGGCCGCGAGGAGTATAACTACTTCATGGCCGTATGCTTCCAGGCCAGCCAGCTGACCGTCCTCGACTACAACCGCGTGGTGAAGGATCTCAACGGGCTGAGCAGCGAGGAGTTCCTCGAGGCCTTGCGCAAGAACTTTACCGTCGAGGACAAGGGCACCGACATCTATAAGCCCCGCCAGCTGCATGAGTTCTCCCTCTATCTCGACGGACACTGGTTCAGCCTCCGTGCCAAGGAGGGAACCTACGACAACAACGACCCCATCGGCGTGCTCGACGTCGACATCTCGAGCCGTCTCATCCTCGACGAGATACTGAAAATCGGCGATCTGCGCTCATCGAAGCGCATCGACTTCGTCGGCGGCCTCCGCGGGCTGGGCGAGCTGAAGCGCCGCGTCGACAGTGGCGAGATGCGGGCCGCACTGGCCCTCTATCCCGTCTCGATGCAGCAGATCATGAACATCGCCGACAGCGGCAAGATCATGCCGCCAAAGGCCACGTGGTTCGAGCCGAAGCTGCGCTCGGGTCTCGTCATTCACAAGCTGGCATGACCGACGAATACAAGACGATAACGACGACCATAGGCGAGGGATTTTACTCCGAAAAGCGGAGTAAATTCCTCGCTTTTGCCCATCATGTGGAGACCATCGACGAGGTGAAGGACCTCATCGCGCAGTATCGCAAGAAGTACTACGACGCCCGCCACGTCTGCTATGCCTACATGCTCGGAGCCGAACGCGACGATTTCCGGGCCAACGACGACGGCGAGCCCTCGTCGACGGCAGGCAAGCCCATCCTGGGACAGATCAATTCCAATGAGCTGACCGACGTGCTGATCGTCGTCGTCCGCTACTATGGCGGCGTCAACCTGGGTACCAGCGGGCTCATCGTAGCCTATCGCGAGGCGGCAGCCGATGCCATCGCCCATGCGACCATCGAGACGCGCCAGGTGGAGGAGACGATGACCTACGACTTCCCCTACGTCATGATGAACGACGTCATGCGCATCGTCAAGGAAATGCAGCCACGCATCGTAGGCCAGACGTTCGACAACACTTGCCAGATCCGGCTCAGCATCCGCCGCTCCGAGGCCCCTCAGCTGCGCGAAAGACTGAATAAATTAAGTTTTGAGTGAATTTGTTCCAAAAAGATTTGGCCGATTCAGAAAAAAGTATTACCTTTGCATCCGCAATAAAGCACTGGTGCCTTGGATGAGTGGCTTAGTCAACGGTCTGCAAAACCGTCTACAGCAGTTCGAATCTGCTAGGCACCTCTAAATCCGGAAGTCGGGAAGCGCAGTTGAATGACTGGCGCTTCTCGGTTTTCTTTTTGAAGCAAACCATATTGAATGGTTGTTCTTAGTTAAAAAACTTTAAGGATAAACATAATTCTTAAAGAGAGGTTCGCGGTTCACAAAATTTTTTGTACCTTTGCACCCTGTTTGGAGTAAGTATCAATTAACGGAACAAAAGAAAGTAGATAGCAATGTCGAAAGTTTGTCAAATCACAGGAAAGAAGGCACAGATCGGTAACAATGTGTCTCACTCAAAGCATCGCACGAAGAGAAGCTTTGACGTAAACCTGTTCAGCAAGAAGTTCTACTACGTAGAGGAGGACTGCTGGATTCAGTTGAAGATTAGCGCTGCTGGCCTTCGTATTATTAACAAAGTGGGTCTTGACGCCGCTCTGAAGCAGGCTGTTGCCAAGGGCTTCGTGGATTGGAAGGACATTAAAGTTATAGGAGACTAATAACCATGGCAAGCAAGAAAGCAAAGGGTAATCGCGTCCAGGTCGTACTGGAGTGCACCGAGATGAAGAACAGCGGCCTTGGCGGCACCAGCCGTTACATTACGACGAAGAATCGTAAGAACACGCCTGAGCGCATGGAGCTGATGAAGTATAACCCCATCCTGAAGAAGATGACTCTTCATAAGGAGATTAAGTAAACCGTAGCAGCAGTATGGCAAAGAAAACCGTCGCAACCCTCCACGAAGGCTCGAAGGATGGTCGCGCTTACTCGAAAGTTATCAAGATGGTCCGCAGCCCGAAGACGGGTGCTTACATCTTCGACGAGCAGATGGTTCCCAACGAAGCCGTTAAGGACTTCTTCAAGAACTGATAATTAGATAATTGGCTTATATTCTATAGCTTAAGAGAAAGGAGTTGCATCAGATAATGTGATGCAGCTCCTTCCTCTTTTTATATACTCATGTAAAGCCTTTCATATTGGCGTGCCACCTTTATGAAGTCGTGATGTCGCCTGACGTAGGCAATGCTCTGCCCCTTTAGCAGGTCAATTTTTTCGGGATGAAGCAGCAGATTCTCTAACTCGCGATACACGCTGTCGTATGATGGCTCTATATTGATGATTGGCTGAAGTTCCTTCTCGCCAAGTATCTGGTAGTTCTCCGGTTCGCCTCCACCAATGCAGATGATGCCTTTAGACATAGCCAGCAACGGATTCATTGACGGTGAATAACTGTACAGCTGGTCAAGAATGGCGTCAGCACCATCCATCATGTGTTGGTATTGTGTGAATGGCACCCCTTCTGCCTTCATGAGTGTCATCTTTCCCGGATATCGTTTCATGACGTCTTCGGCAGCGCGTAGCATCACGTCGGTACCCTTGTAAACGCTACGTCCCTTGCTGATACCTATGAACACTTTCAGGGGTGGCTGCCATCCTTCGGGCTTGGCATGAGCTTCAGGCATCTGAATTGGCAGGGGGATGAAGTGCAGTTTTTCAGGAAAGTATGGCAAATAGCACACATGATCTTCGTACAATACCGAGACGATGGCATCGCAATCAGCGGCAACCATCCTGTTGAGGTCGCCTTTTTTCGTGCACAGCCAGTCGTGCCGGTATTTTTCGGCCTCGTCGTCGTTGCGCACTCTGTTGCCAATGTTAAAGTCGCTGTAGCGCAGCGGCTTCGCATAGGTGCACTCATGAACCCAATACCAGTCCATCCCCATGGCTCCAAGAACCATTTTGCCGTTGTGGCGCCTCAGATAGCGATAGATGGGAAAGAGCCGTTCGGCCTTTAACTCAAGAAACATCGGGTTGATAAGTTGCACAACGTCGAATCCGCGCCACTGTGGCAGATAGCTGTAAACCTTTGCCATGAGCGAAAGGCCGCCCAGCTTACCGGGCCGTCGGGCCAAGTCGATGTCGCGCGGATAGTCTTTCCAAAAGTCGCCGTTAGAAGCAACGACGACGTGATGGCCTAATTGGCGAAGACCGCTGGCCAGCGTTGCGTGCACGTTGCTATACTCGCCTAACAGAAGTATTCTCATCTCTCACGGTTGATTATGGGTAATGTACGCATCAGTATGACCAGGCCTATGTCTGAGCTTGTCATCCTGCGAAACCATTTGTATTTTGCAGTGTAGTTTTGGTCAGGAAGCGGGAAAAGCCCATATCCCCTCAGTTCGTCAAGTTGCTTATCCAGATAGTGCTTGTCGTGTGTAAGCACGATGATGTTGTAGATGTAGTCCATGGTCAGCTGAGCCACTCTGCGCTGCATGGCCTTGCGGTCGACGGTCTGCATAGTGTCTCCTTTCTTGTAAAGACTTAAGATGACCTCTTTCGCGTCGTTCAGTCGTTTCAGGGTGCTGCGCGTATCCTGCGCGTTAGTGGCCGACGCCGGTCGCGTCCGGTAGAAGTAGGCCTTCGCGTTGGTGCAGAACACATGTTCTGCCCTCAGGAGCAACTGCGGCGTGAACTCTTCATCTTCGCCATAGGCAAATCCGGTGGTAAACTGCAGTGCACCAAGAATGTTGCGTCTGAAGATGTATCCACACACACTGCCATGTATGTTATTCCTGCTCATCAGTTCGGCACCGGAGTAGGGGCCTTCGTCGCTGTAGTCCAGCCCTTGCTGTGTAGTGCTGTCGGTGAAGTCAAACATGATCATGTCAGCATCATGATAGCGGACCAGGTCGAGCACATGTTCGTAAGGTGGCTGCAGCAAGTAGTCGTCGCCGTCAACAAACTGTACATACTTTCCTTGAGCCAGTTGCAGGCCAAGGTTTCTTGCAGAAGAAACGCCGCCGTTCTTTTTCTTAACATAGATGATGTCGTCGGTCATGCCCTTCAAGTCGTCGAGGGTGTTGTTTTGCGAGCCGTCGTCGACAACGATGATCTCACGTTCGAAAGGACGTAGCGAGAGCCTCATGAGACTCTTCACGCACTCTTGAAGCATGGTGCCGGGCACATTGTAGGCGGGAATGATAAAACTCACGAGCGTCTGATGCGCATCTTGTGTATGACTTGGTTGAGTTTGCATATATTTTTGATTCCTATGATGTTTTGCGTCAATGCTTTGATTCGCTGCGTTGTCGAGAGCTTCCCCGACAGTGGCGAAATGTGCTGATAGGGCATGATAGGGGAGCGGCCGGTCTTTTCTGCCACATCCATCTGAATGTTGAGCATGTGCATGTAGTATGCTTCGTCGCACCAGTGGCCTGCCACGTTCAGGTGGGCATCGAGCAACATGCCAAGCTGCTCGCCTCCGGCTGTGGCCGTGATGCCCTGATTGTTGGCACAATAGTAATATAGTCCGCGGTCAGTGGTCCGTACGCTGTTAGCTTCTGCAAGAAGAGCAGGCAGTGTTGCCACGTCTTCAAACACCTGGCCAACAGGAAAGCGCACATGGTCGAAGAGGCGTCTGGCGTAAATTTTATTCCAGGTGTAGGAGTGGAGGTAGGCTTTAGCCTCAAGCCAGTATTGCTTCATGTCGGTATACAGTTGTGACTTGAAGCGTACTTCCTCTTGTCGCGTCGAACCATAATGACGGAAAAGTGGAAATTCAACGATGTCGGCATCCTTCATCATTGGCAACACCTGTTCATAGGTGTCAAGAGCAATGAAATCGTCGGAGTCTACAAACGTAATGTATTCTCCCTGAGCCGCTTCGATGCCTGCATTGCGAGCATCGCTCAACCCGCCATTCTGCTTATGGATGACGCTTACCCTACTATCTTTCCTGGCCCATTCATCACACATCTCGCCACTCTTGTCAGGCGATCCGTCGTCAACCAGAATGACTTCGATGTCAGTGAAAGTCTGGTTTGCTATGCTCTTCATGCAGCGCTCCAGCGTGGCTTCAGTGCGATAGACAGGGATGATGATACTTAATTTCATTGGCACAAAATTACACAATTATAACGGAAAATTAAAATAATTGTTGTATATTTGCATGCTGAAACTGAAAAACAGATGAAAGAGACGCAAGAAGACAGCTATAGCCATGTGCTGAAATACACAGGAATCTTCGGCGGTGTGCAAGGGCTCAACATCTTCATAGGCCTTGTGCGCAACAAGATACTGGCATATCTGCTCGGGCCCAGCGGCATGGGCTTGGCTGCCTTGTTCAATTCTACTGTCACGTTTATTTCACAGGCCACCAACCTTGGCATCTCGTTCAGTGCCGTGAAAAATGTCTCGGAGCTTTTCGATGCAGGCGACGAAGTGCGCATACAGCATTTTGTCAAGGTGGTACGTGCCTGGAGTATGCTCACGGCGCTCATCGGCATATTGGTATGCATGGTGGCCGGTCCGCTGCTGAGCAACTACACCTTCTCGTGGGGCGACCACACCCGCCACTTCATCATGCTTGCTCCCGCCGTAGGGCTGATGGCTTTCACCGGCGGCGAAGTAGCCATTCTCAAAGGCTCGCGCCAACTGAAGTCCCTTGCTGTCATCCAGGTTCTCTCAGTCTTGGTGGCATTGCTCATATCCGTTCCGCTCTATTACTTCTTCGGTCAGGCGGGCATCGTGCCGGTCATTGTGCTCATGGCGCTGTCGTCGATGCTGATAACCATCAGATACTCTTTCCGCCTCTATCCCATGCACTTACGTGGAGCAAAGGGCATATTGGGTGAGGGCATGGAGATGGTGAGGCTCGGCATCGCCTTTGTCTTGGCCGGCATCTTCGGCAGTGGTGCCGAGATGCTTATCCGCTCATATCTTAACGTCACTGGCGACCTCGATGTAGTGGGACTCTATAATGTGGGCTTTATGCTGACCGTCACATATGCCGGCATGGTGTTCTCTGCCATGGAGACCGACTATTTTCCGCGCCTGTCGGCCATAGCAAACGACAGGAAGGCGATGTCGGAGACCGTCAACCGCCAGATAGAAGTGTCGATGCTGCTGGTGTCGCCCATGTTGGCCTCCCTCATCATCTTTCTGCCGCTGCTCATCCCCCTTCTGTTCCGGTCAGACTTCCTGCCCGTGGTGCCGATGGCCCAGATAGCGGTGTTCTCGATGTATCTGAAGGCTATCTCGCTTCCCATTTCATACACCGTATTGGCCAAGGCCGACTCGCTTGCGTTTCTCGTCATTGAGGGCTTCGACTCGGTGCTGATGGTGGCGCTGATGGTGGTGGGCTTCCGCCTCTGGGGGCTCACAGGCACGGGCATCGCGCTCGACGTCTCATACCTTGTAGACCTCTTCATTATCTACTTCTACGCCTACGTACGATACGGCTATCGCATCTCCGTGTCGGTGGTACAGATCATACTCATACAGCTGCCGTTAGGCATTGCCATCTACGGCATTACCCACATCGACAGCCCGTGGCTGTATTGGGTGCTCGGCTTGCTGTTGTGTTTTGTCAGTCTGGCCATTTCCATCCACATACTGCATCAGAAGACGTCTCTCTGGACCGCTTTGGTGAAGAAGGCGAAATCAAAATTGTCGCGCAATGCCTAAGGTTACTGTTTTAGTGGCCGTATATAATGCCACCCGCTTCTTGCCGAAGTGCCTCGACTCTCTGCTCTGCCAGTCGATGAGCGATTTGCAGGTCGTCTGCATCGACGACGGCTCGACTGACGACTCTCTTGCACTGCTGCAGACCTATGCCAGCCGTGATGCCCGCATACAGATCATCAGCCTGCCAGAGAATCACGGACAGGCCTTTGCGCGCAATCAGGGACTGAAGGAGGCAAAAGGAGAATACGTGTGCTTCCTTGATGCTGACGACTGGTTCTCGCCAGATGCCATAGAGCGTGCCGTCAGGGTCTTCGAGCATGAAGCCGACACCGACTGCGTGCTGTTTGATGTAGAATATTGCTATCCGGATAGGGTAGAGACGTATCCTATGCCGGACTTCGATGTGCTGACGGGCAAGGAGGCCTTCCGGCTGAGCCTCGACTGGCAGATCCACGGCGTCTACATGGTGCGCACCGATATCCACCGGCGCTTCCCTTACGACGACACGTGCAAGTCGTATAGCGACGACAACACCACGCGGCTTCACTATCTGGCTTCACGCAGCGTAAGGAAGTGTGAGGGCACGTATCATTATCTGCAGCACTCCGCGTCGGTCACGCATGCCATCGGTGTGGGGCGGTTTGATTTCCTGAAAGCCAACGAGAGCATGAAGCGCCAGCTGGTAGCACTTCAGGTGAGCGACGACATCCTCAATCAGTGGGAGACAATCAGGCAGTTGGTGCTCGTAGACCTCTACATGTTCTACTTCTGCCATGGCAGAGAGCTGCCCAAAGCCGATGCTGCCTATGGGCTGAAGGAGATGAAGCGCATCTGGGGCAACATAGAGCGTGGCAGGCTCGACCGTCGGCTCACTGCCAAATTCGGCTATCGGCCCATGCCGAGCTGGCGGCTGTTCCGTTTGCAGGAATGGCTGTACTTCACCCTAAGAGGGCTGTTAAAGAAAAATAGATAACAAACAATATGCTGCAACAAGATCACAACAACATGCCGTCGGCAGAAGGGCTTCTCTCGCAACTGAATGAGAGTCAGCGCGAGGCCGTCTGCTATTGCGACGGGGCATCGCTGGTCATAGCAGGTGCCGGCTCTGGCAAGACGCGCGTGTTGACCTACAAGATAGCTTACTTACTGCAACAGGGGCTGAAGCCCTGGAACATCCTGGCCCTGACGTTCACCAACAAGGCGGCGCGCGAGATGAAGGAGCGCATCGGTCGGCTGGTGGGGCTGGATCAGGCCCGCTATCTGCAGATGGGCACCTTCCACTCCGTCTTCGCGCGCATCCTCAGGGCAGAGGCCGACAAGCTGGGCTTTCAGTCGAACTTCACCATCTACGACCAGGCCGACGCCCGCTCGCTGATGAAGAGCATCATCAAGGAGGCGGGGCTCGACGACAAGGTCTACAAGCCCTCGTCGGTCAGCGACCAGGTGTCGATGGCCAAGAACCATCTCATTATGCCTGATGCCTTCGTCAACAGTTCGCTCTACGATGAGAAGCGGCCCAAGGTGGGCGAGCTCTACAAAGTCTATGCGGAGCGCTGCCGACAGGCTAATGCGATGGACTTCGACGACCTGCTGGTTCAGACCTATCAGCTCTTTGAGCGCTTCGAGGACGTTCGGCTGAAGTATGCCGACCGGTTCCAGTTCGTGCTCGTCGATGAGTATCAGGACACCAACTTCGCCCAGCAGAAGATTGTCTATCAGCTGACGCGCGAACGCCAGCGCGTCTGCGTCGTCGGCGACGATGCGCAGAGCATCTATAGCTTCCGTGGAGCGAATATTGATAACATCCTGAATTTCAGGGAGGCATACGACGACGCAAAGCTCTTCAAACTGGAGCAGAACTATCGCTCCACGCAGCTCATCGTGCAGGCTGCCAACAGCCTGATCCGTAAGAACGAACGCCAGATTCCCAAGGACGTCTACAGCCGCAACGAGCACGGCGAGAAGCTCCAGCTGAAGCCGGCCTACAGCGATCGCGAGGAGGCGATGATCGTCTGTCAGGACATCAAGCGCCTGCGCCGTCAGGAGCACCTCGAGTATAGCGACTTTGCCATACTCTACCGCACCAACTCGCAGAGCCGCTCCTTTGAGGAGCAGATGCGCAAGGACGGCATTCCCTATCGCATCTATGGCGGACTGAGCTTCTATCAGCGCAAGGAAATCAAGGACGTGATAGCCTATTTCCGCCTCGTGGCCAATCCCGACGACGAGGAGGCCCTGAAGCGCATCATCAACTATCCGACGCGTGGCATCGGCGACACGACGCTCCAGAAGATTGTCGCCGCGGCGACGGCCTACGGCGTGTCGCTCTGGACGGTCATCTCGCAGCCGGTCCTGTTCCGTCTCGACGTGGCAAAGACGACGGGCGCCAAGCTCGAAGCCTTCCGCCAGCTCATCGAGGGATGGCGCGCCCGGCTCGCGACGGAGGACGCCTATCAGCTGGGCCATGCCATCATCATGGAGAGTGGCATCTCGAAAGACATCTATGGCAGCCGTAACCCCGAAGACTTGTCGCGTCAGGAGAACCTCGAGGAATTCCTCAGCGGCATGCAGGACTTCGTCGAGAGCCGTCGCGAGGAGGACGAGGGCGACCACGTCGGCATTGCCGACTTCCTGCAGGAGGTGGCCCTGCTGACCGACCTCGACAGCGAGGGCGACGAGGAGCAGGCTAAGGTGTCGCTCATGACGATCCATTCGGCCAAGGGCCTGGAGTTCCCTACGGTCTTCGTCGTAGGTCTTGAGGAGAACATCTTCCCCTCGCCGATGTCGACAGGCTCGATGCGCGATCTTGAGGAGGAGCGCCGCCTGCTCTATGTGGCCATCACGCGAGCCGAGAAGCATTGCATCCTGACCTGTGCGCAAAACCGTTTCCGCTATGGACGCATGGAGTATGACACGCCCTCGCGCTTCATCCGCGATATCGATCCGCAGCTGATCCATGTGGACTCGGGCGTGCCCGAGGAGGTCAGGAGCAGCACGCCGCGACGGCAGTCGTGGACGCAGAATCCACGCCCCGTGGCCACCCAGTTCCGGGCCGACCCCATGCCGCGTGCCGTGGCGCCTCGCAAGGCCGAGACGCCTGTCGATCCGCTCTCTGACGGCTTCAAGCGCCAGCTGAGCCAGGCCAGCGGCGGGCGCTATCGTCCCGTGCGGCCGGCGGCACCTTCCAGTCCCGCGCCGTCCTCTGCCGGCGGCACGCTTCATGAGGGCAATGTCATTGAGCATCAGCGCTTCGGCATCGGCACCGTGATTAAGACGGAGGGCACGGGCGAGAATGAGAAGGCAACCGTCGAGTTCCGCAATGCCGGCACCAAGCAGCTGCTCCTGAAGTTTGCCAAGTTTACGGTCCTGAAGTGAGGCCGTCGCAAGGCCTTGTTTGATTGCTGGTTTGTAAACAAAATTCCGAATTGTTCGCCCTGTATTTGGAATTGCTTGATTATTAGAAGATTACCTGAAACGAATAAAAGAAGCGGCACTTCTCGACGTGAGAAGTGCCGCTTTTCGATTCGAGAAGTGCCGCTTTTTGCCCCGAAAAGCACCGCTTCTTTTTCGTGGCGGCGCCATTTGTCATGAAAATTCGCAATATTCGGGCGGCGGTCAGGAGGCGCGTCAGTACTTGAAACTGGACCCGCCGACAAACTCGCGCATGATGCTTGTGGGGGGGATTTCCTTGTCGCTCACGGGGATGAAGAAGTGGATGAACTTCAGCAGACGGTGGGCCTCGGCATACTCCGGGCAGTTCTTCGGCACGGAGGCCAGAATGAGCTCGGCATGCGTGCGCAGCACGGCGAACTCGATGTTGAGGGCCGAATTGAACATCACGTCGGCCGTCTCCTGGAAGGGGAAAATCCACTTGTCCTCCGCCTCGCAGACGTTCTTCCATTGGGCGATGGTCTCCTGGGCCGTGAAGGCGCCCTTGTTGTAGTCGCGGATGATGCGTCGGAGCAACCGGTTGTCGCGTGTGGGAATCCAGTTATGGTCGTCGATCGAGATGCTTGTCAGTGCCGAGATGTAGATCTTGTACTTCTTGTCGTCGGGGATTTCCTTGGTCAGCAGCGGGTTGAGGGCGTGGATGCCCTCGATGATGAGCACCGAGTCGTTCTGCAGCTTCAGCCGCTTGCCGTTATATTCGCGCTTGCCGGTGACGAAGTTGTATTCGGGCACCTCGACGCGCTCGCCCTTCATCAGGCGGGTCAGGTGGTCCTCCAGCAGGTGGTAGTCGACCGTCTCGATGTTGTCGAAGTCGTAGTCGCCGTTGGGCAGCTTGGGCGTGTCGACGCGGTTGACGAAGTAGTCGTCAGTCGAGAACGACACGGGCCTCAGTCCGCAGGCCAGCAGCTGGATGCTGAGGCGCTTGCAGAAGGTCGTCTTGCCCGACGACGAGGGCCCTGTGATGAGCACGAGGCGGATGGGGTTCTCCTCGCTGTGGTAGCGTCGGTCGATGTCCTCGGCTATCTGCACGATCTTCTTCTCCTGCAAGGCCTCGCTGACCTGGATCAGTTCCGAGGCATGTCCCTTGAGGACGGCCTTGTTGACGTCGCCGGCGTTCGACAGCCGCATGATGATGTCCCATCGTCCTTTCTCGGCAAACATCTCGAAGGTCTTGGGCATGTCGACCTTCTCGGCCAGCCGCGTGGGGTCGTTCCAGTCGGGCACGCGCAGCAGCAGTCCGTCGTGATAGCGCTCCAGCCCCCACACCTTGAGGTAACCGGCCGACGGCACGAGCGGTCCGTAGAAGTAGTCGACGGTGTCGCCCAGCATGTAGTAGTCGCTGTAGATCTGGCCGCTGGTCTCAAGCAGCTTCACCTTGTCCTGGAATCCGCGCTCCTGGAAGACGCGCACGGCCTCCTCCGTCGTCGCTTCGCTGCGGCGGAAGGGCATGTCGAGGTCGATGATCTCCTTCATCCGCTGGCAGATGTTGCGGATGTCGTCGTCGCTCATCGGCTCGCCTGAGCGCTTCTTGAAGTTGCAGTAGTAGCCGCGGCTCAGGGGGTGTTCGATGAACAGCTTGGAGCCTGCGAAGAGGTCCTGCGTGGCCTTGTAGAGCACGAAGCACAGCGAGCGGACGTAGGCACGGTGGCCTGAGCCCTGGCGGGCGTCGAGAAACTCCACGTCGCGGTTCTGGAAGAGCCGGAACTTGAGTCCCTGCGAGGCGTTGTTCACTTTGGCCGAGACCACGGGATAGGGCATCTGGAGCTCAGGTGCGAACTCCTGATAGACATCGAGCAGCGAGCTCCCTTCCGGGAAGCTCTTGGTGATGCCGTTGTTCTTACAGCGGATTTGGAGCATTTTCGTTAAAGGTTTTGCATGCAAAGATAATCATTTTTTGGGAAAAGAATGGCTGTTTGCGCATTTTTTTGTAACTTTGTAGCGGAAAAAACTGATAAACATGGAAAAACGAGAATGGAAAGAGATTCGGAAGTTCGAGGAGATTCTCTTCGAGGAGTATAACGGCATTGCCAAGATCACCATCAACCGGGCGCGCTATCGCAATGCGTTCACCCCCAGGACGACGCTGGAGCTGAGCCAGGCTTTCGCCATGTGCCGCGAGCTGCAGCGCATCCGCGTGGTGCTGCTGACGGGCGCCATGTCGGAGGTGCCTGAGGGAAAGCGGCTGGAGGACGTCAAGCACGCCTTCTGCTCGGGCGGCGACATGCACGTGAAGGGTCGCGGCGGCTACATCGACGAGGAGGGCGTGCCCCGCCTGTCGGTGCTCGACGTGCAGATGCAGATACGCCGTCTGCCCAAGCCTGTCATCGCGATGGTCAATGGCTACGCCATCGGCGGCGGCCACGTGCTCCACCTGGTCTGCGACCTGACGATAGCCAGCGAGAATGCCATCTTCGGACAGACGGGGCCCAAGGTGGGCTCCTTCGATGCCGGCTTCGGCTCGAGCTATCTGGCCCGCATCGTAGGCCAGAAGAAGGCGCGCGAGATCTGGTTCCTCTGTCGTCAGTATTCGGCTCGCGAGGCCGAAGCGATGGGGATGGTCAACAAGGTGGTGCCGATCGGCCGTCTGGAGGATGAGTGTGTCGAATGGGCCGAGGTGATGATGGAGCGGTCGCCCCTGGCGCTGCGCATGATCAAGGCCGGCCTCAACGCTGAGCTCGACGGACAAGCCGGCATACAGCAGCTGGCCGGCGACGCCACGATGCTCTACTACTTCCTCGACGAGGCTCAGGAGGGCGGCCGCGCCTTCCTCGAGAAGCGCAAGCCCGACTTCGGGCAGTACCCCCAGATTCCGTAAGTTCACATTAAATTTTTATAACCATGGGACAGATGCATATCAAGGAAGAGGCGTCACGGTGTCTGCTGTGTGTGGATGCACCGTGTAGTAAACAGTGTAAGAAGGGCGACCCCGCAAGGGCTATCCGTGCCATTCGTTTTGGCAATGAGGCTTTGGCAGGGCGCTGGGTCGCCGAGTGTAATGACCAGGAATTGGAGGCTGCAGAGAGGGCTTGCATCCACTATGACCGTCCGATACGAATTAAGGAGTTGCTGCGTTCCGTGGGCTATGAAACGACTGCCGCAGACACGGCTCCTTCGCTCAGTATCGACTTTTGCGGCATCCGTTGTGAGAATCCTTTCTTTCTGGCCTCATCGGCCGTCTGTACGAACTACGAGATGGTGGCACGGGCCTTTGATGCCGGCTGGGCGGGTGTGTTCTACAAGACCATCTGCCTGCAGGACATCAGGGAGGTCTCGCCACGATTTGATGCGATGCACAACGACGGGACGAGCGACTTCTTCGGCTTCCGGAATATGGAGCAGCTGAGCGAGAATCCCGCCTCGGTGGACTTCGACATCCTGCGGCGGCTGAAGCAGGACTACCCCACGAAGGTGGTGGTCGCCTCCATCATGGGACAGACGGAAGAGGAGTGGATAGAGCTGGCCAAGATGGCCGAGGAGGCGGGTGTCGATGCCGTCGAGCTGAACTTCTCGTGTCCCCAGATGCGTTTGGCGGGTATGGGCAGCGACGTGGGTCAGAATCCTGAGCTGGTGCTTTTCTACACAGCCTACGTTAAGCGCACTGTCAAGATTCCCGTCATACCCAAGATGACGCCGAATATCACGCAGATCAACCAGCCCGCTATGGCGGCCTATTTCGCCAATGCCGATGCTATCTCAGCCATCAATACCATCAAGAGCGTGACAATGAGCGACCGTGCCGAGGTCAACGGACGTCATGTCGTCAGCGGACTCTCGGGACGTGCCGTGAAGCCTATCGCCCTGCGTTATATCCTCGATATGTCCAAGAACCCCCTTCTCACTGGTGCGCACGGACAGACTGTCCAACTGAGCGGTATCGGAGGCATCGAGACGTGGCGAGACGCTCTGGAGTTTATTCAGTTGGGATGCCGATGTGTGCAGGTGTGTACCGCCGTCATGCAGTATGGTTATCGCATCATTGACGACCTTATACTTGGCCTTCAGCATTATCTCGCAGAGCGTGGGCTCACCTCGGTTGAAGCCCTTGTCGGCGAGGAACTGCCAAACTTCGTAACGCCCACCGACCTGGACCGCGAAACGATTGTCTATCCGAAGATCGACCGTGACCGCTGTATTGGTTGTGGCCGCTGTTACGTGTCGTGTCAGGACGGTGGTCATCAGGCCATTACGTTCGACGCTGACAGCCGCCAGCCACGCATTGCCGGCACAAAGTGCGTCGGCTGTCACCTCTGCCGTCTCGTCTGTCCCACGGGAGCCATAGGCATCACGAAACGCATACCCAAGAAATCACGTATAGAATGAAAGTGACGATAGAGGAGCGCGTGCTCCATTTCAAACAGCCGGCGGGAACGTCGCGCGGGGTGTACACCGAGCGGCGCAGCTGGTTTGTGACCGTCAGCGACGGTGAGCGGTGTGGAGTGGGGGAGTGCGCCCCGCTGCCCGACCTCAGCTGCGACGCACGCCCGGACTACGGCAAGGTGCTGCGGGGCTTCTGCGACCGTCTGGAAAAGACGGGCGAGATTCCCTACGAGGCGATGCGCGACTACCCGTCGATGCTCTTCGGCCTCGAGACGGCGATGCTCAGTTTAGAGGGTGCAGAGTCTACACTCTACGACACGCCCTTCAGCCGTGGCGAAGTGGGCATCCCCATCAACGGGCTCGTCTGGATGGGCTCCTACGAGGAGATGCTCCGACGGATGGAGGAGAAGCTTGAGCAGGGCTACCACTGCGTCAAGCTGAAGATCGGGGCCATCGACTTTGAACACGAGCTCGACCTGGTGCGTCGCATCCGCGAGCGTTTCTCGCATCGCGAGGTGGAGCTGCGGCTCGACGCTAACGGCGGTTTCCCCTACGACGAGGCACTCTATAAGCTCGAGCTGCTCTCGCAATATGCCATCCACTCCGTCGAACAGCCCATCCGTCAGGGCCAGTGGGCCCGCATGGCCGAGCTCTGTCGCGACGCCCCACTGCCCATCGCCCTCGACGAGGAGCTCATCGGCGTGAACGACCCGGGACAGAAACGCCAGCTGCTGCGCATCGTCAAGCCTGCCTACATCGTGCTGAAGCCGTCGCTCCATGGGGGCATCAGCGGTTGCCGCGAATGGATAGCCCTGGCCCGCGAGGAGGGCGTCGGCTCATGGATCACGTCGGCCCTCGAGAGCAATGTGGGACTCAATGCGATTGCCCAGTTCTGTGCTGACGTCTATGGGCCTGACATCCGTATGCCGCAAGGACTCGGCACAGGCCGACTGTTCACTGATAATATTCCTATGTCCCTTGAAATCAGGGGCGAACGACTATGGATCTCAAGGAATTCTTGACCGAATGGCACGACCCGTCAGCCCGCCTCCTGGTTCACACCAGCGGCTCCACGGGCCAGCCCAAACCCCTCTGGGTCGAGAAGCGGCGCATGGAGGCGTCGGCGCGCATCACGTGTCAGTTCTTAGGCTTGAAGGCTGGCGACGCGGCCCTGCTCTGCCTGCCCCTCGACTATATCGCAGGCAAGATGATGGTGGTCAGGGCGCTGACCTGTGGCCTCAGGCTCGTCAGCGTGGAACCCAGTGGCCATCCGCTGGCTGGCGTGACAGAGCCGGTCAGCTTTGCTGCGATGATTCCCCTGCAGGTCTACAATTCTTTGCGTGTCGAGGCGGAGCGCCGGCGGCTCATGCAGATTGGCCATCTGATCATTGGCGGCGGAGCCGTCGACGACGATCTGGCGCGTGAGCTGAAGGACTTTCCCGACGCTGTCTGGAGCACATACGGCATGACTGAGACCCTGTCGCACATTGCCCTCAGACGGCTCAGCGGTCCTGAGGCAAGTCAATGGTATACGCCCTTCCCCTCAGTCAGCGTCAGCCTGAATGCTGATGGCTGTCTGGTGATTGATGCACCGCAAGTATGTCCGTCGACGCTGACGACCAACGACATCGTCGAGATGGCCGATGGGCGCTTCCGCATCATCGGCCGGCGCGACAACGTGGTCTGTTCGGGAGGAATAAAGATTCAGATTGAGGAGGTGGAGCGGAGGCTGCATGGCCGTACGGAGGCGCCGCTGCTCATCACGAAGCGGCCTGACCAGCGGCTGGGACAGGCGCTGGTGCTGCTCACCACCTCGCAAGAAGCGGCCGACGAGCTGCGCAGGCTGTGCGCGCAGGTGCTGCCCCGCTACTGGCAGCCCAAGGACTATCTCGTCGTCGACCGGCTGCCGCTCACACCGACAGGCAAGCCTGCCCGCGGCGAGGCTGAGCGGATGGCCGTCATGGCAGGTGGCTGACGATCTCCTGATAGCCTACGAGTCGCCACGTGCGCTCGCCCGTACCTTTATAATATACAAAGGCCTCATAGCGGTTCTCTGTCTGGAAGAAAGACCCTTCCTCGGGCACTCGGCTGACGGCGCCTTGCGCGTCCTCCATCATGAGACGGTAGTTATAATAGCCCAGCTTCTGCAGGACGACGGCGTTGTAGGAGCCGTCCGCCTCGTCGTAAGTCATCGCATAGACGTCGCGAGGCTCCGTCGTCCAGGCACCGTCGATGAAGAGACGGGCGTCAGGATAGGGGTGGGCGGCCATCAGTTTGTAGTGGACGAGGACATACTCGGAGGTGCGCTCCGACTCGTAGTTGTCGCTGTTGCGCAGGATGAAGGCTCCGTCGGCATCCTGGTCGTAGATATAGTTGCGCTGAGGTTCGCACAGGTATGGGAAGACGTGGTAGCGGCGCTCGTCCTGCGACCACGCGACGTGGGCCAGCCCCATGGTGGTATGGTCAGGGTCGAGCACCTCAAACTTGTGATACTCGTTGCCGGCGTCGAAGATGAGCTCGCGGTTGTGCTCCCATTGCAGCCCCCGCTGGTTGATATAGTTGGGGCGGGGGTTGACGACCATATTGTTCTCGCTGCCGTTCTGCATGACGACGGTCTGCAGCTGTTCCTCGAGGTTGGTGACGCGCAGCGTGTTGTAATTGACGGTCATTCCCAGCTGCTGGTAGCGGCCGTTCTGCTCCAGGTCGGTGTTCGTCGTGACGCCCAGGCCGACGTTGACCAGCGGCTCGACGACCCGAAACTCCACCGTGGCTACCTCTTTCTCCTCGTCGTCCTCTTCGAGCAGCACGTGAAGCCGGTAGTTGCCGCTCATCTTCAGGCGCATCTGGTCGTTGGGTATCGTGAGCTGATAGTGCGTGTAGAGAACGTTGGTGTTGATGGAGTTGTCGTAAGTCTCGATGGGCAGACGGCTGAAGCCCTCCAGCCAGTCGCTCTCGAAGAGTCCCTCCGTCGGCGTCCAGTCGGGCTCGCAGTGCTCGACGACGTAGACATAACGGTGGAACGTGTGCGACAGTTCGTCGAACATGACGCTGAGCACATCGCCCGAACCCAGCTGCATGACGGGCTGCAGCTGCATCCAGTCGTCGTTGACCCATACCTGGAGCGACTTCACGTTGGGGTCCAAGATCCTGTGGCGGGCATGGCCGACGAAGGGCAGGACGATGAGGCACAAGGCCATCAGAGACTTTCTGAACATAATTCTCAATGGTTGGTTATCGGCGACAAAGTTAAGTAAAAAATCTGATATCAGCATCCTTTCAGGCGATAAAAATGCGGGTGAAAGACTGAAAATGCAGGTTCTTCAAAAAAAAGAACCGAAAAAGTTTGGCGGGTTCGGAAAAAAAGTGTACCTTTGCACCCGCAATTCGACAAAGGATGCACCCTTAGCTCAGTTGGTAGAGCACCTGACTCTTAATCAGGGTGTCCAGGGTTCGAGCCCCTGAGGGTGTACTCCGAAGGTCGGAAGCCAAAGAACAGGCACATTTTGATGATGCACCCTTAGCTCAGTTGGTAGAGCACCTGACTCTTAATCAGGGTGTCCAGGGTTCGAGCCCCTGAGGGTGTACGAGTGATAAGCCGACATGGCTCAGTTGGTAGAGCAACGCATTCGTAATGCGTAGGTCCCCGGTTCGAGTCCGGGTGTCGGCTCACGGAGAGGAGGGGTAGCGTCAAGTCCCCTTTTCTTGCATTTATAAGCTTGCTTAACGCGGAATTAGCTCAGTTGGTAGAGCATTGGCTTCCCAAGCCGAGGGTCGCGGGTTCGAGTCCCGTATTCCGCTCAGAGCTGAGAATCAGGAGGTTAGGTTTACGGCCTCCTTTTTTTGTAATATTTTAGTTGGGAATATGCGCTGAAATGTGAAAATTATTTTGTACTTTTGCAGACACATTACTAACTAACGGATTATGAAACGTACTTTAATGCTCGCCCTCATGATGGGCACATTGACAATGAACGCAGCAAAAAGTGTGAAGACCACAGTCAGCCGAATCGATCCCACTGACTGGTATGTCGGCATGAAGAACCCGCAGCTCCAGCTGATGGTCTACGGACAGGGCATCCGCGACGTGAAGTCGGTCACGACCGACTATCCCGGCGTCACGGTCGACAGCCTTGTGCGCCTCGATTCGCCCAACTATCTGCTGGTCTATCTCAACCTGCGCGATGCAAAGGCGGGGACGATGACCCTCAACTTCGACAAGCGGAAGGTCAGCTATGAGCTGAAGCAACGCGCCATGAGCGGGGCGGAGCGCCGTGGCTTCGACATCGGCGACGTGCTCTACCTGCTGATGCCCGACCGCTTCGCCTCCGGCCGTCAGGACAACGACCAGATTCAGGGCATGAATGCATACCATAATGACCGCTCGCAGCCCTCGCTGCGCCACGGCGGCGACATGGAGGGCATCCGCCAGCACCTGGACTACTTCACGGAGCTGGGCGTGACGGCCCTGTGGTTCACCCCCGTTCTGGAGAATAATTCGCCCGACACGCCCAACGGCTATTCCACCTATCATGGCTATGCCACCACCGATTATTATAAGGTGGACCCACGTTTCGGCACCAACGAGGAGTATCGTCAGCTCATTCGTGAAGCCCACGCGAAGGGGCTGAAGGTCGTGATGGACATGATCTTCAACCACTGCGGATTCGAGCATCCGTGGGTCAGCGACATGCCGTCGAAGGACTGGCTCAACACGCCCGAATGGCTCAGCGAGAAACAGTCGGGGCGCGACCCCATGACGGGCTTCACGGCCAATGCCGACGGCAGTGAGCCTGCCAAGAGCGCTTATCTGCAGACGAGCTATAAGCTGACACCCGTCGTCGACCCTTATGCCTCGACGGTGGATCTGAAGGAGACAACCGAAGGGTGGTTTGTGCCCTCCATGCCCGACCTGAACCAGCGCAACCCCCACCTGATGCGCTATCTCATCCAGAACAGCATCTGGTGGATTGAGTCGGCTGGCATCGACGGCATCCGCATGGACACCTATCCCTACGCCTTCCGCGAGCCGATGGCCCAGTGGATGAAAGAGCTCGACGAGGAGTATCCGAACTTCAACACCGTTGGCGAGACGTGGGTCACGGAGCCTGCCTATACCGCTGCCTGGCAAAAGGACTCGAAGCTGTCGGAGCAGAACTCATACCTCAAGACCGTCATGGACTTCTCCTTCTTCGACAAGCTCAACCAGGCCAAGCACGAGGAGACCGACGCATGGTGGCAGGGTCTGAACCGCATCTACAACTCGTTCGTCTACGACTACCTCTATCCCAACCCCTCGAGCGTACTGGCCTTCATCGAGAACCACGACACCGACCGGTTCCTCGCCGAGGGGCGCGACTCGCTCATGCTCAAGCAGGCGCTGGCCTTGCTGCTCACCGTTCGCCGCATCCCGCAGCTTTACTATGGCACCGAGGTGATGATGAACGGCACGAAGGAGGTGACCGACGGCAACGTCCGAAAAGACTTCCCTGGCGGCTTCCCTGGCGACGCCCACAACTGCTTCACCCGCGAGGGCCGCACCAAGGCCGAGCAGGGCATGTTCGCCTGGCTGAGCCGCCTGCTGCACTGGCGGCAGGGCAACCGCGTCATCTCGGAGGGCTCGCAGACGCACTTCATACCCTATAACGGCATTTATGTCATTGCCCGCCAGTGGCAGCGCCACACGGTGCTCACGGTGCTCAACGGCACGTCGAAGCCGGCCACGATGGAGGTGGCCCGCTATCAGGAGGTCATCGGCAAGACCTCGCGTGTGAAGGACGTCGCGACCCAGCGCTATTATGACCTGTCGAAGAACATTGAGCTGAAGCCTCGCCAGTCGCTCGTACTGGAATATACAATGGAAGAATAATCATCAAACTTATTGAGTATACAATGAAGAAACTACTGACACTGGCAGGCTTCGTGCTTGCCGCAATGACCACGCAGGCACAGAACATCCAGCGTGGCGACTATGGCTATCTCTACTGTCACATGAGCGACCGCGGCGAATACACCGCCTATGCCCTCAGCCGCGACGGCTACCACTACGAGGACATCATCGGTGGCGACCCCATCATGGATCCCAAGGAGCATGCTCGCATCGAGGGCGGACAGCGCGATGCATATATCACCCGGTCATGGGACGGCAAGGGCTTCGTCATGGTGACCACTGACATGTGTGTGGCCAAGTCGCACAAGTGGGACAACTACGGCATCGACCTGCTGCGCTCCGACGACCTCATCCACTGGGAGAGCGTCACCTTCGACTATCGCAAGGGCACGCAGATCTTCTGCGACCCTGAGTCGAAAAGCGTCTATCGCGATTGGTCGACCATCAACCGCGTCTGGGCACCGCAGATCTTCTGGGACCCTGACTATCGCTGGCCTAACGGTGAGTGGGGCGGCTACATGATCTACTACTCGATGCTCAACCGCCCCGAGGAGCAGTACGACCGCATGTACTACAGCTATGCCGACAAGTCGTTCACCCGTCTGACCCAGCCGCGCCTGCTCTTCGACTGGGGCTATGCCACCATCGATGCCGACATCAACCTGCTCAGCGACGGCCTCTATCACATGCTCATCAAGAAGGAGGGCGGCAAGCCTGGCATCTATACGGCCACTTCCGAGCACCTGACCTACGGCTGGGGCGAGCCTGTCGACGACGACTACGTCTCGTTTGAGGGCAAGAAGAACTGCGAGGGCTCCAGCGCTTTCCAGCTCATCGGCGACCCGACCTGGCGCGTGGCCTACATCCAGTACAGCGACAACCCCAAGCACTATCGCATCTGCAAAGCCGACGAGCATCTGCGAGGCTTCCATGACCCCGTCGACATCGAGGGCGTCACGGGTCCGCAGCACGGCTCATTCATGCGGCTGACCAAAAAGGAGTACAAGCGCCTGCAGAAGTGGAGTGCGAAGAGGAATTGAGAACTGAGAGTTGAGAACTGAGAGTTGAGAACTGAGAACTGAGAGGTATGATTACTTATAAACGACAAGTCTAATCATACCTCTCAGTTCTCAGTTCTCAACTCTCACTTCTTTTATATTCCATCGGCGTCAGCCCTGTCATCCGCTTGAAATATTTGCTGAAGAACGACGGGGTGGGGAAGTGCATCTCGTCGGCTATCTGTGCGGCACTCTTCTCTGTATGGCGCAACTCCACCTTGGCACGCATCATGATGGCATCGTCAATCCATGCTTTGGCAGTCCTGCCGCTGGCCTGGCGGATGACGGTGCCGAGATAACGCTCGGTGAGGCACATCTTCTGAGCGTAGAAGCTCAGCTGATGTTCATGCTGACAGTGGCGGTTGACGAGATAGATGAAGCGGTCGAAGATGGTCTGCTCGCGCGACATCAGGGATTGCTGCCTGTCGATATAGCGCTGGTATAGTCCGTCGTAGAGGTGCATCTGAGCTGCGACGAGGGCGCTGACCGTCTGGCGGTTGTAGTCGGGCTGATGGACGACGTGCCACAAGGTGTCGATGATGCGTCGGGCGGTGTCGAGGTCTGCTTCGTCGGCTAGCAGTTGGAAGTCGCGCATCTGACCATTGAAAGCCGATGGCAGCTGCCCTGGTGCAAAGGGCATGGGGAAGAGGGGCGACAGCCCGATGCCGCACAACTCTACGTCGGGCGAGATGCTCACAGGGCTGAGTATGGAGCCAGGTCCGATGAAGACCAGCGTGCCAGGCGTCAGGCGCTTCTCCACCAGGTTGAAGTTGGCAATGAGCTCTCCCCTCGTGATGATGCCCAGGCGGTGGTCGTCGATGACGAAGGGCGGCTGTTGCTGCATGACGAGGCGGAAGATGAGCGGATCGCCCTGGACGATGGCTATCTCGCTGTTGATGAAGGCGTGCTCACGTAGCTGCTCGCCATAAGCATTAAAGATGTCGCGCATACGCGACAGACTCATGAGTTTTGGTTGCCTGTTCATAACGTATTACCTCCGTTTTGCTTGCAAAGATAATGTTTTTTGCTGAAATATAATCAATAATTCCTGTCAATCGAACAAAAAGAACATTATTCAAGGGAAAGAGATAACGCCGGAACCAGCAAAAAGGCGTAACTTTGCAGCGGAATTCACAAACAATGATTTTTTATATGCGACATTATCTCATCATGGCCATCGTGTTAGTGGCATCGCTGAAGGCTGCAGGCCAGACATTGCAGGAATGCCAGGAGGCGGCAGAGCGCAACTATCCGCTCATCCGTCAGTATGGGCTGATAGAACGGACGACGCAGCTCAGCGTGGAGAACATCCGCAAGGGCTGGCTTCCGCAGCTGTCGGCCATGGCTCAGGCCACGCTCCAGAGCGACGTGACGGCCTTCCCCGACGAGCTGCAGACGCTCTATCAGCAGGCTGGCATCACGATGGAGGGACTGAAGCGCGACCAGTATCGTGTGGGCGTCGACATCAGCCAGACCATCTTCGACGGCGGCGCCATCCGTCATCGCCAGGAGGTGACGCAAAGGCAGGGCGAGGTGGAACGGGCCGAGACCGCTGTGAGCCTCTATGCCGTGCGCCAGCGCGTCATCGAGATGTACTTCGGACTGTTGCTCCTCGACGAGCAGATCCGGCTGAAGCAGGACCTGGCTAAGCTCCTGGAGGGGAGCGAGCAGAAGCTGGCCTCGATGTTCAATCGTGGCACGGCCGCTGAGAGCGACTATTTGGCCGTCAAGGCCGAGCGGCTGGGCGTGGAGCAGCAGCAGGAGACGCTCCGGACGCAGCGGCAGTCGCTGGCCCGCGTGCTGAGCGCTTTCTGCGGCCTTGAGGTGTCGGCTCCTGAGAAGCCGGAGGCTATTGTTGCGTTGACAACGCAACAGACAGTACAACAGCGGCCCGAACTGCAGGCCATCGACGCCCGCCTGCGCCTCTTCGATGCCCAGGAGGCGGCCCTCACTTCTGGCCTGCTGCCCAAGCTGAGCGTCTTTGCTCAGGGGTTCTATGGCTATCCGGGCTATAACATGTTTGAGGACATGATGCGGCGCCGCTGGTCGCTTAACGGCATGATCGGCGCCCGACTGACGTGGAACATCGGGGCGCTCTATACCCACCGCAACGACAAGTCGCGACTGCAGAGCCAGCGCGAGGCAGCCGAGGTGAGCCGCGAGGTGTTCCTGTTCAACAACCGGCTGGAGCAGATGCAACAGAGCGATGAGGCCGAGCGCTATCGCCAGCTGACGGAATCGGACGCCGAGATTGTCAGCCTGCGCGCCTCCGTGCGGCGTGCAGCCGAGTCGAAGCTGGCCCACGGCATCATCGACACGAACGATCTGGTGAAGGAGATGAACCTTGAGAGCGCAGCCCGCATCCAGCAGTCTGTGCACGAGATAGAGATGCTCAAAAAGATGTATGAACTGAAAATAACACGGAATAACTGATGGGAAAGACAAAGATTCTTTGGGCCACTATGGCCCTGCTATGGTCCGCTTGCGGATCAGAGAAGAAAGACTACGACGCCACGGGCACGTTTGAGGCCACTGAGACCACCGTCTACGCCGAGCAGAGCGGCGCGCTGCTCACGTTCAGCATCGACGAGGGCGACAGTGTTGCGGCGGGCCAGGAGGTCGGACTGATAGACACCACCCAGCTCTGGCTGAAGGTCAGACAGCTGGAGGCCTCGAAGGCCGTCTATCAGAGCCAGAAGCCCGACGTCGAGGCACAGGTCAGCGCCACGCGCCAGCAGCTCAGCAAGGCTCGTCAGGAGCAGCAGCGCTATCGCGAGCTGGTGGCCGACGGGGCCGCTCCGTCCAAGATGCTCGACGACGCGACCAGCCAGGTGCAGCTCCTGCAGCGCCAGCTTGAGGCCCAGCTGTCGGCCCTGCGCACGACGACGCGCTCGCTCGACCGCCAGACGGATGCCGCCGATGCACAGCGGGCCCAGCTGCTCGACCAGTTGTCAAAGTGTCGTGTCGTGGCTCCGATGTCCGGCTGCGTCCTTGAGAAGTACGCCGAGCGGGGCGAGTTCGTCGCCGTGGGCAAGCCGCTGTTCAAGATGGCCGATACGGAGCACATGTACATCCGTGCCTACGTCACGACGGCCCAGCTGCAGCACGTCCGTCTGGGCCAGGCGGCCAAGGTGTTTGCCGACTATGGCGACGGCCAGCGTCGCGAGTACGAAGGGCGTGTCAGCTGGATCTCGAGCCGATCGGAGTTCACGCCGAAGACCATCCTGACCGACGACGAGCG
This sequence comes from uncultured Prevotellaceae bacterium, assembly GCA_902779455.1. Classification (GTDB taxonomy): domain Bacteria; phylum Bacteroidota; class Bacteroidia; order Bacteroidales; family Bacteroidaceae; genus Prevotella. The sequence goes on from CACZBS010000001.1 coordinate 155,676, forward strand.
GGCCGACCTGGTCTATGCCATCAAGGTGAGCGTCAGGAGCGACGGCTATGTCAAGATAGGCATGTATGGCGAAGTGAAGTTTGCGGAATGATAGACGTAAGAGGCATATCGAAGAGCTATGGCCGCGTGAAGGCGCTCAGCGACGTGACGTTCAGCGTCGGGCGGGGTGAGGTGTTCGGACTCATCGGCCCTGACGGAGCGGGCAAGACGTCGCTCTTCCGCATCCTCTGCTCCCTGTTGCTGCCCGACGGCGGTACGGCCACGGTCGACGGCTACGACGTGGTCAGCCAGATGCGCCAGGTGCGCCGGCTCGTGGGCTACATGCCGGGGCGCTTCTCGCTCTATCAGGACCTGACGGTCAGGGAGAACCTTGAGTTCTTTGCCACCATCTTCGGCACCACCGTCGATGAAGGCTACGACAGCATCCGCGCCATCTACTCGCAGATTGAGCGCTTCAGCAACCGAAAGGCGGGAGCCCTCTCGGGCGGCATGAAGCAGAAGCTGGCCCTGTCGTGCGCCCTGATTCATCAGCCCCGCGTGCTCTTTCTCGACGAGCCGACCACGGGCGTCGACCCTGTCAGCCGCAAGGAGCTCTGGGCCATGCTCGCCACGCTCAAGGAGCGCGACATCACGATCGTCGCCTCGACGCCCTATCTCGACGAGATCCGCTGCTGTGAGCGCGTGGCCTTCCTCAGCGAGGGCCATGTGCAGGGCATCGGCACGCCAGAGGCCATCCTCGACCGCTTTGCCGACGTCTTCTGTCCCCCAGGGCTTGAGAAAGAATCCGGGGCAGGGGCGGACAGCGCTGCCGAGACGGTCATCGAGGTGGAGCATCTGATGAAGGCCTTTGGCACGTTCCATGCTGTCGATGACATCTCGTTTAAGGTGAACAGGGGCGAGATATTCGGATTCCTCGGCGCCAACGGAGCCGGCAAGACGACAGCCATGCACATGCTGACAGGACTGAACCAGCCGACGAGCGGCCGCGGCCGTGTGGCCGGCTTCGACATCAGCACGGAGTATGAGCAGGTGAAGCGCCACATCGGCTACATGAGCCAGCGCTTCTCGCTCTACGACGACCTGACGGTGCGCGAGAACATCCGGCTCTTCGGAGGCATCTACGGGATGAAGGACGACGAGATACGCCGCAAGACCGACCGCGTGCTCAGCGAGCTGCAGTTCAGTGACCACGCCGACGACCTGGTCGGCAGCCTGCCACTAGGCTGGAAGCAGAAGCTGGCCTTCACCGTCAGCATCTTCCACGATCCGTCGATCGTCTTCCTCGACGAGCCTACGGGCGGCGTCGACCCGGCCACGCGGCGCCAGTTCTGGCAGCTCATCTACGAGGCGGCCCGCCGCGGCATCACCGTCTTCGTGACCACCCACTACATGGACGAGGCCGAATATTGCGACCGCATCTCAATCATGGTCGACGGCAAGATCAGCGCCATCGGCACGCCCAACGAGCTGAAGCGCCGCTACGGCCAGCCTGACATGGACCACGTCTTCACCCTCCTGGCCCGCCAGGCCAGGCGTTCAAGCGACTGAAAATAAACGATATGAAACCATTCCTCTCATTCGTCATCAAGGAGATGCGCCACATCCTGCGCGACCGCCGCACGATGCTCATCCTCTTCGGCATGCCCGTGGTGCTGATGCTCCTCTTCGGCTTTGCCATCACGACCGATGTGCGCAATGTGCGGACGGTCGTCGTCACGTCGCAGATGAGCACTGAGACGCAGCAGGCCTTCGACCGCCTGTCCGCGTCCGACTACTTCACGCTGACGGCCACCGTAGGCACACCCGCCGAGGCTGAGCGACTGATCAGAAGCCAGCATGCCGACCTGGCCGTCATTCCCGGCAGCGGCCACACGTGGCAGATCATGGTCGACGGCAGCGACCCCAACATGGCCCAGCAATGGAGCAGCTATGCGCAGCAGACCATCGTCAACCCGTCGGCGGCGCTGCTGCAGGTTAAGATGCTCTACAACCCCCAGATGCGCTCGGCCTACAACTTCGTGCCCGCCATCATGGGTATGCTCCTGCTGCTCATCTGCGCCATGATGACCTCCGTCTCCATCGTCCGCGAGAAGGAGCGGGGCACGATGGAGGTGCTTCTCGTCTCGCCCGTGCGCCCCCTGATGATCATCGTGGCCAAGGCCGTGCCCTATCTGCTGCAGGCGCTGCTCATCCTGGCCGTCATCCTGACGATGTCGTGGGCCGTGCTCGACGTGCCGCTGGCCAGCTCGCTGGTGTGGATCGTGGGCGTCTCGCTCATCTATATCATGCTGGCGCTGGCCCTGGGGCTGCTCATCTCGAATGTCGCACAGACCCAGTTTGTCGCCCTGCTCGTCTCGGCCATGGTGCTGCTGCTGCCGACGGTGATGCTCTCGGGCATGCTCTTCCCCGTCGAGTCGATGCCGCGCGTGCTGCAATGGGTGGCGGCCGTCGTCCCTCCGCGCTATTACATCCAGGCCATGCGCAAGCTGATGATCATGGGCGTGGGCATCCGCGAGGTGCTGCCCGAGGTCGGCTTCCTCTGTGGCGCTACCGCCCTGCTGCTTTTCGTTGCTCTCAAGAAGTTCAACCAACGTCTGTCCACTGCCGTATGACCACCCTACGCTATCTCATCTGGAAGGAGTTTCTGCAGATCCGCCGCAACTCGTTCATGCCGAAGATCATCTTCGTCTTCCCCATTGTCATCATGTGCGTCATGCCATGGGTGATGAATCAGGAGGTGAAGCATATCGTCGTCGAGACTGTCGACAACGACCGCTCGCCGTCGTCGGAGCGGCTGATCCGCCAGATCGAAGCCAGCCGCTACTTCGTCTTCGCCGGCCAGCGGCCCTCATGGCAGGCAGCGCTGAGCGACATCGAGCAAAGCCGTGCCGACATCGTCGTCGTCATCCCCCCGCACTTCGGACGCGACCGCTCACTGGGGCGCCCATCGCCGCTGCTCATCGCTGCCAACGCCGTCAACGGCACCAAGGGCAGCATCGGCTCGGCCTATCTCTCGCAGATGGTCGTCCCGGCTCACGAGGAGACCTTCTCGCTGAAGACGCTCTACAATCAGACTCAGAGCTACAAGGTCTTCATGATTCCCGCCCTGATGGGCATCCTGATGATGATGCTCTGCGGATTCCTGCCGGCCCTGAACATCGTGGGCGAGAAGGAGAAGGGGACCATCGAGCAGATCAACGTCACGCCCGTCTCCAAGTGGGCCTTCATCCTGGCCAAGCTCATCCCCTACTGGGTCATCGGCCTGCTGGTGCTCACCGTCTGCCTCGTGCTGGCGTGGGCCGTCTACGGCATCACTTGCCAGGGGCCCCTTGTGCTCGTCTATGTGCTGGCCGTCGTGCTGGCCCTCTTCTTCTCCTCGCTCGGACTGACCATCTCGAACTATAGCGAGACGATGCAGCAGGCCATGCTCGTCATGTGGTTCTTTGTCGTCTGCCTGATGCTGCTCAGCGGCCTGTTCACGCCAACCCGCTCGATGCCCGCCTGGGCCTACGCGACGACCTATGTCAATCCGATGAGCTATTTCATCGACGGCGTCCGGACGGTCTTCGTCCGCGGGGGCGGGCTGGCCGACATCGCCCGTCAGCTGGCGGCCCTCTTAGGGCTGTCGACAGCCATGGCTGTCTGGGCTGTCGTCAGTTACAAGAAGAATCATTGAGGCGGTTTTGTAAAATAAACTGACATTTGTCTGCGTGTAATTCGCAACGGTCTGATTTTTAGCGATATATTATTTTGAAGAAAAAGAAGCGGTGCTTTTCGATGCGAGAAGTGCCGCTTTTTGTGTCGAGAAGCGGTCCTTTTTTGAACGTAAAGTGCCGCTTTTCTGCTGGCTAAATTTAGTATGTAAATAAAAATGACGGCTCGCCCAGGGACTTTAGGGCACAAAAAAAGCCATCCGACGTGCGTGTCGGATGGCCGTATGAGATGAGCGGGGACGTTTACTTGTCAGTCTCGGGGGCCTCGCCGATGAGCTCCATGAACTCGTCGAGCTTTGGCGTGATGATGATCTGGGTGCGGCGGTTGCGCTGCTTGCCAAGTTCAGTATCGTTGGACTGCAGGGGGTTGTATTCGCCACGTCCGCCAGCCGTGAGCCGCTTGGGGTCGACACCGTACTTGGTCTGCAGCTCCTGGACGACGCTGGATGCGCGGAGGCAGGAGAGGTCCCAGTTGTTGCGGATGTTCTCGCGCGAGATGGGCACGTTGTCCGTGTTGCCCTCGATGAGCACGTCGTAGTCCTTGTAGTCCTTGATGATCTTGGCAATCTTCGACAGTGTCTCCGAGGCGCGGCTGTTGATGGTGTAGGTGCCGCTCTCGTAGAGCATGTTGTCGGCCAGCGAGATGTAGACGACGCCCTTCAGCACCTGCACGTCGACCTCCTTGAGCTCCTCTTTCGAGAGCGAGCGGGTCAGGTTGTTGGTGAGCACCATGTTGAGCGAGTCGCTCTTCGACTTGACTTCGACGAGGTGGCGTATGTACTGGTTCGACTCGTTGATCTGGTCGACGAGCTTCTCAATGGAGATGTTGTTCTGCGAGGCGTTGGTCAGACTCTTGTCGAGCGACTCCTGCAGCTTGGCGTACTTGGCCTCGGCGGCCTTGAGGGCCTGCTGGAGTCCTTTCTGCTGCTCCTCGAGGCTGGTGATGCGGGCGTTCTTGCCGGCCAGGTCTTCCTTGGTCGACATGAGCGACTCGGTGAGGGCCTTGTTCTGGTCCTGACAGGCCACGAGGTCTTTCTTGCTGGCGCAGCTGCTGAAAGTCAGTGCGGCGGCTGCCAGACTTATTAATGCTACGTTTGTTTTCATAATCGCGTTCTTTTGTTTGTTGATAATTCGGTTGCAAATATACGCTTTCTGACGTCAAAAACCTCGGAAAGTGAGTCGTAATTAGCATTATTTAAGCAAAAGGCGGGCGTTTTTCAGCTCCTTTATGTTCTTTACGCTTTCGTTGAGGTTTATAGTGTGGGCCAGCCGTCAGTGGTCCAGATGACGGGGCGCTGGATGAGGACTGACTGTCCGCCGTGTGGGATGCTGTAGCCATGACAGATGAAGACGGTCTCGCCCGTGGGCAGGTCGTAGGCGGCGCAGTGGCCAGCGGCCTCATATTCCGTCTTGTCGCCCTCGAGGAGGATGGTGCCTCCGCCTTCGAGCATGTCGCGGCCCTCACGGTCGAGGTATGGCCCGCTGACCTTCTTGGAGCGTCCGACTGCCACGCGGTAGTTGCTCTTCGCACCGCGACAGCAGTAGTCCCACGAGACAAAGAGGTAATAGTAACCGTCGTGATGGAGGATGAAGGGCGCCTCGATGGCATTGCGGCCAGCATATTTCGAGGTGGGGTTCTCAGCCGCATTGGGGTCGCCGGGGCGATGGCGGCGGGCGATGGTCACAGGGCGCGAAGCCAGATGCATCGTCGAGTCGAGCCTGGCCAGCTGGATGCCGTCCCAGAAGGAGCCCCACGTCAGCCAGGGCTGGTCGTCGTCGTCGATGACGAAGGCTGGATCGATGGCGTTCCAGTCGTCGCGCTTCTCACGCGAGGCGACGATGCAGCCCTCGTCGTTCCATCTCCCGTTGAGGCGGTCGGAGGTCATGAGGCCGATGGCCGATGTGTTCTTGCCGAAGGTTGAGCAGCTGTAGCCTAGCCACCAGCGGCCGTGCCATTGGATGATGTCGGGCGCCCAGACGTGGTTGCGGAAGCCGGGCACGGAGTCTTGGGTCCATTGGGGCAGCTGCTCGATGAAGGGGGTGGGCTGGACTACCCAGGTCTGGCGGTCCTTCGACGTGGCCCATTGCAGGCCCATGCCTGTTGAGAGCAGATAGTAGGTGCCGCGTTCGTAGGCCATGACAGGGTCGTGCACCATCATCGTGTCAGTCTGGAAGGCCATGTGGCGGTGGTAGGGGCGCTGGCCGCGAGGCTGGGGCTGGGCTTGGGCGAGGGCGGCATGGCATGCCGCCAAACAGAAGAAGAGCAGCAGGGAGGAATGTCGCGTTAAATGTTTCATGTTGGCCTTTTTTGGGGGGATTAGTAAAGGAGGAGCAGGCCGGCGAAGCCAGCCATGAGTATCATCTTGATGGGGTTGATCTTGAACAGTTTGGTGCCGATGAATGTCGCCACGAAGATGGCAATGCTGATCCAGAACTGCCAGCCGTTCTCCGAGGGCGACGAGAAGTTCTCCTTCGTGCAGAGCAACAGCGTGGCAGCTGCCAGGAGGCCTACCACGGCGGGTCGCAGGCCGCTGAAGATGCTCTGGACGGCTTGCGTCTTCATGTACTTCATAAAGAGACGGGCAATGAGGATCATCAGGATGAGCGACGGCAGGACAAGTGCTGTCGTCGCCACGACGGAGCCCAGCACGGACATCGACATCGACATGCCTGCGTTGTGGCAGGCCGCATAGCCGCAGTAGGTGGCCGAATTGATGCCGATGGGGCCTGGCGTCATCTGGCTGATGGCGACGATGTCGGTGAATTGTGCCGACGTGAGCCAGTGCCAGTGTTCGACCGTCTCATGCTGAATGAGCGACAGCATGCCGTAGCCGCCGCCAAAGCCGAAGAGGCCTATCTCGAAGAAGGTGATGAACAGGTAGAGGTAGATCATTCCGTAGGTTTGATGTAGTTGCCATAGACATAGCCGCCGATGGCTGCGGCCAGGATGATGAGGACGGGCGAGACGCCCATGAGCCATATCAGCAGGGCACCGGCGACGGGAATCCAGCAGTTGACCCACGAGATCTTGGCGCTCACGGCCAGGTTGAACGTAGGCACGGCGATGAGGGCCACGACGGCGGGCCTGATGCCTCTGAAGATGGCGGCTACGACGGGATTGTCCTCAAACTGATGGAAGAACATGGCGATGGCGAGGATGATGAGGAACGAGGGGAGGGCGGTGCCGAGTGCACAGGCCAGTGCGCCCCGCACCTTGCGGAGCTTGTAGCCGATGAAGGTGCTGATGTTGATGGCGAAGACGCCTGGGCAACTCTGTGCGATGGCGATGAGGTCGAGAAACTCCTCCTTGGTCACCCACTTGTGCTTCTCGACTACCTCGGTCTCGATAATAGGTATCATGGCATATCCACCCCCGAGGGTGAACATGCCAATCTTAAAGAATGTCTTGAAGCTCTCAGCGTAGATGCTCATTGCTTTTCAATCCATTTGCGGGCGTTGACGAAGGCCTCAATCCACGGGGTCACCTCGTCCATGCGGCGCTGCTGCGGATACCATGCGCACTGCCAGGGGAAGATGGCGCGCTCCAGGTGGGGCATCATGCAGAGGTGGCGACCGTCGGCCGAGCAGAGTCCGGCCACGTCGTAGCAGGAGCCGTTCGGGTTGGCGGGATAGCCGTGGCGGTTGTATTTGGCGACGACGTTATACTTGTCCTCGCTCTCGGGCAGCATGAACTTGCCCTCTCCGTGGGCCACCCAGATGCCGAGCTTCGAGCCGCTGAGCGACGAGAACATGACGCTCTTGTTCTCAGGAATCTGCAGCGTGAGGTAGCCGCTCTCGAACTTATGCGAGTCGTTGTGGAGCATCCGTGCCCCCGGGGCGCCGACAAGTCCGAGCTCGATCATCAGCTGGCAGCCGTTGCAGATGCCCAGCGAGAGGGTGTCCTTGCGGGCATAGAAGCGGTCGAGGGCCTCCTTGGCCTTGGGGTTATAGAGGAAGGCACCGGCCCATCCCTTGGCCGATCCGAGGACGTCGCTGTTGGAGAATCCTCCGCAGAAGACGATGAGGTTGACCTCGTCGAGCGTCTCGCGGCCCGTGATGAGGTCGGTCATCATGACGTCCTTGACGTCGAAGCCAGCCAGATAGAGCGAATAGGCCATCTCGCGCTCGCCGTTGGTGCCTTTCTCGCGGATGATGGCGGCCTTGACGCCTGACGGCTGTCGGCGGTCGGCCGAGATGCCGTATTGTGCGAGCTGTCCGCTGAAGCCGTTGGGCAGCTTGATCTCGACAGGCTGCTTCTTATAGTTGGCGTAGCGCTCGGCAGCCTTGCCGTTGAAACTCTGGCGGCGGTCGAGCAGGTAGCTGGTCTTATACCATACGTCGCGCAGGTGGTCGATGTCGAAGGTCAGCTCCGTCTGGCCTGTCTTGACGACGAGGGTGCGCTGGTCCTCGACGGGATAGCCGATCTTGGCGTAGCCTACGCCGCACTCTTCCATGAATTCCTTGAACTCGATCTTATGCTCGTCGCTGACCTCGATGACGATGCCGGGATTCTCGCAGAAGAGAGCTTTCACCACGTCGCCGTCGGGGCAGAGGTCGTGCAGGTTGATGTTCAGGCCGCCGCGCGTGTTGGCGAAGGTCATCTCGAGCAGACAGGTGATCAGTCCGCCAGCCGATATGTCGTGGCCGGCCATGATCCATCCGCGACGGATGAGCTCCTGGACGGCATTGAAGGCATCGGCAAAGTATTCGGCGTTCGTGACCGTGGGCACGTCGTCGCCCACCTTGCCCAGGCTCTGCGCGAAGGCTGACCCGCCCAGTCGCTGTGGGCAGAAGGAGAAGTCGATGTGATAGAGCGAGGCGTGCTTGTCGTTGACGACGACGGGGGAGACGACCTTCCTGACGTCGCTCACCTCGGCACCTGCCGAGACGATGACCGTGCCTGGCGAGATGATCTTCTCGCCGTTGGGGTATTGCTGCGAGAGCGAGAGCGAGTCCTTGCCCGTCGGCACGTTGATGTGAAGCTCGCAGCAGAAGTCGCTCAGGGCCTTGACGGCCTGATAGAGACGGGCGTCCTCGCCTTGCTGCGAGCGGCAGGGCCACATCCAGTTGGCTGAGAGCGAGACGCCCTCGAGGCCGCCTTCGAGCGGTGCCCAGATGATGTTGGTCAGGGCTTCGGCCACGGAGAGGACGCTGCCAGCCTCAGGCGAGGCCAGTCCGGCCTGCGGGGCGTGTCCGATGGCGGTGGCGATGCCCTTGCGTCCGCGATAGTCGAGGGCCACGACGCCGCAGTCGCTGAGCGGCAGCTGCAGCTCGCCCTGGCATTGCTGGCGGGCTATCTTGCCCGTGACGGAGCGGTCGACCTTGTTTGTCAGCCAGTCCTTGCATGCGACGGCTTCGAGCTGGAGGACGCGCTCGAGGTATTGCAAGAGAGAAGCCCCCCCTACGGCCCCCGAGGGGGCTTCTATAGCTTTGTCGTCAGCAGGACTATCTGCTCCCCCCCTCGGGGGGGCGGGGAGGGGGGCTGAGTATTTGACTGGTTCATAGTGGCGCTCGACGGTCGTGTCGCGCATGATGGTCTTGGGCGAGTGGCCGAACATCTGGGCGACGTCGAGGTCGAAGGGCTTCACGCCGTCGCCCTGCACGAACGAGAAGTGGGCGTCGCCAGTGGTCTCGCCGACGACGTAGAGCGGGGCACGCTCGCGCTCGGCAATGCGTCGCACGTGGTCGATGTGCTTCTCGTCGATGAGCAGGCCCATGCGCTCCTGGCTCTCGTTGGCGATGATCTCCTTCGAGGAGAGGGTGGGGTCGCCGATGGGCAGCTTGGTCATGTCAATCGTACCACCGCACTCCTCGACGAGCTCGGAGAGGCAGTTGAGGTGGCCGGCAGAGCCATGGTCGTGGATGGAGACGACGGGGTTCGTGTCCTCCTCGCAGAGGGCGCGCACCAGGTTGTAGGCTCGCTTCTGCATCTCGGGGTTGGCGCGCTGGATGGCGTTGAGCTCGATGCCGCTGGTGTAGCGGCCCGTGTCGACGCTGGAGACGCTGCCGCCTCCGAGTCCGATGCGATAGTTGTCGCCTCCGACGACGACGATCTTGTTGCCCTTCTGGGGCTCCTTCTTCAGGCAGTCGCGCTTCGTGCCGTAGCCTACGCCGCCTGCCAGCATGATGACCTTGTCGTAGGCATACTTCGTCGGGGCGGTTGCGACGGAATCGCAACCCGCAGTGCCTTGAGCCTCCTGATGCTCGAAGGTCAGGACGGAGCCGCAGATGAGTGGCTGGCCGAACTTGTTGCCGAAGTCGCTGGCGCCGTTGGAGGCCTTGATCAGGATCTGCTCAGGCGTCTGGTAGAGCCATTCGCGCACGGGCAGGATGTTTTCCCAATCCCTCTCTAAGTGAGAAGTGAGAGGTGAGAGGTGAGAAGTTTTATTACCTTCGGCGTCGCAAGTCTGACAAGACTTCTCACTTCTCACTTCTGACTTCTCACTTAATCTTGGATATGCCGTCATGTAGACCGCCGTGCCGGCAATGGGCCATGAGCCAGTGCCGCCGCCCATGCGGTCGCGAATCTCGCCGCCCGTGCCTGTGGCGGCGCCGTTGAAGGGCTCTACGGTGGTGGGGAAGTTGTGGGTCTCGGCCTTGAGCGAGATGACGCTCTCGATGTCCTTCACCTGGAACCAGTCGGCTGTCGACTGGTCCTTCGGGGCGAACTGCTCCACGACGGGGCCCTGCGCAAAGGCCACGTTGTCCTTATAGGCCGACAGGATCTTGTTGGGATTCTCCTGTGTCGTCTTCTTGATCATCTGGAACAGGCTCGACTCCATCTCCTTGCCGTCGATGATGAACGTGCCGCCGAAAATCTTGTGGCGGCAGTGCTCGGAGTTGATCTGGGCGAAGCCGAAGATCTCCGAGTCAGTCAGCGGACGGCCGTTCTGCTTCTCCAGCCCGTGCAGATAGTCGATCTCCTCAGGCGAGAGGGCCAGTCCCTCCGACTCGTTGTAGGCCTCGAGGTCGTCGACATACTTGATGGGCTCAGGCTTGATGTTGACGGTGAAGATGTCCTGGTCCAGCCCCTCGTAGCGGCGTTGCAGCATGGGGTCGAAATCGCTGCTGTCAGGGAAGTATTCCTCAATGCGCCGGATGCCCTGCAGGTTCATGTTCTGGGTGATCTCGACGGCGTTGGTCGACCATGGCGTCACCATTTCGCGGCGCGGGCCGATGAATGTTCCGCCGATGGCAGCGGCGTCGACGAGCTCGGCACCTCCGTACAGCCAGCAAAGTTTTTCTACCTCGGTTTGTTGGAGCTGATGGTCGGCCTCAGTGGCTATCACGCTCTTGTTGGGGGTCTTGAAGAAGAAGATCATATACCTTAATTATATATATTAATCGAATTTGCCTGCAAAGTTACACCTTTTTAGGCAGAAAACCAAATACTTCTATTGAAAAATATGCCTTGGGGTGGCACGTTTTGGAAAAAACATTGTACCTTTGCAGTCGCAAGTAACCATAAAGTTGAAAAAACAATAAGACCATGACCTATTCAATAGAGAAAGTGACGACGCTCATCGGCGCACGACGCTACGGCCAGACAGAGGCCGCCATCGGATGGCTCCTGACTGACAGCCGCTCACTCTGTTTCCCCGAGCAAACCTTGTTCTTCGCCCTGCGCACCAGCCGCAACGACGGCCACCGCTATATTGCCGACCTCTATCGCCGCGGCGTCAGGAACTTCGTCGTAGAGCGCATCCCCGACGAGGGGACCGACCGCTTTGCCGATGCCAACTTCCTCCGTGTGCCCTCGCCCCTGGCCGCCCTGCAGCGGCTGGCCGAGCGCCATCGCGACGAGTTCCAGATTCCCGTCGTCGGCATCACGGGCTCCAACGGCAAGACGTGGGTCAAGGAGTGGCTCTATCAGCTGATGCGGGCCGAGGGCGGGGTGGTGCGCTCGCCCCGCTCCTACAACTCGCAGATCGGCGTGCCCCTGAGCGTATGGCTGATGAACGAGCACTCGCGCGTCGCCCTCTTCGAGGCAGGCATCAGCCAGCCGGGCGAGATGCTGGCCCTGCGCGACATCATCCAGCCCACGGTGGGCGTCTTCACGTCGCTTGGCGCGGCTCATCAGGAGAACTTCCGCTCGATGGACGAGAAGTGCATGGAGAAGCTGCAGCTGTTCCACGACACGCAGGCCATCATCTATCCCAGCGACGACGACGTCGTCAGCCGCTGCGTCCGTCGTGCCCAATATGCGGGCGAACGCCTCGGATGGTCGCGCTTCAACAAGAATGCCGCCATGTATGTGCACAGCGTCAGCCCTACTGACGACGGGCAGATGCAGGTGCAATATATATATAAAGGTGTCAGCGGCGAATATACGATCCCCTATATCGATGAGGCTTCAGTGGAGAACAGCATCACCTGCGCCACCACGGCGCTCCACCTCGGCCTCTCGCCCGAGCAGCTGGCCGAGCGCATGCCCGCGCTGGAGCCCATCGCCATGCGACTCGAAGTGAAGGAGGGTCAGCACGGGCTGACGCTGATCAACGATGCCTACAACAACGACCTGCAGTCGCTCGACATCGCCCTCGACTTCATGCAGCGCCGCCCTGACCAGCAGGGGCGCCGCCGCACGCTCATCCTGAGCGACATCTTCCAGAGCGGCGAGTCGGCTGCCGAGCTCTATCGGCAGGTGTCGGAGCTGGCCCAGAAGCGCGGCGTCGACCGCTTCATCGGCATCGGCCCCGAGCTGTCAGCCCAGGCCGACCGCATCGCCATCGGCCAGAAGTGGTTCTTCCGCGACGTCGACCAGTTCCTCGCCAGCGGCGTCTTCCGCTCGCTCCACGACGAGGTGGTGCTCCTCAAAGGCGCCCGCACGTTCGGCTTCGAGCGCATCAGCGAGCTGCTGGAACAGCGGGTCCACGAGACCATCCTCGAGGTCGACCTCAACGCCCTGGTCGCCAATCTCAATCATTATCGCTCGTTCCTGCGGCCTGAGACGAAGATGGTCTGCATGATCAAGGCCGACGCCTATGGGGCAGGAGCCGTCGAGATAGCCAAGACGCTGCAGGACCACCGCGTCGACTACCTGGCCGTGGCCGTGGCCGACGAGGGTGCGGAGCTGCGGCGGGCAGGCATCACGCAGAACATCATCGTGATGAACCCCGAGATGTCGTCGTTCCAGACGCTCTTCGACTACGAGCTGGAGCCCGAGGTCTACTCCTTCCGCCTGCTCGGCGCCCTGGTGCGGGCCGCCCGCGCACAGGGCATCACGGGCTGGCCTGTCCACATCAAGCTCGACACGGGCATGCACCGCCTGGGCTTCGAGCCCTCGCAGATGCCTGAGCTCATCGACCAGCTGAAGCATCAGCAGGCCGTCATCCCGCGCTCCGTCTTCAGCCATTTCGTGGGGAGCGACAGCGTCGACTTCGATGCCTTCTCGGCCCATCAGTTCGAGGTGTTCGATGCGGCCAGCCAAGAGCTTCAGGCGGCCTTCTCCCACAAGATCCTGCGCCACATCGACAATTCAGCCGGCATCACCCATTTCCCTGAGCGTCAGCTCGATATGGTGCGCCTCGGCATCGGGCTCTATGAGGGCGTCGAGAGCGTCAGCACGCTCAAGACCACCATCCTGCAGATCCGCCGCGTGCCCAAGGAGGAGACCGTCGGCTACAGCCGCAAGGGCGTCCTGACGCGCGACTCGCGCATCGCCGCCATCCCCATCGGCTATGCTGACGGACTGAACCGCCATCTGGGCAATCGCCACGGCTATTGCCTTGTCAATGGTCAGCGGGCCGAGTATGTGGGTAATATCTGCATGGACGTGGCCCTCATCGACGTCACTGACATCCCCTGCCAGGAGGGCGACAGCGTCGAGATCTTCGGCCGCAACCTGCCCGTCAGCCTCCTGGCCAGCCAGCTCGACACCATCTCCTACGAGGTGCTGACGGCTGTCAGCAATCGCGTCAAGCGGGTCTACTTCCAGGACTGAGGCCCCATTTTCCCACCTCTCGGCGTCAGGCCCTTTGCGCCTGAAAAAAAGAAGCGGTACTTCGTTTGTGTCAAAGTACCGCTTCTCTCGCGTCAAAGCACCGCTTCGTTTTTGTATCAAAGTATCGCTTTGTTCGTGTCAAAGCACCGCTTCATTTTTGTATCAAAGCACCGCTTCGTTCGTGTCAAAGCACCGCTTTGCTTATGTCAAATGGAGTGCTATGTCTAATCTTGCTCCCCTCTTGCCAGGTAGTCTGTGCGCAGCCGCTCCCCTCCCTTCAAGGGGAGGGGTCGGGGGTGGGGTCTCTAACTATTTCTGCATAATTGATATAGAGACCCCTCATCCCTGTAGTCTGGGCGCAGCGCCTTGCCCGCCAGTATAGAATCTTGGCTTTAGTTACAGACCCCACCCCCAACCCCTCCCCTTGAAGGGAGGGGAGCGGCTGCGCCGTCATTCCCCATTGGGGGCTGCACGGTGGTTTTCCCCATCGGCTGCGCCGTCATTCCCCATCGGGCTGCACAGTGGTTTCCCCCATCGGCTGCGCCGTCATTCCCCATCGGGCTGCGCCGTCATCTGATGTTCCTGGCGTTGAGGGCCTGCTGGTATCGGCGGGCGTTCTGCATGTGCTCGCTGCTGGTGCGGGCAAAGTTGTGAGTGCCGGAGAAATCCTCCTTGGCGCACATGTAGAGGTAGTCGTGCTTCTCGGCATTGAGGACGGCGTTGATGCCCTGTACGGAGGCCACCTTGATGGGGCCCGGGGGCAGTCCGGCATGACGATACGTGTTGTAGGGGCTGTCGGCCGTCAGGTGCTTGTGGAGGATGCGGCGCAGCGTGGGGTCGCCGACGGCAAACTTGACCGTCGGGTCGGCCTGCAGGAGCATCCCCTTGCGGAGGCGGTTCAGATAGAGCCCCGCCACACGAGGCTTCTCGCTGCCCACGGCCGTCTCCTCGTCGACGATGCTGGCCAGTGTCTGCACCTCCGCGGGGGTCAGTCCGAGGGCCTCGGCCTTCTGCAGGCGGGGCTTTGTCCAGAAGGCGTCATGCTCTTTCTTCATGCGCTCCAGCAGCTTCTCGGGGCTGATGTTCCAGTAGACCTCGTAGGTGTCGGGGATGAAGAGGCAGGGCAGGGTGGGCCCGCTGAATCCCAGCCGGGCGCAGAGGCTGCTGTCGGCCAGCGCGTCGGCCAGTGCCGTGCTGTCGGCCATCAGCTTGCGTCCGAGGGCTCCGGCCATCATGTCGAGCGTCCGCACCTCGGGGATGGTGAGCATCATGGGCGACTGGTGGCCGCGCTTCAGCTGTCGGAAGACGTCGAGGGTGCTGCTTTGCGGCTCGATGGCGAATCGCCCCGTATGGATGCGGTCTTCATAGTCGCAATGTCGCAGGAGTGTGCGCAGTCCTGTCATGGCGTGGGCAGAAGCCATGGGCGTCAGCTTGTGGTAGACGGAGTCGGCCGTGTCGTCGCTGTCGATGTAGAGGTATTGCGTCTCGTCGCAGGTCGAGAAGTCGGTCATGAAATAATAGTAGGTCATGCCCAGCAGTCCCAGCAGGCAGAGGGCGACAGGCATCAGATAATAATTGGCTTGGGTCAGTTTCATGATGTGTAAGCTCAATTTTGGTGCAAAGGTACGAAAAAACGAGTGAAATGCCAAATTTCTTCGAGCTTTTCCGTGAGCAAGGCGATTCCCCGTCAGTGCGCGCCCCCACGCGCCACCGCGTCCCACGCGTCCCAGCGTCCCACGTCCCATTAAGGTCGGTTCGACTCCGGGGGGGGGAAGCGCAAGATGATAAGAAGTATATATATTATTATATATTATATATTATTATATTATTTTAACAATAACATCCCTATTCCGCCACTTTCCCCAGAGTCGGAAGGACCTTAATGGGACGTGGGACGCTGGGACGCGTGGGACGCGGCGGGGGATAGGAAATTTAATCGGGGCAAGATGGGCGGTGAATCGAAAATAATTTGTAATTTTGCAGCGCACAAGCAGGAGGCGACGTGTCTCACGTCGCAACAAACGGCTGGGATTGCTGGATTGCGACGTGAGACACGTCGCCTCCTATTATAATAATGTACAAGTATATGGAAGAAGTGGAGTTGAACAGTGACAATGGCGAGCGCCGCAAAGATCAGCTGGAGCGGGTGCGCAGCATCCGCCGCAGCGAGCGCGGCGCCGCCGCCAAGATAGCCGCCGCGATGGCCTGCAGCACGGGCTACAGCCCAGAGGAGGGCAGGGACCTGATGATGCGCTATCAGGAGGTGCTCCGTGAGCACGACTACCTGGAGCGTTTTGCCAACCTGCTGCTGCTGCGTGCCGAGGCGTCGGCCCTGAACGGGGCAGCGCTGACCATGGCCGGCATTGAGGCGCTGGCTCGCGACTTTGTCAGCGGCGACGTCTACAAGCAGGCCATCTACGACCATCCCAGCTACGAAGGTGACTATGGCGATGCGGAGGAGGGGGCTGAGGCCGACGTTGTGCGGCTGCCCGGAGAGCTGAAGGACTTCCGTGGCGGCAGCATGATTCTGAAGATACAGGACATGGAGCGGCTGATTGACACGTTCTCGAGTCTTGACACCCGCTATCGGCGGGCCTATGCCGTCATGGCCGACCTCGACGCCGTGGTGATGGACGGCATGGCGCGAGGCGAGTTTCCCGCGTGGTGCTTTGTGCCCTATAAGGCCGACGGCGACGTGATTTTTGAGTTCTCGCATTTCGAGGTAGACCTGCGCGAGCCTGACCAGCGCTATCGCACGCTCTACGTGGTCTACCGCTACGACACAACCGTATCATAATGGCAGAGGAGAAGCACAACACGGGCGAGGCACCCGTCACGACGATGCCTTGGCCCCCAGAGGGGCTGTCGCCCATCGGCGAGGGCGAGGATGAGGCCGCCTATTTCCGCAGGCTGCTGGCGTCGTCGGAGAAGGCGAAGGAGGCCCTCAGGACGCATGAGACGTGGAAGCGCAGGCACCTGAACGGACTGCGCCCGCTGGACTGCAAGCAGCGCATTCTCATCGTCCTCGACGAGCTGCTCCGATCTGACTTCCTGCGCCATGACTGGTTCGACACAGGCATCCCTCGCGAAGACCGCGAGCAGGCGGCCGCAGAGTTGCGCGAGCAGGGCTTTGAGGAGCTGCTCGGCATTGACGGTGCCCCGTGGAAGTTTGCGCTCCTCGGCCAGCTGCGGCGGCCTGAGGAGAAGCGCATCGTCATCGACGAGCGCAATGCCGGCATCTACATCTGCGAGATGCGCGAGAAACTGAGCCATGAGGCCGTGGAGTCGTTCTTCAGGTTCGCCACCTTCACGCGGCTGGCCTACGAGGAGATGGACCGCCTGAAGAGTGAAATACCTGTCGTGCGGCGCCGCCCGGCGAAGCCTGAGCTGACGCCCGAGCAGAGAGCCGTGCGCGCGTTCGTGGGCAAGATCCTGGCCCTGGCTGATGCTGCCTACGAGCAATGGAATGGGCGGCGCATCGTGCCCGGAGCGCATAAGGCGGAGGTCGAGGTGGTCATCGACAGGGAGAAGCTGACGCAGCGGATGCAGAGCCGCATGAAGCACGACTTCAACGACCTGCTCCAGGTCTGCTATCCTGAGACAGCCAACACGAAGCGCGACATCTGCCTCTATGTCGTCCAGCTGCAGCGAGACGGCTATTTCGGCCGGCTGCCCAGCAAGTATCTTGCCGAGCTGTTCGCCCCCATCATCGGCCTTTCCAAGGGCACCGTGACCAACTATCTCAGCCGTGCCTGACCCTTACTCCCCCCCCCTCTCCCCATTTCAAGGAGGGAGGGGGAGCGGCTGCGCAGATTAGCGCGGGTGGACATCAATCATACGGGTTAAATCATGTGATTTGTCGTATTATCTACTTACCTTGTTGATAATCAGCTGGTTTGCTGCTGACAAATTAAATCGGGTCATATTTGGAGCCACTTTATTTTAGTGAGTCCTTTGCACCCGGATCGCTGACAGAGCCCATGCAACGTCGCAACGGCTCCTATCCCAGTGATTCCAAATGCAAAATATGGAAAATGCTTATCAACAGCTATCCCAGACCCAGAGTGTCCGTAAGGACGACAGCAGCTATTTCACGTGTATTGGCAACGGGCATGGGGCGCCCTGCCTCCCTGCCACCAGAGAGAATTGGGAGGCGCTCCGCCGCATGCCTTGGCTGGAACAGATGTGCCAGCGCATTGAGGGGGGCGACGACGAGCTGAAGCACCGCCTGCCGGTGTGGACGCCGTCGTGTGCAGGATTCCGTGGCAACCACCGCGCTGCGGCTGATGCCCTGAAGCCTCTGCCGCGACTGATGATGGACTTCGACGAGAAGGGTCACACCGTGGACATCATGTCCAAGTTGGGAGTTGAGAGCTCGGGTGGGGGAGATGAGTCAGTGCCGGAAGTCGGCGGCATGAAGGTGCTGCTCATTGAGGAATCGGTGCGTCGCGGCACGCACGTGCTGGTGGAGCTGCCTGAGGACATGGATGCGGGGACGGCCCAGCAACTGATGAAGGAGGCTACGGGCTTCGAGCCTGACGTGAAGGTGAAGGGCTACGATCGCTGCATCTATATGGTGCCCGAGAGCCACACCCGATATGTCTCGGAGCGCCTGTTTTCTCCCTCTGAGGAGAATCATTCTAAGGATTCAAGGATTCAGGGAAATCCTGAAATCCCAGAATCCTTAGAAAAAAAAGGAAAAAAATTCCCCAGCGAGTTCAAGGGCATCCCTTATTCCTCAGTCATCAGCGCTTACTGGCGGCGCATGGGCGGCGAGCCTGCTGAGGGCGAGCGCAACGACAAGCTGCACAAGCTGGCGGCTAACCTGCGGGCTATCTGTGATAACTCGGAAGACTGGCTGCTGGAGGTGATGCCCCGTTACGGGCTCTCTGAGCAGGAGATGCGCAGCATCGTCCACTCCGCCTGCAAGGAGCCTACGAAGGGGTCGAAGCTGATGACGCAGATCGTAGAAAGTGAAGGGCTGAGAGCGAAGAGTGAAGAATCGGCTGGCGCAGGGGATGCTGATTCGGACGCTAATTCTTCATTCTTCACTCTTCACCCTTCACTAAAAAGGGCTCTGCCCATCGGACTGAGGGAATCGCTCATCGGGGTGCCCGACTCGATGCACATGCCGGTGCTCTGCTCGGTATTGCCCATCGCTGCGGCCTATGCCGACCAGGTGGAGGTGGAGTATTGCGACGGCAACCGCCAGCGGCTGGGGCTGATGTCCATCATCCGCGGCGAGCAGGCCAGCGGCAAGTCGGTCTGCAAGAACGCCGTCGACGTCTGGAAACGGCAGTTCGACGAGGAGGACGCCGTGGCCCGCAGGCGCGAGGAGCTGTGGAAGGAGCAGAAGAAGAACCGCAAGGCCAACGAGAAAGCCCCTGACGACCCTCATGTCCTGATCCGCATGTTGCCCGTCACCGTCTCGTGCTCGACGCTCCTGAAGCGAATGAAGAATGCGGGCGGGCATTGCCTCTACTCCTTCGGCGAGGAGCTGGACACGCTCCGTAAGACCAACGGCGCCGGCTCATGGTCGTCGAAGTACGACATCTATCGTCTCTCCTTTGATAACGGAGAATGGGGCCAGGACTACAACTCCGACCAGGCAGAGTCGGGCGTGGTCAACGTGGCCTACAACTGGACGATGCTGGGAACCAACGGAGCCCTCCGCAAGTGCTTCAGGCAGGACAACATCGAGAATGGTCTCAGCTCCCGTATGCTGGTGGCCGAGATGCCCGACTCGTCGTTCTCGAAGATGCCCAAGTTCCGCCATCGCTCGGCGGAGGACGAGGCTCGCATCCAGCAGGCCGTCAGCCGCCTGCGCGCCTCTGCGGGCTACGTCGACACCCCCCGCCTGCGACGGGCCGTCGAGCAGTGGGCTGAGCAGAAGCGTGTGGAGGCCGCCAAGGACATCGACCACGTGAAGGACACCTATCGCAAGCGCTCGGCCGTCATCGGCTTCCGCTCCGGCGTCATCTTCCATCTGCTCAGCGGCTGTGCCAAGGAGTCGAAGAGCTGCATCGACTTTGCCCTGATGATGGCCGACTACTGTCTGATGCAGCAGATCAAGACCTTCGGCGAGGCCCTGCGCACGGAGTTCGTCAACGCATCTGACGAGGCGCAGCGCTACGGTGCCAACCACACCGTCTTCGACCAGCTGCCCCCAGCCTTCACCCGCGAAGACCTGCGAGCCATGAAGCCGGGCACCTCGGAGAGCGGCCTGCGCAACATCATCATGCGATGGAAGCGCGACGGATGGATCACGCCCATCGACCAGCAGTACTTCCGGAAGACTGCTGCCGAGTGTGAGCGTCCCGCGTCCCAGCGTCCCACGTCCCATTAAGCACCTTCATTGGCTTCTGAACCCCACTTCAAGAGTATTCACACACGACGGAAACAGGGTGGGAATACTTTTGAAGTGGCGTTTTGAGCATTATGTTGCGAAAAAATGGTGAATAGTCAGCGCAATTCGGGATTTATTTCGTAATTTTGTGCGCATGAATCAGTACGACACATATATCTTCGACCTTGACGGCACGTTGCTCAACACGCTCGACGACCTTGCCGCGGCCACTAACTATGCGCTTCGGTCGAACGGATTGCCGCAGCATTCCGTCGACGACGTGCGGCGCTTCGTGGGCAACGGCGTGAGGATGCTGATGCGGCGGGCCGTGCCTGACGGCGAGCAGAACCCGCTGTTCGAAGCGGCCTTCGCTGCCTTTCGGCAATACTATTTGGCTCATTCGCTCGACACGACACGCCCCTACGACGGCATCATGACGATGCTTCGTTCGCTGAAGAGCCGCGGCTGTCGGCTGGCCGTCGTGAGCAATAAGTTCTGCGCAGCCACTGAGGAGCTCTGCCGCCACTTCTTCGACGGCTTGATAGAAGTGGCCATCGGCGAGAACGAGGCGGCAGGCATCCGCAAGAAGCCGGCGCCTGACACCGTCTTCGAAGCGCTCCGCCAGCTGGGCGTGGGGCCCGACGGTGCCGTCTACGTGGGCGACAGCGATGTCGACATCCTGACGGCGCGCAACGCCCATCTGCCCTGCATCAGCGTGCTATGGGGATTTCGCGACCGCGACTTCCTGACAGCAAATGGGGCAACCACCTTCGTAGCCGCCCCACTTGACATGGTGTCTTGAATTAATAAAGGATTTAAGTTTAGGAGTATAGGAGTATAGGAGTATAGGAGTATAGGAGTATAGGAGTTTAGACAATAGTCTTGTTGTTGATAGCCATGAACAAGGACTAACGTCTAAACTCCTAAACTCCTAAACTCCAAAACTCCTTTAACATGCGAAAGTAGAATAAAGGGATTTTACTGATGCTGCTCGCGGAGCAGATCGTTGACGGTCTTAACGGGGTTGAACGTGCCGAGGGGCACCTCGACGAAGACGGTCGACCAGTCGCTCATGGCACCATTCCAGAGGCCGGGCAGCTCGAGCGCCTTCAGCTCCTTGCCGCCCTTCGACTTCGATGAGATGAAGCCAGTGGTCTTGTCGACGAAGGCGGGCAGGTCGAAGGGCTGACCCTTGTAGTCGCGGACGGCGCAGACGAGGTCGACGGGGTTGAAGTGGGTGCCCTGCGTGAACATCTTCATGTACTCGCTGTTGTTCGTGTCAATCTGCGAGCTCTCCAGAATCTGCAGGCTGACGGTGCCGTCTTGGTTGTAGGTCAGGAACGGGCCGCCGCCAGGCTCGCCGACGTTCTTCACCACGCCGCAGACGCGCATCGGGCGGTTCAGCTTGCGGCGCAGATAGTCGGCGTCGACCTTGTTGCCCTTAGGATCCACGCAGAGGCACTTCTCCACGAACGCGGCCATCTCACGGAGCTGCTCGTCGCTGGCTCCCTTGTCAAGCTGGCGGAGATATTCGAAGGCCTTCTTCTGCAGCGTGACGAGCACGCCGGCGATGACCTGCTTCCACTCGACGGTCTCGGGCTTCAGGCGGTCGGGCACCACGTTGTCGATGTTCTTGATGAAGATGACGTCGGCCTCAATCTCGTTCAGGTTCTCAATCAGGGCGCCGTGGCCGCCGGGACGGAACAGCAGACGGCCGTCGGCCTCGCGGAAGGGCGTGTTGTCAGGGTTGGCGGCGACGGTGTCTGTCGACGGCTTCTGCTCCGAGAAGGTGATGTCGTACTTGATGCCATACTTCTTGGCAAAGCCGTCGGCCTTCTCGGCCACCTTCTGCTTGAAGAAGTCGATGTGCTCGTGAGAGACGGTGAAGTGGACATGGGCTTCGCCGTTGGAGGCGGCGTAGAGGGCGCCCTCCACCAGATGCTCCTCCATCGGGGTGCGTGCGCCCTCGTCGTACTTGTGGAACAGGAGCATGCCCTTAGGCAGCTGGCCATAGTTGAGGCCTTCGGGGCGCAGCATGTTGGCAGCCACGGCCTTATATTTGCCTTCGCTCATCAGCGCCTTAATGCCCTTGCCCTCGTTCTTGCGGCAGACGGCGTCGAGTGCATCGTAGAAGGCGAACTTCTCGATCTCCTGGAAGTATTTCTTCTCGAAGTCGGTCGTGGGCACATCATAGTCGGCGTCGACAAAGGCGAACATGTTCTTGAACATGCGGCTGGCGGCACCCGAGGCGGGCACGAACTTCACCACCCGACGGCCCTCGGCCTTATACCGCTGCCAGGCGTCGACATACTGGCTGCGCTTGGCCTCGCTGGGGGCTATGATGCCACGGCCGACGGCGGCAGCGGCCTCTAACTTCAGGAACGGGAATCCCGTCTCAAACTGCTTTAACTGAGTCTCAATCTGCTCCTCGCTGATGCCGCGCTGAGCAATCTGTTTCAGGTCTTGTTGTGTTAGCATAATAGTTTATAAGATATTTAGTTAATGTAATTATAGAAGTCAATCGCGCGTGGTGTGTGTGTCATTGTTGCTCCGTCATCCGTCTGATGTCCTCAAGCTTGCTCCATTGCGAGCGGGCAGCCTCCTCGCCGACGGCAATCATGCGGCGCATGGCCTCGTTGCCGAAGCTCGACGCCTCGTAGTCAGGCAGGGGAGGGTTGATGTAGACGTCGGCCTGCTGGCGGTTCTCGTTGTATTTGCGGATGTCAGGGCGCGAGACGACCCAGTTGGCTATCTGCCCGAGGCCGATGAGGTCAGCCAGCCCCACGAGCGGGCTGTCCTTCTGCTCCTGGCGCGTGGGGTGCTTGGCCTGCTGCAGGTCGATGGCAATGACGATGTCGGCCCCCATCTGTCGCACGACGTCGACGGGCAGGTTGTTCATCATGCCGCCGTCGACCAGCGACTGGCCGTTGATGACGACGGGCTTGAACAGTCCGGGGATGGCCATCGAGGCCCGCACGGCTTGCGGCACGGTGCCTTCGTCGAGCACGACCTCAGTGGCCGTCCGCAGCTCGGCAGCGACGCATCGGAAGGGAATCTTCAGCGACGCGAACTCCACGGCATCCCTGGCCGCCAGCATCGAGTCGACGACCTGCTCGACGCGCCCGCCGCGCAGGACGCCCCACGAGGGGTTGCCCTTGTCGAGCACGGGGAAGCCGAAGATGTAGGTCACGCCGTTCACCTGCTTGAAGGGCTCGCCGCTCAGCTCCATGTTGCGGTCGGTCAGCAGCGAGAGCCACTCCTGCTGGCTGAACAGCGAGTCGAGCTCGGCCGACGAGTAGCCCGCAGCATAGAGGCTTCCGACGATGGCGCCGATGCTCGTGCCTGCGATATAGTCGATGGGCAGGCCCGCCTCTTCGATGACTTTCAGGGCGCCAACCTCGGCCGCTCCTTTGGCACCGCCGCCCCCAAGCACCAGTCCGATCCTTGGGCGTCGGGCGCTGGCGGAGAGCAGCAGCGCCAGGCAGATGATGAGAAGTGAGAGTCGTTTCATTGTCGGATGATGTTGGGTTGTTGGAGACCATAGCCCTTCCTGCCGTCAGTCCACAACAGGGCGAGGGCTACGACGACGCCCGCCAGGGCCGTGAAGACAAAGATGAGCATGCCGCTGGTGTAGCTGGGGTCGTGCTCGTTGGCACGCCCCACCATCATGGGGATGACGGCCCGTCCGAAGTTCTGGATGAAGAAGATGAGGGAGTAGGCCGTGCCGAGACATTTCAGCGGTATGATCTTGGGAACGCAGGGCCACAGCGCGGCTGGTGCGAGCGAATAGCCGATGGCCAGGATGACCATGAGCGTCAGGGCAAACATGCTGCTGTGAAGGGGCAGGCTGAAGGAGAAGTGGACGAAGGCCAGCATGGCGGTGCCGATGATGACGAGGGTGACGCCGTGGCCCCTGCGGTCGTAGAACGAGCCGAACAGCGGCGTCAGCAGCATCGTCCCGAAGGGGGCTATCGAACTGAAGAATCCGGCGATGTCAGGGTCGACGCCGTACTTGACCACCATCAGCTTTGTCGCAAACTTGAGGAAGGGCGACACGGCGGAATAGAACAGCACCACGAAGAGCGTGATGAGCCAGAAGCCTGGATTGCGCACGATCAGCCCGATGTCCTTCAGGCGGAACTCGTCGTTGTCGCTGCGCGTCGCACCGCTGGGCTGGCTGGCGTCTAACCTGCGATCCATCACGCAGAAGACGAGGAACGCGAGCAGTCCGATGATGAGGAAGGCGAGGGCGACGAGCAGCGGCGTGCTGAGTGTGAAGCGCTGCGCGATGGGGGCCGAGACGCTCAGCGCGGCGGCTGTGCCGAAGCGGGCCATGGCCAGCTGGAGCCCCATGGCCAGCGCCAGCTCATGGCCGGTGAACCATCGCACCATGGCCTTCGACACTGAGATGCCGCACATCTCATAGCCTACGCCAAAGACGGCAAAGCCGAGCGACATGACGGCTGCCGACTTGGGAATGGAGAACTGCGCGAAGGGAATCGTCAGCTCCGAGTTGCCGAAATCGGCCGTCAGCCCGTAGAGCTTCAGCAGCACGCCGGCTACCATCAGCGAGCAAGCCAACGTGCCCGTGAAGCGCACGCCCATCTTGTCGAGGATGAGCCCCGAGAAGAAGAGCATCAGCAGGAAGACATTGATGAAGCTGCCGGCGCCCGAGAAGAATCCGTAGTCGCTCGACGACCACCCGAGGCCTCCCTCCGAGCGCGGTGCTTCGAGCATCGACTCGAGGGGTGACATGACGTCATTGACAAAGTAGCCCATCATCATGGCCGTAGCCACGATGATGAGCACTGTCCAGCGTGCAGCAGGCGAGTCGTTGAGCCTCATGCGTCAGTCCTTGATGTTGGGCTCCTCAAGTCCGAGGCCCTTCTTCTTGTCGACGGCCTTCAGCACGAAGCCGAGGATGAGGGCGGCCACACCCAGCGATGCCAGCATGACCAGCGGAGCCGTGTAGTTGAACTGCGTCGGGTCGGTGACGCCTGGGTTGGTCTTGTCGAGCACCTTGCCGATGAGCAGGGGGAACAGCCAGAGGCCGATGTTCTGGATCCAGAAGATCAGGGCATAGGCCGAGCCAATCACTTTCGCGTCGACCAGCTTGGGCACTGAGGGCCACAGCGAGGCCGGCACCAGCGAGAACGATGCGCCAAGCACCAGGATGGTGAGGTAGGCAATGGCGATGCCGCCGACGGGACTGCCCTTGAACATCGGCAGGATGAAGGCGAACGTCAGGTGGCAGGCGATAAGCAGCACAGAGCCCAGCACGAGCATGGAAGCGGCCTTGCCCTTGTGGTCGACATAGGAGCCGAGAATGGGGGTGATCAGTACGGCCAGGAGGGGGAACACGGCGAAGATGGATTCGGCCGACTGGCGCATATAGCCCATGTAGCAATAGGTGACGAGGGCTACGATGGAGAGGCCGAGGAGTCCGTACTGGCGGCTCTTCACCTTCTGGAAGTTAGAGGCGAAGCCAGCAGCAGCCACGACGAGCATGATGACATACTGGACGATGGTGACGCTCGATGAGGCCCAGAACGAATCGGCGGCGGGCTCCGTCAGCGTCAGGTTGCACTGCAGCATGTTGACGGCATACTTCTGGAAGGGGAAGATGGCTGAATAGTAGAGCACGCAAAGCAGGGCGACGAGCCAGAAACCGCTGTCGGTCAGGATCTTGCCGAGGTCGCTGATCTTGAACGGGTCGTCCTTCTCCTCGGCCTCGCCCGTCTGGGCGTCGAGCTTCTTGTCCATGAAGAAGTAGACGATGAACATGATCAGGGCAATGCACATCAGCACTACGCCAAAGGCTACGGAACGGCTCACGCTCACCTCGCCGCCCAGCTTGGCAAAGAAGGGCGAGAAGATCATGCACGTGGCAACACCCAGACGGGCCAATGCCATCTCGGAGCCCATGGCCAGGGCCATCTCGCGGCCCTTGAACCACTTGACGATACCGCGTGAGACGGTGATGCCGGCCATCTCGCATCCGCAGCCGAAGATCATGAATCCGCAGGCGGCAAACTTGGCTGAGGCGGGCATGCCCTCATAGAAGGGCGAGACGCCGAGCTCATCGAAGACGGGGATGTAGTTCAGGTTGTTGGTGAACCATGCCTCCAGGCCGCTGCCCATGAAGGCCTCGCTCACGGCATACCACTTGATCAAGGCGCCGCAGAGCATCACGGCGCCTGACAGCACGGCCGTGAAGCGCACACCCATCTTGTCGAGGATGATGCCTGCGAAGATGAGGAAGAAGACGAACACGTTGAGGAACACCTCGGAGCCCTGCATGGTGCCGAAGGCCGTGGAGTCCCATCCGCGCGTCTCCTGCATCAGGTCCTTGATGGGTGAGAGGATGTCCATGAAGATGTAGCTGCAGAACATGGCGAGGGCCAGCAGCAGCAGTGCGGTCCAGCGCATGCCGGCGCTGTCACGCAGAGTCTTTTGAATTGCTTGTGTCATAACTGTGTTGTTTTATTATGGTTGTTTTGCTTTCTTCGCGACCGCAAAGTTACAAAAAAGAAATGAAACAGAAAAGAAAATCGATTTTCTTTTCATTTCTCTCACTTTTTTTGTAAATTTGCCGCACAATCATTAATCGGTTAAAGGAGATATTATGAAAAAGAAACTGGTCCTTACAGCTTTGTTTTACCTGACGGCGCTCGCCGGAGGGGCCCAGGTGCAACCTTCATCAGCGCTGATGGGGGCTTGGACGGGCAAACTCAACGTGATGGGCACGTCGCTCACACTGGTGCTCCATCTTGATGAGGCCGAAGGCCATGTGAAGGCCTCGCTCGACAGTCCTGACCAAAGTGCGAAGGGCATCCCCTGCGAGACGGAGTTCCTCTCGGACGACTCCGTGGCCGTCAAGGTGGCGATGATCAATGCCACGTATCGTGCCCGGCTGGCGGATGAAGGGCTCAACGGCACCTTCACGCAGATGGGAATGTCGTTCCCGTTGATTCTCAAGAAAGGGGAGGAGACGTTGCGTCGTCCGCAGACCCCTCAGCAACCCTATCCCTACAAGACTGAGGAGGTGACGTTCTGCAACGAGGCTGACGGCGCCACGCTGGCCGGGACGCTGACCTATCCCGTCGGCTTCGAGACGATGAAGAAGGGGCGGGTGCCCGTGGTGCTGATGGTGACAGGCAGTGGCCAGGAGAACCGCGACGAGGAGATCTACGACCATAAGCCTTTCCTCGTCATTGCCGACTACCTGGCTCGTCGGGGCATTGCCTCGTTGCGCTACGACGACCGTGCAACGGGGGCCAGCGTCGGCGGTGAGGTGGCGAATGCTACGACAGAGGACTTCATGCGCGATGCTGCGGCGGGAATAGCCTGTCTGCGCTCCATGAAGGCCTTTGGCCGCGTGGGGTGTCTCGGCCATAGCGAAGGCGGCTCGATTGCCTTTATGCTCGCCTCACGTGGGCAAGCCGACTTCATCGTCTCGTTGGCAGGTCCGGGCGTCAAGGGCGACACGCTGCTTGCTGCCCAGGTGAACCGCATCATGAAGTCGGCCGCCATGACGACGGAGAAGTATCGTCAGCAGGCAGCCGTCCAGCAGTCGCCCTGGATGCGCTGGTTCATCGACTACGACCCCGCAGCCGATATCCGTCAGGCGCGTTGTCCTGTCTTCGCCCTGAACGGCGACAACGACTGTCAGGTCGTCTCGTCGCTGAATCTCGAAGCCATCCGCCGTCTGTTGCCTCCGTCGAAGAAGAATCTCGTCAAGGAGTATGCCTCGCTCAATCATCTTTTCCAGCACAGCACAACAGGGCTCCCGATGGAATATAGGCAGATTGAGGAGACTATATCTGAGGAGGTGCTTGACGACATTGCCACATGGATTGTCAACCAGGCGGCGTCGAGATAGGAAAAGGAATGACAAGAGAAAGCCGTTGGCTGCGACTCATGATGATGTGCAGCCAACGGCTTTTTCTGTTTAGGTGTCTTGACGCCTTATTGCTTCAGCCAGCGGTCGAGCCAGGCGAAGTAGGTGCGCTGCCAGAGAATGCCGTTCTGGGGCTTGAGCACCCAGTGGTTCTCGTCGGGGAAGATGAGCAGCTGAGCCTCAACACCCTGCATGCGGGCGGCGTTGAAGGCCGACATGCCCTGTGTGGCGTTGATGCGATAGTCCTTCTCGCCATGGATGCAGAGGATGGGCGTGTCCCACTTGCCGACGTAGCGGTGGGGCGAGTTCATATAGGTGCGGCTGGCGTTAGCCGTGCGGTCAACGTTCCAGTAGGCATCGTCGTACTCCCAGTTGGAGAACCAGTTCTCCTCTGTCTCAGTGTACATCGCCTCGAGGTTGAAGGCACCGTCGTGGGCGATGAAGCACTTGAAGCGCTTCTGATGATGGCCAGCCAGATAGTAGACGGAGAAACCGCCGAACGAGGCGCCCACGGCGCCCATACGGTCCTTGTCGACGTAAGGCAGGTTCTGAGCGGCGTCGTCAATAGCCGTGAGATAGTCCTGCATGCACTGACCTGTCCAGTCGCCTGAGATCTGCTCGCACCATTCGCTGCCGAAGCCGGGCAGTCCGTGGCGGTTGGGCGCGATGATGACGTAGCCCTGCGAGGCCATGATGAAGAAGTTCCAGCGGTAGCTCCAGAACTGGCTGACGGGGCTCTGCGGTCCGCCTTCGCAGAAGAGCAGGGTGGGGTACTTCTTCGTCTCGTCGAAGTTCGGGGGCAGGATGATCCAGTAGAGCATGTCGCGGCCGTCAGTGGTCTTCACCCAGCGCTGGTCGACGGTGGGCTTGGCCAGCTGGTCGAGGATCTCCTTGTTGACGTCAGTGATCTGCTTCACCTCGGCAACGTTCATCTCCTCGTCTTCCTCGAGCGTGTTAGGCGTGACGACGTAGAGGTCGGCAGGTGCTGTGTAGCTGTGGCGCTCCATGAGGAGCTGGCTGCCGTTGTTGAGCATCTGCAGGCTTCCGAAGTCGGCCCACTCGTTGCTGAGCTGTCGCACCTCCATGTCCTTGGTGACGGCATAGAGGTTCTCCGTGGCATGCCAAACGCCGATGAAATAGATGAGGGCTGCCTCGTCGTCGCTCCAGCAGAAGTCGTCGACGTTGGAGTCGAACGTCTCCGTGAGGTATTGCTTCTCGCCCGTTGCGAGGTCATAGCAGCAGAGGCGCTGACGGTCGCTCTCGTAGCCGTCGCGGGCCATCGACAGCCATGCGACGTATTTGCCGTCGGGCGAGAACTTCGGGTTCTGGTCGTAGCCGGGATTGTTCTTGAGGTTCTGCTCGCTGTTGACGAGCTGCGTGCGCAGTGTCTTCGTGGCGACGACCTCCGGCTCCTTGTAGTCGGCCGGCTTGCAGAGGTTGCGCGTCTCACGCGTTCCTATTGTATAGAGATAGATGTCGGAGTCAGTCGAGATGGAGTAGGCGCGACCCGTCTTCTTGCGGCAGGTGTAGGCAATCTGCTCGCCGTCAGGGCTGAAGTCGAGCTGCTCGATGCCTCCGAAGGGCTCCATGGGGCACTCGAAGGGCTCACCCTCGAGCACATCGGTCATCTCGCTGCTGATCTTCGAGCCGTCGAAGTCGGCCACGAAGGGGTGCTGGATAGATTCGACATAGTGGTCCCAGTGGCGATACATGAGGTCGTTGACGACGCGTCCTGTCGACAGCGGCAGGTCGTCGGGGCGTGCCTCGATAATGTCGTTGAAAGGCATCGACTTAATCAGTACGACGCGGTTCATCGTGGGGGCGAACTTGAATCCCTCGACGCTGCCCTCCGTCTCGGAGAGCTGTCGGCGGGCGGAGCCGTCAGCCTTCATGCTCCACACCTCGCCCTCGCGGATGAAGGCGATGGTCTCAGCGTCGAGCCATGCGGGGTCGGTCTCGTTCTGGGCGTCGGAGGTCAGCTGGCGCTGCTCGCTTCCGTCGGCGTTCATCATCCACAGCACCTGGTGGCTCTTGTTCTCCTTGACACTGTAGTAGCCCATCTGGAAGACCACCTTGCTACCGTCAGGCGATGCGGCGTAGGCGGCGATGCGGCTCATGGCCCACAGGGCCTCGGGCGTCATCTGGTCGCTCTCGAGCGTGACGGTCTGTTTCTCGATGTTCACGGCTGTTTCCTTGTCGTTAGTGCCGCAGGCAGCCATCATGGCGGCCGCCACGGCGATAGTCAATGCTTTGTTCATATTAAGTTCTTGGTTAGCGTTTAAGGTTCTCGCGCTGTCGCTGCATCTCGGCGGCCTGCTTCTGCATGGCTTCAAGCCGTGCGGCCAGTCCGCTCTGCTTCTTCGGGTTGTTCTGGTTCTCGCGATAGTTCTGTTCGAGCTTGGCGAGCAGCTTCTCGTCGTTGGTCGTCTTGCGGAGGATGAACATGATGGCAGCCGAGAAGAAGAGCGAGATGAAGTAGTAGAAGTTGAGGCCGCTGGAGTAGTCGTTGAAGATGAAGAAGAACATCAGGGGCATGAGGTACATCATCCACTGCATCATCTTCATCTGCTCAGCCTGCTGGCCCACCATCTGGTCGCGCTGCTGGCGCATGGTCATGTAGCTGTAGAGGATGTTGGCTACGCAGAAGAGGATGCAGGTCAGCGAGAGGTGGTCGCCGATGCCCCAGATGGGCTTGGCCCACTCGATGATGGGGTCGTAGGTGGAGAGGTCGTTCATCCAGAGGAACGACTCGCCGCGCAGCTGGATGGCGTTAGGCACGAAGAAGAACATGGCCATCCAGATAGGCATCTGGATGAGCATGGGCAGACAGCCGCTAAGGGGCGAGACACCATACTTGGCATACATCGACATCATGGCCTGCTGCTTCATCATCTGGTCCTCGGGCTTGTCGTACTGGCGGGTGGCCTCGTCGAGTTTCGGCTTCAGGACGCGCATCTTGGCCGACGACATGTAGCTCTTCTTCACCATGGGGAAGGTGATGGCCTTGAGCAGCAGGGTGATCAGGATGAGGACGATGCCCATGGGCAGGCCCCACGAGGTCAGCCAGTCGAAGACGTAGATGGTGAACCAGCGGTTGATCCAGCGCACGAGCCACCATCCGAGGTAGACGAGCTTCTCCAGGTCGAGGTCCTTGCCGAATCGGCTCTGCTCCTCCACCTGCTTGATGAGGCGGAAGTCGTTGGGGCCGAGGTAAAGCTCAAGCTCCGTCGGCTGCAGTCCTGAGGGGTCGAAGGCCGTCTGAAGCTGGGCATTATAATATTTGAGGAATCCGGAGCCCTTCTCTTGGGGGACGCTGCGGAGCTGTGCACCCTGCTGGAAGTTGTCCTTCGAGATGAGCACGGCCGAGAAGAACTGGTTCTTGAAGGCCACCCAGTCGAGCTCCTCCTCGACGGTCTTCGTCTTCTCCGACGTCTCGCTCAGCTGCTCCGTGCCGCCCGCGTGCTCCTTGTAGGTCAGCGTGGCGTAGCGGTTCTCAAACGTGAAGCCCTTCTCCTGCTGGCGGCAGGAGTCCTGCCATTCGATGGCCAGCGTCTTGGTGGTCGGGGCGAAGTGGCGGCTGAGGCCCTGGGCCTGGAACTGCATGTGGAGCAGATAGTCAGGGCCCAGCTCATAGCGGAAGACGATCTGACCGCCGTCGGCGGCCGCAGCCGTCATGGTCAGCGTCGAGTCAGTCTGTTCGGAGGGGGTGAAGTATAGGTCGCGCGTGACGATGTTGTCGTCCTTGCCCGCGATGAGGAAGTTCATCTGCTGACCCTCAGGCGTGAAGAGCGTGACGTCCTCGGCGCCGTTGCGGTCCTTGAAGCCCAGGATGCGGGCGCTGCTCAGCGTGCCGCCCTTGGTGCTGAAGGTGAGGGCGAGCTTGCCGTTGCGGAGCTCTATCTGCTCCTCAGAGCCGTTCAGCGCAGCATAGAAGAGCGCCGTCGTGTCGCCCTTGGCGGCAGCCTCGGCAGCCTCGCGGCGGGCCTCCTCGGCCTCGAGCATCTGCTTCTGTGCGGCTGCGGCAGCCGTGGCGATGCTGTCTTGTTGTCTTTGGTGGGCTTCGACCTCCTCCTTCGAGGGCTGGTTATACCAGCTGAAGCCAATCAGTAGTGCGGCCATCAACAGAAGGCCTGTCAGGGTGTTCTTGTTCATTACTTAATTCTTTGTCGTATATATACTTCTTTATCTTTGAGCCTGCAAAGTTACGGATTTTTTCCCATTCCGCCAAGCGGAAAGGAAAAAAAGATAATGATATCAAAGATAATAGATAAAAGATATGTGTTCAGTTAGGATAAGAGATGAGAAATAATAGATTGAAAGATAAGCGACATTATCTTTTTTTCCTTTCCGCTTGGCGGAATGAAAAAAAAAACGTATCTTTGCAGAAGTTATGAAAAAGTCCATGTTACTCATCGCGGCCATGGCAGCGCTCAGCAATGCCGCCGCACAGCAAGATCAGTCGGCAGAGCCCGACGGCCAGTACTATCAACTCTTTGCCCCCCTGACGTTCTATCACGGCGTGGCTCAGAGCCAGCTGTCGCTGAGCGACGAGGAGGACGACGCCGACGTCAGCCAGGCCGTCAACGATGCCCTGATGCACGTCTATCTCGACCGCCCCGACCTCGTCGAGGTGACCCAGAGCGAGCAGGAGGCCTCAGGCCAGCTGCGCCAGGACATCATCGAGCAGCCCGTCGTGCAGAGCGTCGAGATGGTCGAGGTCGGCCCTGAGCCCCAGCCTGCCGAGCCCGAGGCCGAGCCCGTGGAGGTGGAGGTGAAGAAGCCTAAGTTCTGGAAATACAAGGGCGACGGCTATCTGCAGTTCATGCAGAACTACGTCTCGGGCAACTGGTACAAAGGTGGCGAGTCGAACTACTCAGCTGTCGGCGCGCTGACACTCGAGGCCAACTATGACAACAAGTCGAAGTGGAAGTGGGACAACAAGCTCGAGATGAAGCTCGGATTTCAGACCTCACGCACTGACGAGATCCATAAGTTCAAGGCCCACGAGGACCTCATCCGATACACGGGCAAGGTGGGTCTGCAGGCTGCCAACAAGTGGTACTACACGCTGCAGGGCCTTGCCTACACGCAGTTTGCCCGCGGCTTCAAGGCCAACGACATCCGCACCTACTCCGACTTCCTCTCGCCTCTCAACATCAGCGTCGGTCTCGGTATGGACTACAAGGTGGAGTGGTTCAACAAGAAGCTCACGGGCACCATCAACATCTCGCCCCTGGCCGTCAACTACCGCTACGTCGACCGCCGGTACTTCCGATCGAAGAACGACGCTGAGGTCGAGCAATTCGACTGGATGCCCTCGCGCTACGGCATCGACGACCAGAAGCACCACCTGACCGACTTCGGTTCGCAGCTGACGGCCGCCCTCGAATGGAAGATTTCCGACAACGTCACGTGGAAGTCGCGCTTCTACACCTTCACCTCCTACCATCGCGCTGAGCTCGAGTGGGAGAACACCTTCGCCCTGCGCGTCTCGAAGTACATCTCGGCCAACCTCTTCCTCTTCCCGCGCTTCGACGACTCCAACCGCCGCGACGACGACCTCGGCTACTGGCAGTTCAAGGAGTACTCCTCGCTGGGCTTCAGCTATAACTTCTGATTGTAATGAAAATTCGCACTATTTCGACTTAATTCATCAATTGCCTGACAATCAGCGTATTTATAAAACTGATAAAAAGAAACGGTGCTTTTCGGTCCAAGAAGCGGTGCTTTTCACCCCGAAAAGCACCGCTTCTTGGGCTTTAAAGGACCGCTTTGTCCCCAGAGTAGGTGCGCATTGTAAAGAATATTCGGAATTTTGACGGCACGCTGAGCCGCACGCTGTAATGAACTCCCTGATGGGTTGCTTAGATGCTTTGGAACGTTAAATAAGTATAATGTTTGGCGCGAAAAGCAGGTGGCGAATCGGTAATGTGCGGAAAAATGTGTAACTTTGCATGCAAATTGGCATATTGTGCCTTCGTACGAATGAAGAAGAATAACAGTCAGACCGGCCGCCGACATGGTATGCAGGTCGTCACTTTGTGTATCAGCACCACCATGGTGCTCATCCTGCTGGGACTCGTAGTGCTGTCCGTGCTCACGGCCCGCAACCTCTCTACTTATGTGCGCGAGAACATGACCATGACGGTGATGCTGGGCGACAGTGTCCCCGTGCTGGAAGGTGCTGCCCTGGGCCAGATGCTCGAGGCAGAGCCCTGGGCCAGGAAGGTCACCTATATCAGCCGCGAGCAGGCCCTTCGCGAGGGCACTGAGGCGCTGGGCAGCGACCCGTCGGAGTTTGTGGGCACCAATCCGTTTGCGCCCATGCTCGAGATCCAGATGGCTGGCGACTATGCCAACGGCGACTCGCTGCGGCGGGTGTCGGCCGAGCTGATGAAGCAGTGGCACCAGGTGACGGACGTGGCCTATCAGGAAGACCAGATTGACGACGTCAACCGCAACCTGCATCGCATCAACATCATCCTGCTCGTGCTGGCCGCCCTGCTCATCTTCGTTTGCTATGCCCTGGTGAGCAACTCGGTGCGGCTGGGCATCTATGCGCGCCGCTTCAGCATCCACACGATGAAGCTCGTCGGAGCCCGATGGTCGTTCATCCGGCGGCCCTTCGTGCGCCAGGCCATGACGGTCGGCGTGCTGGCGGCCCTGCTGGCCTGCGGCGTGCTGGGCGGCGTGGTCTATGCGCTCTATCGCTATCAGCCCGGCATCGAGGACATCATCGGCTGGCCCGAGATGATCGTCACGGCAGCCGCCGTGTTCGTCTTCGGCTTCCTCATCATGATGCTGTGCACGCTGCTGTCAGTCAACAAGTTCCTGCGGATGAAGGCAGGCGAGCTCTACAAGATCTAATAAAAAATAAAGGAATAAATATAAATGGACAAGAGAAATTTTGCATTCGGACGCATGAACTTCATCCTGCTTGCTGTCGGGATGGTCATCGTCATCATCGGGTTTATCCTGATGGGGGGCGACGGCTCCTCGGAGTCAGCCTACAACCCCGACATCTTCAGCGCCCGCCGCGTCAAGGTGGCACCGCTGGTGTGCCTCTTTGGCTTCGTGTCGATGATTTACGCCGTAGTTCATAAACCCAAGGACGGGGAGAAGGAGCAGGGCGCATGACGTGGATTGAGACCATCATTATTGCTGTCGTCGAGGGACTGACCGAGTTTCTGCCCGTATCGTCGACAGGCCACATGATCATCGCCCAGAACCTGCTGGGCATACCCCAGGGCGACCCCTTCGTCCATGCCTTCACGTTCATCATCCAGTTTGGCGCCATCCTCTCGGTGGTCTGCCTCTACTGGAAGCACTTCTTTCAGCTCGACAACTCGCCGGCCCCCGAGGGCAGCACCCTCTTCGGACGGCTGAAGCATAAGTTCAGCTTCTATTGGCTGCTCTTCGTCGGCGTCCTGCCGGCCGTCGTCATCGGCCTGT
This sequence comes from uncultured Prevotellaceae bacterium, assembly GCA_902779455.1. Taxonomy (GTDB): domain Bacteria; phylum Bacteroidota; class Bacteroidia; order Bacteroidales; family Bacteroidaceae; genus Prevotella. The sequence goes on from CACZBS010000001.1 coordinate 191,030, forward strand.
TGGCCAAGAAGTCCGGAGCGCTCGACTGGCTGCTCGACAGCGTCGAGGTCGTGGCCGTCATGCTCATCCTTGGCGGCATCTTCATGCTCTTCTGCGACAAGCTGTTCAATAAGGGCAGCGAAGAGAACCGCCTCAATGAGAAGCGGGCCTTCTTCATCGGCATCTACCAGTGCATATCGGTCATTCCGGGCGTCTCGCGCTCCATGGCCACCATCGTCGGCGGCATGACGCAGGGGCTGACGCGTAAGCGCGCGGCTGAGTTCTCCTTCTTCCTGGCCGTGCCCACGATGGCCGGCGCGACGCTGCTCGACCTGCTCGACCTGCTGAAGGAGGACGCGGTGTGGGCCACACCCCACAACATCACCATGCTCCTGCTGGGCTGCGCCGTCGCCTTCGTCGTGGCCCTGCTGGCCATGAAGTGGTTCGTGGCCTTCCTCACTAAGTATGGCTTCAGGGCTTTCGGAATCTATCGCATCGTCGTGGGGACCATCATCATTGTCATGCTGCTCACGGGTCACTCATTAGCAATGGTCGACTGATGAACTTTCACGAAGGAGAGATACTCTATATCAACAAGCCCTATGGGATGACGTCGTTCGGCGCACTGGCCTTTGTCCGTACACGCCTGTCGAGACGGCTGCACGTGAAGCGGCTCAAGACGGGTCATGCAGGCACGCTCGACCCGCTGGCCACGGGCGTCCTCATCCTCTGTACCGGGCGGGCCACGAAGCAGATCGAGACGCTGCAGGGCCACACCAAGGAATACACGGCGACGCTCCAGCTCGGAGCCACCACGCCCAGCTACGACATGGAGCACGAGGTCGACCAGACCTATCCGACCGGTCACATCACGCGCGAGCTCATCCTCGCCACGCTGCCCCAATTCGTGGGCGAGATCCGCCAGGTGCCGCCCCTGTTCTCGGCCGTCATGGTCGACGGCGACAGGGCCTACATGCTGGCACGCCGCGGCGACAACGTCGAGCTGCAGGCCAAGCCCATCCGCATCGACGAACTGGAGCTGACCCACTTCGATCCTGAGTCGATGCAGATGTCCATCCGCGTCGTCTGCGGCAAGGGCACCTACATCCGCTCGCTGGCCCGCGACATCGGTCAGGCCCTCGGCTCAGGCGCCTATCTGACGGCCCTCTGTCGCACCCGTGTGGGCGACGTGCGCCTTGAGGACTGCCTGACGCTCGACGACTTCCCGTCGTGGCTCGATTCAATAGACATAGAATAAGGAAACGATATGAAACTATCACAATTCAAGTTCAAACTGCCAGAGGACCAGGTAGCCCTCTATCCGCCCCATCGCGCCTTTGAGAACGAAGACGGCACCGTGGAGCGCGTCTACAATCGCGACCAATGCCGCCTGATGGTGCTCCATCGCAAGAGCGAGCGCATAGAGATGTTCAAGAAGGATGCTGAAGGCAGGGACACGGACGAACTGATGACCTTCCGCAATCTCGTCGACTACTTCGACGAGGGCGACACGTTCATCTTCAACGACACCCGCGTGTTCCCCGCACGACTCTATGGCACCAAGGAGAAGACCGACGCCAAGATCGAGGTCTTCTTGCTGCGCGAACTCAACGAGGAGCTGCGCCTGTGGGACGTGCTCGTCGAGCCCGCACGCAAGATTCGCATCGGCAACAAGCTCTTCTTCGATGGCGACGGTCCCATGGTGGCTGAGGTCATCGACAACACCACGTCGCGCGGCCGCACGCTGCGCTTCCTCTATGACTGCCCGCACGATGAGTTCAAGAAGGAGCTCTTCGACCTGGGCGAGGCGCCCCTGCCACGCTACATCGTCGACCGCCGTCCGGCTACGGCTGACGACATGGAGCAATTCCAGACCATCTTCGCCAAGAACGAGGGTGCCGTCACTGCTCCGTCGACAGGCCTCCACTTCAGCCGTGAGCTGCTGAAGATGATGGAGATTCGCGGCTTTGAGTCGACGTTCATCACCGTCCACTGCGGACTGGGCTCCTTTGACCCCATCGAGGTGGAAGACCTGACGAAGCACAAGATGAACTCTGAGCAGATGATCATCACGGCCGAGACTTGCCAAAAGGTGAATGCCTCGAAGCAGGCAGGCCATCGCATCTGCGTCGTGGGCATCAGCACGCTGCGCGCCACGGAGTCGGCTGTCGGCACTGACGGCCTTCTGAAGGAATATGACGGGTGGACCAATAAGTTCATCTTCCCCCCCTATGAGTTTGGACTGGGCAACGCCCTGATTTCGAATTTCTATCATCCTGAGTCGACTATGATGATGGCTACGGCAGCCTTCGGCGGCTACGACCTGGTCTACGAAGCCTACAAGCTGGCCTTGAAGAACAAGTACATGTTCGGCTGTTATGGCGACGCCATGCTGATCCTGGACGACTGAGATAGTGAAGAGTGAAGAGTGAAAAGTGAAGAGTGAAAAATTTGCTACCGCTGCAATGGGCGCCGACGTGCATCAGGTTTTCCTTGGACTGGGGGCTAACATTGGCGACAGGGAGCAGACCATTCTGAACGCTTACCGGCGCATAGAAAGGCTGATTGGCACCATCAGGCGCCAGTCGGCCTTCTTCTATTCCCAGCCGTGGGGATTCGATTCCTGCAACGCCTTCGTCAACACGGTCGTCATGGTCGAGACCGCCTTGTCGCCCCTGCAGGTGCTCCATCGCACACAGCTCATCGAGCGACAGCTGGGCAAGCGCCGCGAGCACGCCTCAGCAAAGGGTGGGGCAGAGGTGGTCTATCACGACCGTCCCATCGACATCGACATCCTGCTCTACGACGATCTGCGGCTCGACACGCCGAAACTGATAATCCCTCACCCGCTGATGCAGGAGAGGGATTTCGTAATGATTCCGCTTCGTGAGGTCCTTCTTACTTACGCAGACCCAGAGCCTTGACGATGGCACGATAGCGAGTGATGTCGTTTTCGTAGAGATACTTCAGCAGCTTGCGGCGACGACCTACCATCTTGGTCAGCGAACGGGCGGTGACGAAGTCCTTGTGGTTCTGCTTCAGATGCTCCGTCAGGTGCTTGATGCGATAGGTGAACAGGGCAATCTGGCTCTCAGCCGAACCAGTGTCGGTGGCTGACTTGCCGTACTCGGTGAAAATCTCTTGCTTCTTAGCTTGATCTAAATACATAATTGTTGATTGATTAATGTTTTGTGCTTCAACATCCTTCTGACGCCTTGACCACCTTAATCACGGGTAGCAACGTCGTCGAATGCTCCGGGGGTTCCGAAAAGCGGTGCAAAATTACTACTTTTTTTTCATTCCGCCAAGCTTTTCCGACTTTTTTTGTTTCTTTACGTATTTTATTTGTATCTATATCCGTAGTAAAGGTCTGATTCTTATTTATAAACATTTTTCTTGCGGATTATTTGTTTAATTAGTTTTTTTTACCTAACTTTGTGCCGCAATATGGAGGGAATCTACCAGACTGTTCCTTCTGTGATATCAGAAAAATATTAGTGTTATGTACAAGCGACTATCAATACTATGGATATTTTTGCTGCTTGTTGTGGGTGTGACCTTTGCACAAACGAAGATTACAGGCACCGTTGTCGAAGCTAACGGCGAGCCTGCCATCGGTGCGACGGTACAGGTGCAGGGCGGCAAGAACGGAACAGCTACTGACATCAATGGTCACTTCGCGATTGAAGTGCCTCAGGGCAAGAAGCTCGTCTTCAGCTATATAGGCATGGCGACGCAGACCCTTGCACCTCGTAATGGCATGCGTGTCGTGCTGCAGCCCGACCAGGCGCTGATGGTCGACGAGGTGGTGGTCACGGGTATGCAGAAGGTCGACAAGCGCACGTTCACCGGCTCGACGACCAAGGTCAATGCTGCCGACGCAAAGATCGACGGCGTGGCCGACATCAGCCGTGCGCTGGAGGGTAGGGCTGCCGGTGTCTCCGTCCAGAACGTCAGTGGCACGTTCGGTGCTGCGCCCAAGATCCGCGTGCGCGGCGCTACGAGCATCTATGGCGCGTCGAAGCCCCTGTGGGTGGTCGACGGCGTCATCCTCGAGGATGTCATCGACGTCTCGGCCGACGACCTGTCCTCTGGCGATGCCAATACGCTGATCTCGTCGGCCATCGCAGGCTTGAACTCCGACGATATCGAGTCGTTCGAAGTCCTGAAGGACGGCTCCGCCACCTCTATATACGGTGCGCGCGCGATGGCAGGCGTCATTGCCGTGACCACGAAGAAAGGCCGCGCCGGCCACAACCGCATCAGCTATACGGGCGAATACACCATGCGACTGAAGCCCTCCTACTCGACGTTCAACATCATGAACTCGCAGGACCAGATGTCGGTCTATCAGGAACTGCAGCAGAAAGGCTACCTCAACTACGCCGAGACGGCCAACGCCTCCGAGTCGGGCATCTACGGAAAAATGTATCAGATGCTCTCTGAGTACGACCCCGTGACGAAGACCTTTGCACTCGACAACAGCAACGAGGCCATTGCCGAGTATCTGCGGGCCGCCGAATATCGCAACACCGACTGGTTCGACCGCCTCTTCTCAACCGCCGTGCAGCACAGCCACTCCGTCTCGCTGGAGGGCGGAACGGACAAGACCACCTATCGCGCCTCCGTCAGCGCCCTGCTCGACCCGGGGTGGACCAAGCAGAGCAAGGTGGAGCGCTATACGGTTAACATCAACGCCGACTTCAACCTGTCGAAGCAGCTCACGCTGAAAGTCATCTCGAGCACCTCGTTCCGCAACCAGAAAGCACCGGGCACCCTCTCGCGCAGCGTCGACCCCGTGGCTGGCGGCGTCACCCGCTCGTTCGACATCAATCCCTACAGCTACGCGCTGAACACCAGCCGCGCCCTCGACCCTGACGTCTATTATACGCACAACTATGCGCCGTTTAATATCTTCAATGAGCTCGATAATAATTATATTGACCTGAAGTCGAACGAGTTGCGACTCCAGGGACAGCTCACCTGGAAACCCATCCGCAAGGTCGAGCTCACGGCCCTCGGCTCCATCCGCAGCGTGACCACCCGCCAGGAGCACTTCATCCGCGAGAACTCCAATCAGGCCATGGCCTATCGCGCCATGGACAACTCCACCATCCGCTCGCACAACCCCTATCTTTATACCGACCCCGACAATATCTATGCGCTGCCCGTCTCGGTGATGCCCGAGGGAGGCATCCTGCGCCAATCGGACAACTCGATGTTCAGCTATAACTTCCGTGCTTCGGGCAGCTATAATGACGTTTTCGCAGAGAAGCATCAGCTGAACCTCTATGCCGGCATGGAGGTGACGTCGCTCAATCGCCATCGCAGCGAGAACACCGACATGGGCGTGCTCTTCGACAGCGGCATGCTGTCGAGCTTCAACTATCTGGCATTTAAGCAGATGCAGGAGCGCAACACCAGCTACTATGCGCTGGCCGATACGCGAGAGCGCACGGCAGCCTTCTTCATCAACGGCACCTATACGTTCAACCGCCGCTACGTGGTCAACGGCACCTTCCGCTATGAGGGCACCAACCGCATGGGGCGCAGCCGCTCCGCCCGCTGGCTTCCCACGTGGAACGTGTCAGGACGATGGAACATCGACGAGGAGACGTGGTTTGAGAAACTGGCCCCCGTCTTGAGTTCCGCATCGCTGCGCGCCAGCTATTCGCTGACGGCCGACCGTGGACCGTCCGACGTGACCAACTCCACCTATATCGTCGTCCCCATGGCCATCTGGCGCCCCTTCACCAGCGTCAAGGAGAGTGGCAATCTCCTTGAGTCGCCTGCCAACAACGACCTCACCTACGAGAAGAAGCATGAGCTGAGCATCGGCCTCGATGCCGGCTTCCTGGACAATCGCATCAACCTGACCTTCGACTGGTATAAGCGCAACAACTACGACCTCATCGGCCCCATCTTTACGGCCGGCTATGCAGGCGGAGGAATCACCCAGCGTGCCAACGCGGCCGAGATGAGCGCCGACGGCATCGAGGTGAGCCTCTCGACGGTGAATATCCGCAACAAGCATTTCACGTGGACCACGTCGCTCGTCTATTCCCATACTCACAACAAGGTGACGCGGCTGATGTCGCGCAAGCGGCTCATCGACTTGCTCACCAGCTCGAGCGAGGCCAGCCTGGAGGGCTACCCCGTCAACAGCCTCTTCTCGATTCCCTTTGCAGGACTCAACAAAGAGGGTCTGCCCACCTTCTACGTCGGCAACGGATGGACCACGACGACAGGCATCTACTTCCAGGAGACTGACCCCGAGGCCATGTCCTACCTCAAGTATTCCGGCACCATCGACCCCTCCGACATGGGCTCGCTGGGCAATGTCTTCAAGTATAAGGGCTTCACGCTGAACCTCTTCCTGACCTATTCCTTTGGCAACGTCATCCGTCTCGACCCCGTCTTCTCCAATCGCTATAGCGACCTGACGGCCATGCCGAAGGAATTCAAGAACCGCTGGATGGTGCCTGGCGATGAGGCTTATACGGACATTCCCGTCATTGCCAGCTCGCGCCAGAATCGCAACGATACCGACCTGGGCTATGCCTATAGTGCCTACAACTACTCGACGGCCCGTGTGGCTAAGGGCGATTTCGTGCGGATGAAGGAGATCTCGCTGAACTACGACTTCCCGCGCAACCTCATCTCCCGCCTCGGACTGACCACGCTCGGACTGAAGCTGCAGGCCACCAATCTGTTCCTGCTCTACAGCGACAAGAAGCTCAACGGCCAGGATCCTGAGTTCACCAATGCCGGCGGCGTGGCTGTCCCCATGCCGAAGCAGTTCACGTGTACCCTGCGCCTCGGAATCTGACAGCTTTAACAAGAGAAAAAGAAACCTATGATGACAAGAAGAAATAAACTCTACGCTGTTTTAGTTTGTTGCGTTGCCAGCGCAACAGCCCTCGTCAGCTGCGACGACTATCTCGACGAGCTGCCTGACAACCGCATGGAGGTCACGACGGTCGAGAGCGTCAAGAAGCTGCTCGTGACGGCCTATCCGTCCAACGAGCCGATGCTCGTGGCCGAGTTCATGAGCGACAATGTCGACGACTATGGCAGCGCCAACCCCAATACCACGCGATTCATGGACCAGGTGTTCTACTGGAACGATGCCACCGAGTCGAACAACTCCAGCCCGGAAAACTTCTGGCAGGACTGCTATCAGTGTATCGCCACGGCCAACCAGGCGCTCCAGAGTCTCGACCAACTGAAGGGCAGTGCCTCCGAGTCGGAACTGGCCGAAGCCCGTGGCGAAGCCTTGCTCTGCCGGGCCTATGCCCACTTCATGCTGGCCAACATGTTCTGCCAGGCCTACTCGCCCTCGACCGCCGACAGGGAGCTGGGCATCGTCTACATGACGTCGCCTGCCACGGAGCTGGCCAGTAATCCTGATCGCGGCACCCTGGCCGACGTCTATCGCAACATCGAGCGCGACCTGCTGGAGGCGCTGCCTCTGGTCAGCAGCAACTACAGCGTGCCGAAATATCACTTCACGCCGCGTGCCGCCTATGCCTTCGCATGCCGCTTCTACCTCTATTCGGAGCAGTGGGACAAGGCCATCCAGTATGCCAACCTCTGCCTGGGCAGCTCGCCCGAGACGATGCTGCGCGACTGGGACTACATGGCCTCGATGACGCAGACCTTCGCCGCCCTCTCGCAGCACTACATCGATGCGTCGCTCAACTGCAACCTCATGCTGCTCACCGCCTATTCGGCCATCGGACTTTGCTTCGGCCCCTACAACTACATGTCGCGCTATTCCCACGGCAAGTATCTGGCATCGACAGAGACCAGCGAGGCCGTCAATATATGGGGTGGGGCGTCCTACTATCAGGGCACGCACACCTACTCGGCCACCAACCTCGACAAGACCGTCTTCTGGAAGTTGCCCTATATGTTCGAATATGCCGACCCCGTGGCTGGGACGGGCTATTTCCGCACGGTCTATCCCGCCTTTACGGCTGACGAGTGCCTGCTCAATCGTGCTGAGGCTTATGTCATGACAGGGCAGTACGACAAGGCCGCCGCCGACCTGACCCTCTGGATGCAGAACATCGTCAGCGCCTATTTCGACCTGACGCCGGCGATGATCACCGATTTCTACAACAGCGTCGACTATTGCTACAGCGACGAGCGCCACATCCAGTCGACCATCAAGAAGCACCTGCATCCCAAGTTCGACATCGGCGCTGAGGGCGACACGCGCGAGGCCATGTTGCAGTGCGTCCTCGGCTTCCGTCGCATCGAGACGCTTCAGACGGGCCTCCGCTGGTACGACATCAAGCGCTATGGCATCGAGGTTGTCCGTCGCGTCATCAATGCCTCTGGCCAGCCCGAGACCGCTACGGGTCTGCTCCGCGTCGACGATCCGCGCCGTGCCGTGCAGATACCTATCAAGGTGCGCACGGCTGGTGTACAGCCTAATCCGAGATGAGAACTGAGAATTGAAAACTGAGAACTGAGAATTGCGAGTTATGATGAGTTTCCGAAATATCCGATCATTCCTTCTGGCGGCCAGTGCCGTCGTCGCAGCAGCCTGTTTCACCAGCTGTTCCGAGGACGAACTGGACCCCAAGAGCGTCATCATGGTCGATCAGGTCGACTATACCCCCTTCGACTATTGGCTGCAGCGCAACTATGTGGCGCCCTATAACATCCGTTTCAAGTATCGCTACGAGGACAACGAGAGCGACATGAACTATTACACCGTCCCCTCGCGCTACGAGGATGCCGTCGTGCTGGCCCATCTGGTCAAGTACATGTGCATCGAGGCCTACGACGAGGTGGGGGGCATCGACTTCACCCGGGCCTACTTCCCCAAGCTCATCTTCACCATCGGCGAGTGGGAGTACAAGAACAACGGCACCTACATCCTCGGAACGGCTGAGGGCGGCCGCAAGATCCTGCTCTCCGGCACCAACTATCTGGGGCAGTATCTGAAGAATGCCGACGACCTGAACAATTACTATCTGAAGACCATCCACCACGAGTTCACCCACATCCTCAATCAGACCCGCGACTATCCTGCTGAGTTCCAGCTCATCACCGGCTCGGGCTACGTGGCCGACAAGTGGAGCGAGAGCCCCTTCGACGTGGGCTATCTGCAACGTGGCTTCATCAGCTCCTATGCGCAACACTCTGATAAGGAGGATTTTGCCGAGATGCTCTCGACCTACGTCTGCAACTCGGAGAGCGTCTGGCGCCAGTGGATGGCGCAGGCCGGCACGGAAGGCGCGCACGTCATTGCCGCCAAGCTCGACATCGTGAAGACCTATATGCTTACCACCTTCGGCATCGACCTCGACCAGCTGCGCTCCTCGCTCCAGCGCCGCCAGAAGCAGGTGGTCAGCGGCTATATCGACCTCTATTCGCTGAATGGCTGATAATTGAGTGCTAAAGAAATTATGATTATGACGAAACTGAAATATTTCCTCCTCATCTGCTGCGTGAGTGGCGGCTTGGCCGCGATGACCTCATGCTCCTCCGAGGTCGACGACTACTTCGACCAGCCGGCCTCGCAGCGACTCGCCTCGACCATCGCCCGTGCACAGCAGGTGCTGCGTAGTGCCGAATATGGGTGGGAGTTCGAATATTACCCCAGCTCCACGCTGGATTACGGTGGCGTGGTCTATACCATAAGGTTCGACTCGCTGACGGCCGCCATCGGCTGCTCGCTCATTCCTGACTCCGTCGAGACGACCTATTACAGGCTGACTAACGACAATGGCCCCGTGCTGACCTTCGACACCTACAACAACCTCATGCACTACTTCTCCACGCCTTCCAGCGAGGAGTATGAGGCCAAGGGCGGCGACTTCGAGTTTGTCATCGACAGCATCGCCGATGACTTCATCTCGCTCTATGGCAAGAAGACCCTCAACACGATGTATCTGCGCAAGCTCAAGGGCAGTCCCGACGAGTATGCCCGCAAGACCATCGACATCTACGACCATTTCGTCGACTCCATCCGTGGACAAGTGGGCACGGCCGAGGTGCTGGCCAAGTGCAACCCGTCGGCTCGCAGCATACACGTCACGAGCGGTCGCGACACCTTCGACGTCCATTACACCTATACCGACCGCGGCATCCGTCTCTATCGCCCCGTCACGCTGGGCGGCGTCAGGGTGCAGACCTTCGACTTCGACCCGGCGACCAGCCTCTTCACCTGCAGCGACCCTGGTCGTGAGGACGTCAAGCTCCAGGGCGTGCCCTATCCCGAGAATTTCATGACCTATGCCCTCTGGGAGGCAGACTACACCCTGACCTGGGGCACCGGCTCGTCCGTCGACGTCCGACTAAAGCCCAACCGCCTGGAGTGCACCTATCTGATGGAGGGCCTCAGCCCCAAGTACGACCTCGTCCTGCGCTATGACGCCGCGACGGGCGTCCTGAAGCTGGGCTCGCAGGTCATTGGCGACATCGACGGCAATGCCGTCTACTGGGCGTGCGTCAACTATTCGGCCAGCAGCCTCTCCAACATCACCATTACTGACGAGGGGCAGTTCACCATCCGATGGAACGGCAACCGCTTCTATCCCCGCTTCAACATCACGTCTACTGATGGCGTCAGCTACAACAGCGCGGTGCTCATCTATCTCTACTACAACGCCACGGGCAACCTGACGGCCGGCCTGCTGACTGACTCCGAGTGGCTGACCAATGGCTCCTATCTGTTTAATAATCTCAAGACGCTCAACCGCAAATCGCGCATGGTGGGCGAATAGCGCTTAACTGATTACAGAAGAATGATGAATCGACTACGTAATATCCTTTTGGCCACTCTCGTGGGCTGCGGCATGACTGCCGTGCTCACCTCCTGTGGCGACGACGACAGCGACTACGTCGCCAGCGGCCAGTCCATCAGCATCGTGAGCAATGACCTCATCTTCCCCGCTACGGGCAGCACGTCGACCGTCCAGGTGCAGACGGCAGGAGCAGCGCTCGAGGCAGCGGTCGATGCCGACTGGTGTTCGGCCCATGTCGAAGGCTTTGTTGTCACGGTGACGGCAGAGCCCAACTACGGCTTCGACGGCCGCACAGCCATCCTGACGCTCACCTCCGGCTCGTCCACGCGCCAGCTGCCCATTCAGCAGCTGGGCATGGTGCTCGACATGCCTATGGCCGTCAATGCCCACTATTCCCCGCGGGCCGGCGAGCAGTTCGCCCTGCCGTTAGCCCACAACCTGCCCCTCGTCGCCACCTCGCCTCAGTCGTGGCTCCATCCCATGGTCGACGGCAACACGTTGCGCATCCGCGTCGATAGCAATGACGGTGGCCACATCCGTCGCGGAGTCGTCGTCTGCGAGTGTGGCGACTATGTCGACACGTTGCGCATCGCCCAATTCGACATGATGGACGACGTCGTGGGCTCCTACTACATGATGGGCTACTTTGGCGGCGTTGGCGGCACGCCCTCGGCCACCCGCTTCGATATCATCATGCGCAACGACAGCCTCTTCATGCACTGGCCGCAGGACCTCTATACCGCGGCTTATATCCACATCCCCATCGACCGCACCGACTGCTCCCTCTTCATTCCCTCAGGCTTTGTCCTGCGCGAGACCGCCCAGAGCATCGTCGCGGGCTATTTCTACGATTCTGAGGGCAGCCTGGCGACCAGCTCCACCGTGGGCGCCACGGCCCGGCTCGCCTATTCGTCGTCGACGGGCTTCAACTCCGCACCGCTGCAGATGGCCAACTGGGCCGGCCACACCCTCGGCGGGTTCGTCATCCGTCAGACGTCCTTCGTCTCATCCAACCTCATGCAGCTGGCCACGCCCGTGCTGATGCGCGTAGGCCCTGTCGGCACCACCCTCGACGACATCTAATCCCCTCCAAGACGATGAAGCATCTCATTTCATTCTTAACCCTCGCAGCACTTTCCCTGGGCGTCACGGCCCAGACCGCGCAGGAGCCCTTCGTGCGGCGCTCCGTTGTCGAGGAGTTCACCGGCACGTGGTGCGGCCATTGTCCGCGCGGCATTGTCGGCATGGAGCGCCTCTCAGAGGACTTTGGCGACCGTTTCATCGGCATCGCCATCCATACGGGCAGCGGCGAGCCCATGGTCATCCCCGCCTATCCTGACCTGCAGAGCGACCTGCTCCCAGGCAGCGGCGCCCCTTCGTGCGTCATCGACCGCGTCCGCTTCAAGTTCGATCCCTACTCGGGCAGCGGCCGCCGCGGCGCTCTCCACTATGGCATCGACCTCGACTTTGCCGATGCCCTGGCCATGCCCACCGAGGCAAAGGTTGAGCTTGAGGCCGAATGGGCCGACGAGTATCAGTGGGACGTGCGCTTCACCGCCACGACCACCTTCAACATCGACAGCCAGACGGCTCCCTATCGCCTCATCTTCGTCCTCGTCGAGGACAGCCTCTGCGGCACCACCGACGCCTGGCGACAGACCAACTATTTCTCACTGGCCTACGACTCCAATGTCGGCATCAACTTCCAGGACGACGACATGCGCCCCTGGCGCGACGCTCCCTACCATGTCGAGGGCGTCGTCTATAACCACGTGCCCGTCAACACCCTCGGCGTGCGCTCTGGCATCCAGGGAAGCATCCAGGCACCCATCGTCGCCTGGCAGCCGCAGACCTATTCCAACACCATCACCACCCTGGCCAGCCATGCCTCCAAGCTCATTCAGGACAAGAGCCGCCTGCGCGCCGTCTGCATGCTCATCAACACGTCGACGGGCGAGGTGGTCAATGCCGCCCAGTGCCCCGTGCTGGCCTATGGCGCCAGCGGCATCACCCACGTTCCTGCGTCCAGCCCCGCCGCCGCATCCTACTACGACCTGCAGGGCCGACGGCTCACCTCAGCCACGGCCCGCGGCCTCTACGTCGACCACTCCAGCGGCAGGACCTACCTCGCAAAATAATATTTTATACTGTTAAACATAACGCTTCAGAAGAATATGAAAACGATTTCTACACGCCTCATGGCATCACTGCTGCTCGCAGCCGTAGCACTCGTGCTGCCCCAGCAGGCATCAGCCCAGGACGACGTCGAGATGACCGGCTATGCCAACATCTACGTCCGCGTCAAGGCCGCCCCGCAGGGTGGCGGACAGGTATTCCCCTTCTATCAGGAGTCGACCGTCAAGGCATGGCGCGACTCTTGGGACTTCAAGCAGCCCGTCGCCGTGGGCAGCATCCTCAATTCGCCCTTCACCATCCTCTATCTCTACGCAAAGCCCAACGAGGCTGAGGGCTATGCCTTTGGCGGCTGGTATCTCGACGATGGCGACGGCGTCTTCGACATGGACAAGGACGAGCTCATGGGCGAGACGCCCGAATACATCAGCATGGCAGCCCTCGATGACGACGTCACCATCTACGAGACGCAGTCGGCTGCCAAGGCAGGCGCCTTCCCCGATGCCCCCACTGACATCATCTTCGCCTACTTCACCCGCGGCGCACAGGTCAGCCTGTCCTACTATCAGGACAACTACCTCGACCTGCATGCCAACTGCGGCACGGTCTGGATCAGCAAGGTGGCCAACGAGCCTGGCGACGAGGTGACCGTGCGCGCCATCCCCAACGACGGCTACCACTTCGAGTATTGGCAGGACTCCCTGCAGATGGGCAACATCGTCAGCCGAGACAATCCCTACACCTTCACCGTCAAGGGCGGCGAGCACCTCTATGCCTACTTCATGGCCGACGACGGACCCGTGTTCCATCTGCCTGAGGAGGGCGGCTTTGCCGTCGCCAACGTCGGCGCCTCGTGGGTGCTCTGCGATGAGTCCGTCAAGAATGGCGCACTCGTGCTCGTCATGGAGGCCGAGGACCTCCGTCGCACCGCTGACGGCAAGATCTATCTCGACATGGCCAACGAGGACTCCCACATCAACGTCACGCAGCATCAGGGCGCACCGTCCATCGTCTACGGCAAGGGCGACGTGCGCTTCGCCTATAAGATTCCCTATGGCATCGCCCGCGCTGGCTATGCCCTCGTCCGCTGGAGCGGCAGCCAGGGCGCCAGCGTCGGCGGCGACGTCGTCTACGTCTACGTCTTCGTGCCTGAGCTGGGCGCCTTCATCCAGTATGGCACGACTGACAGTTTCAGCCCCAACTACTCTGAGACCGTGCGCGTCCCCGCCAACAACGCCTACTTCGTCATGTCGGCCTACGACCTGACTGACGACTACGGCAACATACCCACCGTCATCGGACTCTCCCCCGAGACCTACGACAAGGGCGTCGCCGGCTATCAGGAGGCCTTCGACAAGCTCGCCGCCGTCGAGGGCGTCCGCATGGACGAGAAGACCCTCAAGGGCGTCAAGGTCTACACCCTCAGCGGCATCGAGGTGAAGGCCACCTCCGAGCCGGGTGTCTTCATCGTGGGCGGCAGGAAAGTCGTCGTGAAGTGAACATCGTGGGTGGCTCCGCCCCCCTTGCCCCCTCCTTGTTGCCGACGGCAACTTACGACACGGCGTGACGGCATGACGTCACGCCGTGATTTCATGCCGTCACGTCGTGACGTCATGCCGTCACGTCGTGCCTCAAGTTTAAATCCATGGATAAAAAGGCAAGGCGAAAAGCACGCTCTATAGATTTATTTTCTTATCTTTGCACCCGTAAAACCTTATTGTGTACGAAGGAAAGAACATGGCACGTCGTATCATACCATATATATTATTAGCCGGCGCCGTAGCCGCCATCATGGCGGGATGCCGCGCAGGCAACACCATCGTGCCCCCCGCCCCCGACTATCGGGACACCTCGCAGTGGTACGTCGCACAACGGCAGGCAGCGGCCGACATCTTCTACATCGTCTCCACCGAGACGGGCGACTATACGCTGCCCAATGGCCACGTGTGCCACTGGGCCGACACCTACAGCGACAGCCTCCGCCAACCGCTCCATGCCGAGATGCTCGGCGTGGACACACTCGTCAGCGGACAGCTCAACTTCTTCGCACCATACTATCGACAGTGCTCCTTGCAGACCTTCCAGAGCCCTCGGCTGACCGCCGACCGCATGCCGCTGGCCCTTGGCGACGTGCGACGCGCCTTCCGCTACTATCTCGACCGTCTGAACGGCGGCCGACCCTTCATCATGGCTGGCTATAGCCAGGGCGCCCATATCATGCTGCAGCTCCTGCGCGAGATGGACGACGACACCTTCAGCCGGCTCATAGCCGCCTATGCCATCGGCATCACCATCACCGACCGGCATCCACACATCGTCCCCGCACGGGGCGCCGACGACACAGGCGTCACCATCTGCTACAACTCCGTCCGCGATCCCAGCTGCGTCATGACGGGGTGGGAGAGGAGCAGCGTCGCCATCAACCCCGTCAGCTGGCGGACCGACCAAGCCCCCGCCACACTCATCACCGAGCCCTCGCCACTGCTGCCCGTCGCTGAGCAGCCGAAGGACACGATGACCGTCCGTCTCGACGCCGCCACAGGGCTCCTCCTCGTCGAGGGCTTCACCGCTCACGACTATATCCTGCCCCTGCTGGGTGTCGAAGGCAACTACCACACCCGTGAACTGTGGCTCTACCGCGACCAGCTCCGACGGAATATTGCCCTGAGGGCAGACACATACTTGGAAACGCGGAAATGAGAACCAGCTTTAGAATATTGTCGAATGTGTCTGATTGGCGGATAGGCGGCCTATTTGTCGAAAATATTTGGTGATGTCGCAGAAAATGTCTAACTTTGCAGCACGATGAAACAATACTTAGACCTGCTCGACCGCATTCTCACGGAAGGGGTGCAGAAGGGCGACCGCACGGGCACGGGGACGCTGAGCGTCTTCGGCCATCAGATGCGCTTCAACCTGGAGGAGGGATTCCCCCTGCTGACGACGAAGAAGCTGCATCTGAAATCAATTATCTATGAATTGCTATGGTTCCTGCGTGGCGATACGAACATCAAGTACCTCAAGGACCACGGCGTCAGCATCTGGGACGAATGGGCCGACGAGGAAGGTGAGCTGGGGCCCGTCTACGGCCACCAGTGGCGCTCATGGCCTGACTACGACGGTGGGACGATCGACCAGATCAAGATGGTCGTCGACCAGATCAAGCACAACCCCAACTCGCGCCGCATGATCGTCTCGGCATGGAATGTGGCTGAGGTGAACCGCATGGCGCTACCTCCCTGCCATTCCCTGTTCCAGTTCTATGTGGCCGACGGCCGGCTCAGCCTGCAGCTCTATCAGCGAAGTGCCGACACGTTCCTCGGCGTGCCGTTCAACATCGCCTCGTATGCCCTGCTCCTGATGATGATGGCGCAGGTGTGCGGGCTGCGCCCCGGCGACTTCGTCCACACGACGGGCGACACCCACCTCTACCTGAATCACCTCGACCAGGCCCGCCTGCAGCTCAGCCGCGAGCCGCGCCCGCTGCCCACGATGCGGTTGAACCCTGACGTCAAGAGTATCTTCGACTTCCAATACGAGGACTTCCAGTTAGAGAACTATAACCCTTGGCCCCACATCAAAGCCGACGTGAGCGTCTGAAGGGAAAAGTGAAGAGTGAAGAGTGAAGAGTGAAGAATTTGCTACCGCACCTATGATAACGATGATTGCGGCCGTGGCTAGGAACAGGGCCATCGGCTTTGAGAACAAACTGATCTACTGGCTGCCGAACGACCTGAAGCGTTTCAAGCAGCTGACCACGGGCCACACCATCCTGATGGGGCGACGCACCTACGAGAGTCTGCCCAAGGGAGCACTGCCCAACCGCCGCAACTGCGTGCTGACGACGACCGTCGGCGAGCTGCCTGGCTGCGAGTGCTTCGCGTCGTGGGACGACTTCATCCACAGCTGCATGCCTGGCGAGGACATCTTCATCATTGGCGGCGCACGCCTCTACAACGAGCTGCTGCCCATGGCCGACCGCCTCTGTCTGACTGAGGTGGACGACACGCCACGGGAGGCCGACGCTTTCTTCCCCGACTATAGCCAATGGAAAGCGGTCGCCCGCGAGGATCACCCCGCAGACGACCGCCATCAGTTTGCTTATTCTTTTGTCGACTACATCCCTGAGCGGCAGACGCTCAACGACTGAAATCGCATCGCGTTCCCATCTTACTCGTCGCCATCGTTCGAGAGCAGCTGCGCGATGGGCAGCTGGCGGTCGATGGCCGAGTGGAACGAGATGAGGCTCTCGCTGCGGGCCAGCCCCAGCGGCTGCAGACGGTCGTGGATGAAGTTGAGCAGATGGTGATTATTGACGGCATAGATCTTGATGAAGAGATCGTAGTCGCCTGTCGTGTAATGACACTCCACCACTTCAGGCATTTCCTTCAGTTTCTCCACCACCTCGTCGAACGATTCGGGATTTTTCAGGTTAAGGCCGATGAAGGCACACGTCTCATAGCCGACCTTCTCTGGGTCGATGAGGAACTGCGAGCCTTTCAGTATGCCCATATTGGTCAGTTTCTGAATGCGCTGATGAATGGCCGCACCACTGACGTTGCATGCACGTGCCACCTCAAGGAACGGAATGCGGGCGTCCTCGGCTATAAGTTTCAGTATCTGTTTATCCAGACGATCGAGTTTTAGATTTGCCATAGTTCTTTATTAATTAACTGCTATTCTTGAATTTTCATGCAAAGGTAACAATAATATCTGAGAAACACGACAATTAAGAAGAAAAAATCAAAAAAAAGTTGCAATTCGCTACTTTTCAGAGGCGGAATAGTTAATCTTTAGGGCAAAACTCTTCTGAAGAGCCTGCTTCACGTCGGCAATGAGACCCATGGGCACGTCGCGGTCGGCCTTGATGGAGACGGTCATGCGCGCCTGGTCCTCCGTCGACATGGCGGCCCGCTCGCGCTCGACGAAGTCGCGGATGTCGTCGACGGTGGCAATGCGGTCGTTGAGCTGTATCTGGAAGTCGTCGCTGCCAGGCGTCGTCCGACCTATATAGATGTAGCACGTGGCCGACTTGTGGGCCAGTTTCTGCACCTCAGTGCCCTGCGGCACCTGATAGTGCACCTTCAGGTCGACGTCGCGCATGTGGGTGACGATCATAAAGAAGAACAGGACGGTGAAGATGAGGTCGGGCAGCGAGGCCGTGTTGAGTCCAGGCACCTCACGATCGTGATGTCGAGGGAAGAGTCCGCGGCGCAGCTTCATCGCTCACCTCCTTCCTTCTCATTGGCCGCTGCTGGCGGCATCTCGCTGACGCGCTGGGGATAGACCAGTGCGATGGCGTCGCGCTCCTGCTGCGAGCACTGGCGATAGTCATGGCCGAAGCGCTGACGGGCCAGACGGTTGCGCAGCTGGTTGTAGCCCGCGACGATGGCGTTCTGCATCTGGAAGTAGGCGTCGTAGCTGGTCTGGCGGTCAGCCTGGATGGTGATGATATGGCGGTCGCTCACACGCGTCAGTCCCAAGAGGTGCACCTCGCGCTCGCTCTTCTCTGGCATCGAGGGGTCGTCGGCATCGTTGGCCACGAACTCAGCCACCCGCCTGACCAGCTCGTCGTTGGTCGTCGGCTCGCCGTTGCACGTCAGATGATTGTCGGCATCGAGTTGCAGGGCCAGCACGTTGCGCTCCTTGACCATCATCTCCTGCTCCACCTCACTTTCCTCTGGCGGGGGCAGCTGTCGGGGCAGACCCTTGTCGGTGTCCATCGACGAGGTCATGAGGAAGAAGATCAACAGCATGAACGAGATGTCGGCTGTCGACGTGGTGTTCAGTGAAGGCACTGACTGTTTCTTCCTGCGTTCGAACATAACAATTATATTATCATTTCAATTTGCGGCTCAGCCCTGAGACGCCAAAGAGTACGCCCGCGACGGCCACGATGATGAGCACCAGCGAGGTGTTGATAAGCATATCGGCCACGCGTAGCCACAGCCCGTCGGAGAAAGTCCGCCCGTTGATGGTCAGCGGGCTGACATCGCCCACGGCAAAGGTCAGCACGAGCACCACGACCAGCCCCACGACGATGAGCCATCCGACGAGCCTGACAGGCACGCCCCACTCCATCGCCTCGCCCCTGTTGCGGAGCAGGCTGCGAATGGTCGACCATGTCGTCAGCACAGCGGCCAGGGCCAGCAGACCATAAATGAGATAGAGCAGAAGGTCGATCATCGCTGTGTGCGCATTTGACGTTTGGTGAGGATGTCGAGCAACGTGACGGCCGATTCCTCCATCTGCGACGTCAGATGCTCGATCTTCGAGAGGATGAAGTTATAGAACACCTGCAGGATGAGGGCGACGATGATGCCGAAGATGGTCGTGATGAGTGCCACCTTCATGCCCTCGGCCACGATGGTCGGGCTGATGTCGCCTGCCTCCTGGATCTGGTCGAACGCCATCACCATGCCAATGACGGTGCCGAGGAATCCCAGCGAGGGCGCAATGGCGATGAACAACTTAATCCATGAGCAGCCACGCTCGAGATTGCCCGTCTGGACGGTGCCGTAGCTGACGATGGAGCGCTCGACGGCGTCCATCGGCTCGTCGCAGTGCATCAGTCCCTGATAGCAGATAGAGGCGACAGGACCGCGTGTCTCGCGGCAGAGCGTCTTGGCACCTTCCACGTCGCCGGCCTCCACGTGCTTCTCAATGTCGGCCAGCAGACGCTTGGCGTTCACCTCCGACAAGGTCAGATAGATGATGCGCTCAATACATACCGCCAGACCCAGCACCAGGGCCAGCGCCACCAGCGACATGAATCCCGCGGAGCCTTCGACGAACTTTGTCTTCAGCTGTTGGTGGAAATTCATCGACTGAGCCATCTCCTGCAGTTCGGCCATGTCCTCATCGCCCACCAGTTCCTCGACTGAGCCTACTGTCAGCGACGTATCGGCTGCCGCCACACTTTCGACGCTGTCCTGCGAAAAAGCATTGAGAGCCGACGTGGCCAGCACCGCTGTCAGGGCCAGGGCCTTCAATATTCGTTTCATTTGATTCTATTTATTACTGGTCTGTTTATAAAAGACAAAACGCCTTTCACGTGAAAAGGCGTCCCCCGGCGTGAAGCTTATCTATGCACATGTTCATGCAAACCACGCGGATTTTTCGGATGCAAAGGTACAAAATTTTTAATGATGCACTTCATAATTCATTGTCTTTAACCACAATTAACAGAAAAGGAGCATGTCGTAACTGCTCAGCACCCCCTGTGGTAAGTTTAGACCTGTAGGCAGCAAGGAGGGGAGTGAAGTTAGGCCTGCAAGCCAGGTGTAATTGGCCCTCTCGCTGACCGTGATTCCCGTCATGTGGGCCGTCGCCAGGTGGGCGCCCGGACGGCTGTGGTATAGCTATCTCATAGCCTATCTCTTGGAGGCACTCGCCATCTTCGTCCTCCATCGCAGCCAGCGCATCCGCTTCGTCCTGGAAGATATATAGTATTCAACTTTCGCAAGCATGCGAAAGCCTTGATTTTTAGTCGCCTACGGCGAGAAATCCTTCAAATCTGAACAAATCAAACAAATCTGCTTTGGAAGATT
>CACZBS010000002.1 GCA_902779455.1 uncultured Prevotellaceae bacterium
TTCTGAAGGCGTCGTCGTCGAGGCTTCGCCGAAGTCTTTGACTCGTCCGTCCTCAATCAACAGCCAGGCATTTCGGATCACGTCGAGTCGGCTCATCTCCTCACCCGCCAGCAAGGACTTGCCGTGGCGGTCGGCCACGAGCAAGCCGATGTTGTTGACCAATAGTCGTTTCATGATTCTTAAGCGAAAGAAGTCTTACTTGCGCAGGAACTGGATGGCCTTCTCGATGAGCGGGTACATCACGACGTCGTCAGAGATGAAGGGCACTTCGCGGCGGAAGTCGTCGTGAATCTTCATGATCGTGGGCGACGACTTCTTGGGGAAGCGGAACTCCAGTGCCTGTGCGGCGTTCATCAGCTCGATGGCCAGCACGCGCTCCGTGTTGAGGATCACCTTCTGCAGCTTCAACCCATTGAGACGAGGTCCTCCTGGTCCTGACACGAAGGAATGGAGTCGACAGACGACGGCATGGCCAGGCTCTTGTTCAGCGACACACACGAGGCGGCCGTGTACTGCGTGATCATGAATCCGCTGTTCAGTCCCGGGTTGGCCACGAGGAAGTCGGGCAACCCGCGCAGGCCCGACACCAGTCGGTATATGCGCCGCTCCGAGATGTTGGCCAGTTCGCTCATGGCAATCGAGAGGAAGTCGATGGGCAGAGCGATGGGCTCGCCGTGGAAGTTGCCGGCCGAGATGATCAGGTCGTCGTCGGGGCAGACCGTCGGGTTGTCCGTGGCCGAGTTGATCTCGATGTCGATGACCGAGTGGACGTAGCGCAACGTGTCCTTCACTGCGCCGTGCACCTGTGGCACGCAGCGGAACGAGTAGGGGTCCTGCACGTTGGTCTTCTCGCCCTCGATGAGCTCGCTGCCCTGCAGCAGTTCCCGCATGTTGCGGGCTGTCTCAATCTGTCCCTGGTGAGGGCGCACGGCGTGAACAGCCGGCAGGAAAGGCTCGATGCGGCCGTCGAAGGCGTCGAGGCTCATGGCGGCGATGCGGTCGGCCCAGTCGCTCAGCCGCTGTGCCTCAATGAGGCTCCACACGGCATAGGCGCTCATATTCTGCGTACCGTTGAGCAGGGCCAGTCCCTCCTTCGATGCCATCTTGATGGGTTTCCATCCCATGCGGTGCAGCATCTTGTTGCTCGAGATGACCTGTCCGTCCATCTCCACTTCGCCCTCGCCGACGAGCGGCAGACTCATGTGGGCCAAGGGCACGAGGTCGCCCGAGGCGCCGAGCGAGCCCTGACGGTAGACTGCGACTCGAAGCAGCCGCCCCGTCAACCTATTACAGCGAATTATCGAAAAACAGCTATTTTATTGGAGTTTTCTGATGGTGGGGATACTTTTGGAAGTAGTTGCTTGCTTGGGGCGAAGTGTTATTTAAATTTAATATAGGGAGTCGGACGCGACGAGATTGGCGTTTTTTTATTACTTTTGCATGTCAAAAATAGAAAGAGAAAGAATGAACGGACAAGATAACGAGAAAGCAAGAGTCAACCCGTTTTTCGAGCCTTACGGTACGCCGCACGACGCCGTCCCCTTCGACCGCATCCGGCTGGAGGACTACGAGGAAGCCTTCATGGAGGGCATCCGGCGCGACAATGAGCAGATAGAACGGACCATCAACAACCCCGCCAAGCCCACCTTCGACAACACCATCATCGACAAGGACGACCAGACGGAGGGCTACTACGACCTGCTCGACCGCGTCTCGACCGTCTTCTTCAACCTCCTCTCGGCCGAGACGAACGACGAGATGGACGCACTGGCGCAGAAGATGCAGCCCATCCTGACGCAGCATGCCAACGACGTGAGGCTCAACGAGCGACTTTTTGAGCGCGTGAAGTATGTGCACCGCCATCACCGCCGGCTGACGCCCGAGGAGAAGAAACTGCTCGAGACGACCTACGACGGATTCGTGCGCAGCGGCGCCCTGCTCAGCAAGGAGGACAAGGAGCGCCTGCGCCAGCTGACTGAGGAGGCCTCGGTGCTGGCCCTGCAGTTCTCGCAGAACCTGCTGAAGGAGAACAAGGCCTTCACGCTCGACATCAGCGACGAGGCCCAGCTCGACGGGCTGCCCCAGACGGCCATCGACGCCGCGGCCGACGAGGCCCGCCAGCAGGGCAAGCAGGGCTGGACGTTCACGCTCGACGCACCCAGCTATTCGCCCTTCATGACCTACAGCACGCAGCGCGAGCTGCGCCGCCGGCTCTACATGGCCCGCAACACGGTGTGCACGCATCCGAACGACTCGAACAACCTCGAGATATGCCGCCGGCTGGTCAACCTGCGCCGCGAGATAGCCCAGCTGCTGGGCTTCCGCACCTATGCCGACTATGTGCTGAAGAACCGCATGGCGGGCAGCGTGCGCAATGTCTACCGGCTGCTGGGCGACCTCATCGACGCCTATCGCCCCACGGCCGAAAAGGAGATGAAGGCCGTGCAGCGGATGACCCGCGAGAAGCTGGAGCCCTGGGACACGGGCTTCTACAGCCATAAGCTGAAGCTGAAGAAATATAACATCGACGCCGAGATGCTCCGACCCTACTTCCAGCTCGACAAGGTCATCGGCGGCGTCTTCGGGCTGGCCAACCGCCTCTACGGCATCACGTTCAAGGAGAACAAGGACATCCCCGTCTATCATCCCGACGTGAAGGCCTACGAGGTGTTCGACCGCGACGGCTCCTTCCTCGCCGTCTTCTATGCCGACTTCCATCCCCGCAAGGGCAAGCAGGGCGGCGCCTGGATGACCCAGTATCAGGGGCAGTGCATCAATCGCAAGGGCGAGAACGTGAGGCCACATGTCAGCGTGGTGATGAACCTGACGAAGCCCACCGACGAGAAGCCCGCCCTGCTGACGCTCGGCGAGGTGGAGACCTTCCTCCACGAGTTTGGCCACTCCCTCCACGGCATGTTCGCCAACACGCGCTTCGAGAGCCTCTCGGGCACCAACGTGCTTTGGGACTTTGTCGAGCTGCCCTCGCAATTCATGGAGAACTATGCCGTCGAGAAGGACTTCCTGCGCACCTTCGCCTTCCACTATCAGACGGGCGAGCCGCTGCCCGACGAGCTCATCCGGCGCATCGTCCGCAGCCGCAACTTCATGGCCGCCACGGCTTGCCTCCGACAGGTCAGCTTCGGACTGCTCGACATGGCCTACTACACCAAGAAGGATGCCTTCACCGACGACATCATTCCCTTCGAGAAGCGCGCCTGGGCTAAGGCCATCATCGGGCGACAGCTGCCTGACACATGCATGACCGTGCAGTTCTCACACATCATGGCGGGAGGCTATGCCGCAGGCTACTATAGCTACAAGTGGGCCGAGGTGCTCGACGCCGACGCCTTCGCCGTCTTCAAGCGCCACGGCATCTTCGACCAGAAGACCGCCCAAAGCTTCCGCGACAACATCCTCTCGAAGGGAGGAACAGAGAACCCAATGACCCTCTATAAGCGTTTCCGTGGGGGCGAACCCACCATCGACGCACTTCTGAAACGAAATGGAATCAAACGACAAACAAACTAAACTCGACGGCCGCTATCTGCGCATGGCGCGCATCTGGGCAGAGAACAGCTACTGCCGGCGCCGCCAGGTGGGAGCCCTCGTGGTGAAGGACAAGATGATCATCAGCGACGGCTACAACGGCACGCCGACGGGCTTCGAGAACGTCTGCGAGGACGACAACAACGTCTCGAAACCCTACGTGCTCCACGCCGAGGCCAACGCCATCACCAAGCTGGCACGCTCGTCGAACAACAGCGACGGCGCCACCATCTACATCACCGCCTCGCCCTGCATCGAGTGTGCCAAGCTGATCATCCAGGCCGGCATCAAGCGCGTCGTCTACGGCGAGAAATACCGCCTCACTGACGGCATCGAACTGCTCGAGAGGGCCGGCATTGAAGTTATCTACATGGAAGTATGAGCAACAACAGCAGAAACCGCTTTTCGCCCTTGTGGCTGGCGCTGAGCGCCGTGGTCGGCATCTTCGTCGGCACGTTCTATGCCAACCACTTCTCGGGCAACCGTCTGAGCATCATCAACTCAGGGAGCAACAAACTCAACAACCTGCTCTACATCATCGACGACCAATACGTCGACACGGTCAACATGGGCGACCTCGTCGAGCACGCCATGCCCACCATCCTGGCAGAGCTCGACCCACACTCCGTCTACATCTCGGCCAAGGACGTTCAGACGGCCAACGACGACCTGCGCGGATCCTTCTCCGGCGTCGGCATCGAGTTCGTCATCCGCAACGACACCCTGCGCGTGCAGAACGTCATCTCCGACGGACCGGCCGAACAGGCTGGCGTGCTGGCCGGCGACAAGATCGTGCTCGTCGACGACTCCCTCTTCGCCGGACCCTCGCTGACCAACGAGGAGGCCATGCACCGCCTCAAGGGGCCCAAGGGCACACGCGTGAAGCTGGGCATCCTGCGCTATGGCGAAACCGAGTTGCGCCACATCACCGTCAAGCGCGACGAGATACCGATGAAGAGCGTCACGGCTGCCTATATGCTCGACGAACAGACGGGCTACATCAAACTGAAGAACTTCGGCGAGAACACCTATTATGAGGTCATCGTGGCCTTGGCAGCCCTCTCGCAAGAGGGGTTCCAGCAGCTCGTCATCGACCTGCGCGGCAATACGGGCGGTTATCTGCAGTCGGCCGTCCAGATCGTCAGCGACTTCCTGCCCAAGAACCGGCTCATCGTCTACACCGAGGGACGCCGTTCGCCGCGTCAGGACTATCGCACGGAGAGCCGCGGCAGCTTCAGCGACATGCCACTCGTCGTCCTCATCGATGAGGGGTCGGCCTCGGCCAGCGAGATCCTGGCCGGTGCCATCCAGGACAACGACCGCGGCACGATCATCGGACGGCGCTCGTTCGGCAAGGGCCTGGTGCAGCAGCCCGTGGAGTTCAGTGACGGCTCCATGATGCGACTGACCGTCGCCCGCTACTATACGCCCTCGGGCCGGTGCATCCAGAAACGCTACACCAGCGGTCAGGACAAGGAGTACGAGGAAGACCTGCTGATGCGCTATCAGCACGGCGAGTTCTTCTCGCAGGACAGCATCAAGCACGAGGGTCCGGAATACCACACGGCTAACGGACGTGCGGTCTACGGCGGTGGCGGCATCACGCCCGACATCTTCGTGCCAGAGGATACATCCAACTATACCTCTTATTATAAGGAGGCAGCCATGTCCGGACTGATTGTTCAGTTTGCCTACGACTACACCGACGAGCATCGCGACAAGCTCAGGAACTATACGGACGAGCAGTCGCTGGTGAAGTATCTGAAGCGCCAGAACCTCGTGGAGCAGTTTGCACAGTATGCCGACAAGCACGGACTGAAGCGTCGCAACCTCATGATTCAGCGGTCGCACACGCTGCTCGAGCAATACATCATGAGCCGCATGGTCTACAACTTGCTCGACGAGCAGTCCTGGCTGCAATACCTCAATCAGGACGACCCAGCCGTCGGCGAGGCCCTGCGCGTCTTCCGCGATGGCGAGTCATTCCCCAAGGCACCTGAGAATAAGAGTGATACGAAGAAAGCGGCAAAGGTGGCCATGAACGGCGTCCATCCCTTTGTGGGCTATAAACTCTATCAGCAGAAACGAATGTCGGCGATGACCTGAGCGCCGACATTCTCGTTCAGGCGCTTGACAAATTCCTGGCGCCGCATGTTCAGGTCGGCCCTCAGGGCAGGGATGCGCAGACGGACGTAGAGCGTCTGATTGCGGATGGCCACATCGGTCGTGTAGCGGCTGATGGCCTCGCCAGCTATCTGCGGCCACGATTCAATGAGACGCTTCTGGAGGAGTGGCGTCTCGAGCCCTTGTGAGCGCATGTTGCGCATGACGAGCTCGCCGATGGATTGCACCTGTCGCTTAAACATTGATTTCGCCGTTTTCTACGTGATAGAGCTGATAGTCAAAATGGCCGCGACGCAGGATCTGGTCGAGGTGGTCGCGGTTGGTGTCAGTGATGAAGATCTGGCCGAACTGGTCGCCGGCCACAAGCTGGACAATCTGTTCCACGCGGTTGGCGTCGAGCTTGTCGAAGATGTCGTCGAGCAGCAGCAGAGGCTTGCCCCCGCCAGCATCGGCTCGCTTGAGGAATTCAAACTGGGCAAGCTTCAGGGCAATGACGAATGTCTTCAGCTGGCCCTGTGAGCCCTCGCGGCGCATCGGGTGTCCGTCGAGCAGCATCTCCAGGTCGTCGCGGTGAACGCCGTGAAGCGAATAGCCGACAGCCAGGTCCTTGTGGCGGTCGCGACGTATGACGTCAAGCAGCGGGCCGCGCTGGCAATGAGAGACATAGCGGAGCGCGACATGCTCGCGGCCGTCTGATATCGTCGCATAGAACTGCTCGAAGATGGGCGTCAGTCGCTCTGTGAAGTCGCTCCGCTTCTGATAGATAATCTCGCCTTCGCGGGCCATCTGCTCTTCCCATAGATCCAGCAGCTCAGGGTCAGGCTCGGCGTCCTCAAGCTTCAGGAGGGCATTGCGCTGCTGAAGGGCCTTGTTGTAGCGGTTGAGTGCCTCGATATAGGAACGATCCAGCTGGGAAATGACGACGTCCATCAAGCGGCGGCGCTCCTCGCTGCTACCTTCGATGAGATACGTGTCGCTCGGAGAGACCATCACGATGGGAATCAGCCCGATGTGCTCTGACAAACGCTTGTATTCCTTCTTGTTACGCTTGAAGTGCTTCTTCGTCCCGCGCTTCATGCCGCAATAGATCTGCACGTCGTCAGAATAGCTGCCCTCAAGGACAAAGAACTCCTCACCATGGCGGATGACGAGCGAGTCCTGGGGCGTGTAGGCCGAATGACAGAAGGACAGGAAGTAGACTGCATCGAGCACGTTGGTCTTACCCGCTCCGTTGTGTCCGATGAAACAGTTGATCTTCGGCGAAAGCTTCAGAGTAGCCTCCTCGATGTTCTTATAATTGATGATGGAAAGTCGTTCGAGAATCATCCCTATGGGCAAATTTTTGGCAAAGTTACTGCTTTTCGGGCTTAAAAACAAAAAAAAAGGAAAATAAATTTCACAATCTGCGATATTTTCATTAACTTTGCGGCCGCAAAAGTAATAAGGACAAAATAAAAAGTAAAAATAAATGGCACAGAACAACAACAAGCAGGGCGCACCCGAAGTGGTTGACACCCTGAGCAAGAACGAGGCTTTCGTCCTCAAGTACAAGAACGCTATCATTGCAGCCGTC
This sequence comes from uncultured Prevotellaceae bacterium, assembly GCA_902779455.1. Lineage (GTDB taxonomy): Bacteria > Bacteroidota > Bacteroidia > Bacteroidales > Bacteroidaceae > Prevotella. The sequence continues at coordinate 7,244 of CACZBS010000002.1, forward strand.
GTGGTCGTCATCCTGGCTATCGTCGGCGGCATCTACTGGAATGAGCATCTGACCTCGTCGCACGCCAAGGCCAGCACGGAGATGTCGAAGGCACAGGAGGCTTTCGCACAGGCCATGCAGACCAACACCCCGGAGGCTTTCGAGCTCGCGCTCAACGGCGACAGCCTGGGTCACACCGGTTTCCTCGCCTTGGCTGACGGCTCCGGCAAGGCAGGCAATCTCGCCAAGCTCTACGCCGGCCTCTGCTATGCTCATATGGGCAAGATGGAGGATGCTGCCAAGTATCTCGAGAAGTTCGACCTGAAGGACGACCAGATGGTCTCGCCTGCCGTCCTCGGTGCACTGGGCAATGTCTACGCAGGTCTCGACCAGCTGGACAAGGCCGTCGCTACGCTGAAGAAGGCAGCTGAGAAGGCTGACAACAATTCGCTCTCGCCCCAGTTCCTGATTCAGGCTGGCGAGATTCTTGAGTGCCAGGGACAGAAGTCGGAGGCCCTGAAGCTGTATCAGCAGGTGAAGGAGAAGTACTTCAAGTCGGCTCAGTATCAGCTCATCGACGAGTATATCGAGCGCGTCTCAGAGTAAAAACACTTATCGTATAATTATCTCTGACCGCAATGGCAACTGCCCACCATAACTTGTCGAGCTACGACTTCTCGAAAGTTCCAGATGCTTCGAACATGATCTTCGGCATCGTCGTTTCAGAGTGGAACTCGGAAATTACCGGCGCCCTGCTCGAAGGCTGCGTCAATACGCTTGAGAAGCATGGCGCCATACCTGAGAATATTCACGTAAAGACCGTTCCTGGATCGTTCGAGCTCATCTATGGAGCTCATCAGATGACACTCAACGACGGCTATGATGCCGTCATCATCCTGGGCAGCGTCATTCGCGGCGAGACACCTCACTTCGACTATATCTGCCAGGGCGTCACGGCTGGCATTGCCCGCCTCAATGCCACCAGCAATATCCCAGTGGTCTACGGCCTTCTCACAACCGATAATCTGGAACAGGCCAAGGACCGTGCGGGAGGAAGGCTCGGCAACAAGGGCGACGAATGTGCGGTGGTAGCAATCAAAATGGCTAAATTCTGACTATGCACGTATGAAACTGGTCAGTTGGAATGTTAACGGGCTGCGCGCCTGTGAAGCAAAAGGATTCAGCGACATCTTCAAGGAGATGGACGCTGATTTCTTTTGTCTGCAAGAGACTAAGATGCAGGAGGGACAGCTTGACCTGCAGTTCCCCGGCTATGAGTCGTATTGGAACTCAGCCGATAAGAAGGGCTATAGCGGCACAGCCATCTTCACGAAGCACAAGCCGCTGAGCGTCACCAAAGGCATCGGCATTGACGAGCACGATCATGAAGGCCGCGTCATCACGATAGAGATGGACGACTTCTTCCTCGTCACCTGCTATACGCCCAACTCGCAGGACGAACTGCGCCGGCTGGACTATCGCATGCACTGGGAGCAGGACTTTCAGGCTTATCTGAAGCGGCTCGACGAGACGAAGCCCGTCATTCTCTGTGGCGACCTGAACGTGGCCCATCAGGAGATTGACATCAAGAATCCGAAGACCAACCGCCGCAATGCTGGCTTCACCGACGAGGAGCGCCAGAAGTTCTCAGACCTGCTCGCAGGGGGATTCACTGACACCTTCCGCTGGAAGTATCCTGAGCAGGTGACCTATTCGTGGTGGTCGTATCGCTTTCAGGCCCGTCAGAAGAATGCTGGCTGGCGTATCGATTATTTCGTGGTCAGCAACCGGCTCCTCGACCGCGTTGCCGACGCTAAGATTCATACTGGGGTAATGGGGTCCGACCATTGTCCCGTCGAACTTGACCTGATCTGATTTCAGGCACGGAGCAGCTGGTCGATGGCCTCCTGCTCGCCGACGAACCAGATGATGTCGCCCTCTTCGAAACGATGTGAGGGCTGGACGGGCGAGAGGTTCTCCTTGCCTTCCTCGAGTCCGACGACCATACAGCCGTAGTGGCTGCGGATGCCGCTCTCTTGAAGCGTCTTTCCAAGGAAGGGGCTGCGCTGGGTGATTATCATCTGGCGCAGTTTCATTTCGCGCTTTTCGATGTCAGGATCCTCGCCTACAATGTCGTGCTCGATGGCATGTCGGAGCGCTGAGAGCTGCTCGTCGCTGCCGATGACCTGAATGCGGTCGAGGGGATAGAGGCGGGCTTCGCCGTCAGGGATGTTCTGGCGTTGCGAGCCTCTCAGGATGCTGCTCACGTGGACGCCGTAGCGATGGCCCAGGTTGAGTTCGCGGAGCGATTGGCCGGCCCACTGTGAGTTCTGCGGGATGTCGAAGTCGGCGATGTGGATGTCGCGGTCGAGCAGCCGGCCTTCGTAGAGGGGACGCCGCGTGCCGTGTACCTGAGCCATGATGTCGCGCGAACGGAGGTTGTTGATGAACAGACGCTCAAGCAGGATGCTGCGGCGCTTGATGCTCCGCGAGAAGATGATGGCAGCCATGGCCACGAAGCCCAGTGTGATTATCAGGGCGGGGCCAAGGTGAGTCAGCCGCTGACAGATATAGAAGACGAAGCTGAGGGCAATAACGAGCCTGACAAGTATGGTGAAGATCAATGCGGGGCGGTTGCGGTTGCTCTCTCGCCAAAGTGCGCGGAACTCGTCGCTGTGGTTCTTCTTCATCACCATGGCCCGCAGGAAGGGAGCAATGAGCAGGACTGCCAGCAGGCCTGTCAGTGCATTGGTATACCAATGCTGGCCCAGCAGATGCTGCAGCAACGGGTCGGCAAACATGAAGATGAGCGTCGTGACGGCCAGAGAGAGGATGGCGTAGATGAGCGTGTTGACGGTCATCTGAGCTATCAGCTTCTTCCAGAGGCTTTGTTCCGTTGTGTTGGGATGGCTGGTTGACAGGTGGTTGAGGGCTTGGATGATGCGCGAAGGCAGATGGGGCTCCAGAACGTTATAAACCGGCGTGGCGAGCCGTATCATGTAAGGTGTGAGAAAAGTTGTAATGACGGATACGGCCACCACCACCGGATAGAGGAAGTCGCTGATGACCCCGAGCGAGAGGCCCAGCGATGCGATAATAAAAGAGAACTCGCCGATCTGCGCCATCGAGAATCCACAGCGCATGGCCGACTTGAGCGATTCGCCGCCCAGCATGAAGGCCAGGGAGCCGAAGATGCTTTGGCCGACGATGATGGTCAGCACCAGGACCAGGATGGGCAGTGCATAGTCCATCAGGATCTGCGGGTCGACGAGCATGCCTACGGAGACGAAGAAGATGGCTCCGAAGAGGTTCTTCACAGGCTCGACAAGTCGCTCGATGCGCTCGGCCTCGATGGTCTCTGCCAGGATGCTGCCCATGATAAAGGCGCCGAAGGCGGACGAAAATCCCACCTTTGTCGAGAATACAGCCATAGCGCAGCATAGTCCTAGTGCGACGATGAGCAGTACCTCGTTGTTGATCAGGCTACGCACGCTGCGCAGAAAGATCGGAATGGCGAAGATGCCGACGACGAGCCACAAGACGAGGAAGAAGCCTATCTTCAGCACTGAGCCAAGCAGCTGGCCTCCGTCAGGGCTGGTGCCGCTTGCGATGGCACTCAGCATCACCATCATAACGATGGCCAGGATGTCCTCTAGGATGAGCACTGACATGACGAGTGATGCAAACTGCTGATGGCGCAGCCCTAGGTCGTCGAAGGCCTTATAGATGATCGTCGTACTCGACATGGCAAGCATACCTCCCAGAAAGATGCAGTCCATCTTGGACCAACCGAAGGCATGGCCGACAAGCACTCCCAAGAGCATCATCGAGAAGATGATCGTGATGGTCGAGATGATGGGCGACGCTCCCATCTTGAGAATCTTCTTGAAAGAGAAGTCGAGTCCGAGGGAGAACAGCAAGAACATCACACCTATGTCGGCCCATAGGTGGATGTTCGACATGTCGGTCACAGAGGCCGTGTAGGGCATGTGAGGCGAAACAAGAAATCCGGCCACAATGTAGCCTAGGACGAGCGGCTGCTTCAGTCGCTTGAACACCAGCGTGACGACTCCCGCAACAACGAGGATCAGCGCCAGGTCTTGAATCATGGTCGGTAGTTCTGCCATCTCCCTTCTATAGTTATCGGTTCTTGACCTTCCAGTCGGCTGTCAGCCGGCATATGTTAATGACCACCTGCTTGGCTTTCTCCATCGACTGGATGGGGACGAACTCATAGGGGCCATGGAAGTTAAGCCCGCCAGCAAATATATTGGGGCATGGCAGACCCTTGAACGACAGCTGGGCACCGTCGGTGCCGCCACGTATGGGCTTTACGACTGGTTCGATGCCGGCCTCTTTCATGGCCTGCTTTGCGATGTCGATGACGTGGATGACGGGCTCCACCTGCTCACGCATGTTATAGTATTGGTCGTTGATCTCGGCCGTGAATGTGCCTTCGCCATAGTGACGGTTCATGGCTTCGACCTGGGCGGCAATGAAGCGCTTACGGGCCTCAAACTTCTGGCGGTCGTGGTCGCGGATGATATAGCTCAGACGGGCCTGCTCCGTCGAGGTCTGCATGGAGGTCAGATGATAGAATCCCTCGTAACCCTCAGTTGTCTCGGGACGCTCCTCGGAAGGCATGCCCAGTGCGAACTCGGCAGCGAGCAGGGAGGCATTGACCATCTTGCCCTTAGCCGAGCCTGGATGCACGCTCATTCCCTTTATTGTAATCTTGGCCGAGGCTGCGTTGAAATTCTCATACTCCAGCTCGCCGACGTCGCCGCCATCCATCGTGTAGCCCCACTGACAGCCAAAGCGGTCGACGTCGAAGTGGTGGGCTCCCATACCGATTTCCTCATCGGGATTGAAGGCAATGCGGATCTTGCCGTGCTTCACCTCCGGATGGGCCTTCAGCCATACCATGGCTTCGACGATCTCGGCAATGCCGGCTTTGTCGTCGGCGCCCAGCAGCGTCGTACCGTCGGTAACGATGAGGTCCTCGCCTTTGTGGAGCAGCAGCTCAGGAAATCGGGTGGGGGAGAGCATCATGCTCTCATGCAGCTCGATGTCGCCGCCGTCGTAGTTGTTGACGATGCGTGGCTTGATATTGCAACCAGAGGCGTCAGGCGACGTGTCGTAGTGGCTGATGAATCCGATAACGGGAGCATCGTCGGCTCCGTTGGCAGGCAATGTGGCGTAGATGTAGCCATTCTTGTCCATTTCGACGTCCTCGAGCCCTTCGTGCTCCAGTTCTTCTTTCAGGTAGCGGGCAAACACAAGTTGCTTGGCGGTTGAGGGCACGCTCTGTGACTCTTCAGCCGACTGGGTGTCGAACTTCGTGTAGTTCAGGAATCTTTCAATAATGTTCATAGCTTATTAATATTTGGTTCTTCGTGTAACAGAGGTATGAAAAACATGTGACAAAGATACAACAAAAAAATAAGACTATATAAATAGATGTCGCGAATTTAACGTTTCTTAGCGATGGGAGGACGTCCTGTCTAATTCGTTGTTGGCTGAGACTGTGAGATGAAGCGCCTTAAGGGTGGTGTCGGTGATGCGCTGTCGGTGATCGATACGATGACCGACCAGCCAAAGGATCTGCCCTTCGGCATCGGTCACGACGAGCTGGCGGCGCTTCTCATGAATGGAGACGTGACGGTCGGTCAGATAGTCGCTTGCCAGTTTTGTGCCCTTCATGCCCAACGGCTGGAATCGGTCGCCTGGGAGTATAGGGCGTATGGTCAGCGGGAAGTGGCACTTCGAAGCGTCTAAGACAGCATGATGTTCCACGTCGCCAAACGTCCAGTTTTCGATGATCTCTATGCGAAAACTTGTGGTTTCATCGTAAATATAGGTACCAGCCTCAGGGATTCGCAAGGTGGGGCGTTCGGGCTTTATGGCTGAGAGGACGAGACGTCCGCGATGAACGAAAAGCTCGTGCGTCGCTGATCGCCAAAGACGTCCTGAAGCGATGTCGGGCAGTAGGTCGGCAATCTGTTCAACCTGTTCAGGTGTGAAGCCTACAGCCGACAGCCATTCGAAGAGGATGCTCTCTGCCGACGGCTCGAGCATGAGTTGCTCAATCTCGATGGAATCGTCAATAACAAGCCGCTTCATGGCTGTTTTTACGCTTGCTTCATAAACGCGTAGGGCTTCCTGCACCCGACGGGCAGATTTTAGCACATTCTCTGTCGCACTGGGCCATTTCTGTGTGAGTCGTGGAAAGATGTCGAGACGTAGCAGGTTGCGCCCTGTCATGGGCTTGAGGTTTGTGGAGTCTATGATGAAGTCTTGATTCTGGTCATGGAGCCACGTCTCGATTTCCTTTCGACTGACACATAGCAGGGGGCGGACAATATGTCCTTGGCGTGGGTGAATACCTGTGAGACCACGAAGCCCTGTGCCCCTCAGAAGGTTCATCACAATCGTCTCGGCCGAGTCGTCCTGATGGTGTGCAACACAGATGTCGTCGGCTCCGATGTCGCGTCTGAGCTGCTCGAAATAGAGGTAGCGCAGCTGGCGTGCTGCCATTTCAATCCCAACTTGATGCAGCTCTGCGTATGTTTTTGTGTCAAAATGAGTTATGTGTATGATGATGTTGAGTCTTTTGCAGAGCGCCTTAACGAAATTTTCGTCTCTTTGACTTTCCTCGCCGCGCAGTAGGAAGTTGCAGTGGACGGCCTCGACGTGGTAGCCTAACTGCTTCAGCACCAACAGCAGACAAACGCTGTCAGCGCCCCCACTGACTGCGACGAGGTGGCGTCCTTCTCGGCGCATCAGATTCTCGTGCTCAATGAAAGCCTTAACCTTCTTCAACATCACTTTCTCTCTTCTCTTTTTTACTCTACATAAAGCACGAGTCCCTTCAGATATTCTCCCTCGGGGTGATAGATGTTGATGGGGTGGTCGGCCGGCTGGTGCAGTTGGTGCAGGATACGTACGCGCCGGTGTGCCTGCGCTGCAGCTGTAAAAACAGCAGCTCGGAACTGGTCTTTCGTGACTACCTGTGAACAGGAAAACGTGAATAGAAGCCCTCCTTTAGCGATTTTTTCAAAAGCCTTATTATTCAGTCTTGTATATCCCTTTAGCGCGTTATGTATTGCTCCACGGTGCTTGGCAAAAGCGGGCGGGTCGAGAATGACAAGATCGTACGTAACGAGGGTGTTGTCCAAGAACTTGAAGGCGTCTTCGCAATAGGCCTCGTGACGCTGGTCGTCAGGGAAGTTGAGCGCCACATTACGGCGTGTCAGGTCGATGGCTTTCTGTGAGGCGTCGACAGAATGGACCAGTTCGGCGCCGCCCCGCATGGCATAGACGGAGAAACCGCCTGTATAGCAGAACATGTTGAGTACGTGGCGACCTCGGGCGTATCGCTCCACTAAAGAGCGGTTGTCGCGTTGGTCGACGAAAAAACCTGTCTTCTGGCCGCTGAGCCAGTCGACATGGAAGGTCAGCCCGTTCTCCATTGCCGTGTTGACATCGCTGCCTCCAATGAGGAAACCATTTTCTGGCTCGACGAATGAAATGGTCGACTCACTCTTGTAGTAGACATTGTCGATACGTCCTTCCATGGCCTTAATCAGCTGCTCGGCAATCGTGTGGCGAAGAAGGTGCATGCCTACGCTGTGAGCCTGAATGACAGCCGTCCTTCCGTAGATGTCTATGATGAGTCCTGGCATCATGTCGCCTTCGCCGTGGACAAGGCGGTAGGTGTTGTTCTGAGGCGTGTCGGCAATGCCTGTTGCAATACGGACTTGTAAGGCTGACGCCAACCGCCGACACCAGAACTCATTGTCAACGGCCTCCTTGTCGAACGTCAAAACGCGAACGGCAATAGAGCCACGCTGATAGTGGCCTATGGCGATGAAAGCGCCGTTTTCTGCATTGACTTCCACTATTTCTCCCTCTTCAATGCCTTCTTCCGCTTGCTTGATAGCTCCGGAAAATACCCAGGGATGAAATCGTAGGAGACTCTCTTCCTTACCTCGTTTGAGCGTGATGATTTTCATTCTTGTTCTTCTCGAATAATGAGTTTGTAATCTTTTGTTTCTTTGAGCCTTATGATTTCGTTGTAAATCATTATGCAGGCCCATGCGTCAGTAGCGGCATAAAGCCTCTGTTTGTCGCTGAGGATGTCAGCCTCCCAGTTGCTCAGTTGTTGTCGTTTGCTGATCTTGCTTCCGAATATGTTCGCATAGAGTTTTTGCAGGCTGAGATCCTCAACGCCGATGCTGCCTACAAGCGACTGGATATCGATGAACTTGCCCGTTGTGAACTCTCCAAGCCGGTGCAGTGAGTTGAGGTCATCGTGCCACGAAAGTCCCACCTTCGTAACCGTTTGGTCTTCCAAGAGACGCTTCAATGCGGGTGTGAGCCCTGTATGGTTGAGGCGGAAGAGGAAGCATGTGTCCAAAGTTGACACTTGCAGCAATGCCACCTGATGCTGGTGGCCTCGCTTGAAGCTTGGCCTGGTCTCTGTGTCGAAGCCCAGGATAGGCTGCGAGAGCAGGTAGTTGACGGCTTTTTCCGTCTCTCCGGGAGTCAATATGACGATGATGCGTCCTTCGAATTCTGCCAAGGGAAGTTGCGCAATCAGCTGCTTGTCGAAGTGGTTATAGATGATTTTTGTCATGTTCCAAACGTTTTCGAGGTGCAAAAATACAAAAAAAATGTGATTTCATGATTAGTTCTCGATTTTTTCCGCTAATTTTGCAAAATAATTAACGAACAAAGTTCAAAAATGGCAAAGAAAAAGAAAAAAAACGCCCCCAGACAGCAGCGTCCGTCGTTGGCGGATTCATTGGGGCTTAACCATATTGTCGGCTTTTTTATGAATGAGAAGTTCCACTTTATTGTCGGACTGATTCTCTTTGCGGTGGCCGTCTTCATGACATGGTCGTTCGTCAGCTATTTCTCTACCGGTCAAGCCGACCAAAGTTTCATCGAGCATCTGCAGGCGGATGAGCTTGCCAATGAGGAGCGGCAATTCCAGAATTCTTGCGGTTCCATTGGCGCCTATACGGCGTGGTTCTTCATCAAGCGCTGTTTCGGATTGGCTGCCTTCATCGTTCCCCTGTTCCTTTTCTTACTGGCTTTCCGCCTCATGCGGGCCTACAAGGCTCCGCTGCTGAAGTGGTTCTTGGCCTTGGCTCTGTTGATGGTTTGGGCCTCAGTGGCCCTGGCCAAGTTTCTTGCGCCGTTCTTCGCAGATGTTCACTTTGGTGCAGGTGGCGACCATGGATTATATGTATGCCGCTGGATTGAAGGTTACGTCGGTGAGCCCGGCTTGGTGGCCCTTCTTGGCATCACGGCCATCATGTTCCTGCTATATGTCAGCTCTGAGACCATCTACGTCATCCGTAAGATTCTGAACCCCGTGAAAATCTTTACTGATCGTGTGACTTTTGAGGTGAGTGACACAGAGCAGGGCGTACCCGAAGAGGACAGCTATATGCGTCATATCGAGACCGAGGACGATGATCATCGCGTTTTCGACAATCCTGAGACGAATATTGTTGAGTTCGAACATGAACCAGGAAAGAACGTCGCGCCTGATGCCCCTGACAGCGCAGTTGTAGCCAATGTTGTCAACCCTGCCGGTGATGGTGACGTCGACATGACGATTGACGTGGCTAAAGCTGAGGAAAAAGCTGACGGCACAGAGATGGTGAAAGTGGGCGACAAGGAACTGGAACCCTATGACCCCAAGCGCGACCTTGAGAACTATCGCTATCCGACGCTCGACCTGCTGAAGACTTACGAGGATGACGGTCGTCCCTATATCGATATGGACGAGCAGAAGGCCAACAAGGATCGCATCATCCAGGTGTTGCGCAACTTCGGCATCGAGATTTCGTCGATTAAGGCCACCGTAGGTCCCACTATTACGCTCTATGAGATCACGCCGGCTCAGGGCGTCCGCATTGCCAAGATCCGCAACCTGGAGGATGACATTGCCCTTTCGCTGAAGGCACTTGGCATCCGCATCATTGCGCCCATTCCTGGCAAGGGCACCATCGGCATTGAGGTGCCTAACGAGAAGAAGGCCGTCGTCTCAATGCGCTCGGTGCTCGATTCAAAGACGTTCCAGGACACGACTATGGATCTGCCATGCGCGATGGGTAAGACCATCACTAACGAGGTCTTCATGTTCGACCTTGCCAAGGCGCCCCACCTGCTTGTGGCCGGTGCTACGGGACAGGGAAAATCAGTCGGTCTGAACGCCATCCTTACTTCCTTATTATATAAGAAGCATCCGGCTGAGTTGAAGATTGTGCTTGTCGACCCCAAAATGGTGGAGTTCAGCATCTATTCCAAGATTGCCAACCACTTCCTAGCCAAGGTTCCCGATGATGACGCTTCGCCCATCATTACCGACACGAAGAAGGTGGTGCGCACGCTCAATTCGCTCTGTGTGGAGATGGACGCCCGCTATGAGCTGCTGATGGCGGCAGGCGAGCGTAACATTAAGGACTACAACCGCAAGTTCATCGCCCGCAAACTCAATCCTGAGCGCGGCCATAAATTCATGCCTTATATTGTCGTCGTCATCGATGAGTATGGTGACCTCATCATGACAGCCGGCAAGGAAATCGAGCTGCCCATCGCCCGCATCGCCCAGAAGGCGCGTGCCGTCGGAATTCACATGATTATCGCCACGCAGCGCCCGACAACCAATATCATTACTGGTACGATCAAGGCCAACTTCCCGGCACGAATCGCATTCAAGGTGTCGCAGGGTATCGACTCGAAAACCATTCTTGACCGTATGGGTGCTCAGCAGCTCATCGGCCGCGGAGATATGCTCTACCTGCAAGGCAATGACCCGATTCGCGTCCAGTGTGCCTTTGTCGACACCCCTGAAGTCGACGACATCAATAAGTATATCGCCGAACAGCAGGGCTACCTTGAGCCCTATGAACTGCCAGAGCCCATCATGGCCGATGAAGAGGGCGGAGGCAGCAGCAATGAAGCCGACCTGAGCCACCTTGACCCGATGTTCGATGATGCTGCCCGACTGATAGTCTCGTCGCAACAAGGGTCGACGAGTCTCATCCAGCGTAAGTTCTCCATTGGCTACAATCGAGCCGGACGCCTTATGGATCAGCTTGAGAAGGCAGGCGTCGTAGGACAGGCTCATGGCTCAAAGCCACGTGATGTACTCATTCAGGACGATATGACACTCGAGAATTTGCTTAATTCACTCAGATAATAACTAACATCTAAAATGCAACAAAAAATGAAGAAGATAACCTTGTTTTTCGCCCTTTTCATCGCAATGGTGACGGCTTCCAATGCACAAACCGCACGTCAGGTGCTTGATAAGTGTGCCCAAACAGTCAGTAACAAGAGTGGCGTGCAAGCCGACTTCACAATGTCGAGTGCCCAGTACGGCTCGGCCAGCGGCACCATTTCCGTCAAGGGACGCATGTTCAATGCCTCGACCAAGCAAAGTAGCATGTGGTTTGACGGCAAGACGCTCTGGACCTATATGGCCAAGAGCGACGAGGTCAACGTCACGACGCCCACTGAGGCTCAGCTTCAGGCACTCAATCCCTACAATTTCATCAACCTTTACAAGCAGGGATTCAAGTACACGATGACCAAGAGCGACAAGTCCTTCAACGTTCATCTGACGGCAACCGATCAGAAGCGCAAGATACGTGAGCTTTTCATCGTGGTCGATCGTAAGAACTATCAGCCTACAGAGGTGAAAATGCTTCAGAACTCAAAGTGGACGACGTTCACCATTTCCAACTTGAAGTCGACAAAGCTGTCTGAGGCGACGTTCAAGTTCAACTCCAAGGATTTCCCCTCGGCTGAGGTCATTGACCTGAGATGACCTAAGATAAGCTGAGCTTTAGAGCGCATCCTATGAACCGCATACAGCTATTCCGCCTGCTGCGCCACAATAACAACCTGGCGTTTCGCCGCAGCCCAGCCTATGAGCAGAGCGTCGCGGCCAAGGTGATGATGGTCATCGGCGCAGGGTTTATGGCCGTCTATCTCATCTTCTTTGCCGTGATGTTTGCCTCGATAGCCAATAGCGAGGCCGAGCCCGCCATGTGGCTCGTCTTCATGCCCTTGCTGATGCTGATCGATTTTGGTGCGCGCTTTGCGGTCCAGCAGACGCCGATGATGCTTCTGAAGCCCTACCTGCTTCAGCCGCTGCCCTCGCGTAGTGTGATTGAGACATTCCTGCTGACGTCGCTTCTGAGTGGCTACAACTGGACGTGGCTCGCCTTCTTTCTGCCGTATGCCTTCATCGTCTTTTGCGGAGGCGCCTCGATAGGCGAAGCCTTGGTTATCATCATCAGCGGTCTGCTGGTCGTGATGATCAACAGCCAGTGGTATCTTCTCGTGCGAACGCTGACGCAGCGCTCCCTGCTGTGGTGGCTTCTTCCGCTGGCCGTCTATTCCGCTTATTTCGTACCTCTCATGGCCTTTGCCGACGTGAATGACAGTCTCTTCGACGAGGTGATGGAATCGTTCGCGGCGATGGGCTCTCATTGGTGGTTCGTCCTCGTTTGCCTGCTGGTCCTCGTAGCCTTTCTGATGCTTAACCGCTGGATGCAGTGCCGTTATGCTAAGGATGAGATTGCGCAGGAACAGAAGAAGCCCGCAGCCCTCAAGTCCGTCAGCCGTTTTGCATTCCTCGAGCGCTTTGGCCTTAGCGGTGAGTATCTGAAGCTTGAGCTCAAGTCAGTGATGCGCTGTAAGACCATCCGTGCCCGCGTCATCACCTCGCTTGCCCTCATCGCTGTCCTGTCGCTTCTGATTGCTTATACAGACATCTACGACGGGCGGATGATGCTCAACTTCTGGTGCTACTATTGTTTCGCGCTCTACGGGATGACAACCCTCGTCAAGGTGATGTGTCCTGAGGGCAACTATATCGACCTTCTTCTCGTACATCGCGAAAACATCCTCTCGTTGCTTAAGGCCAAGTATTATTTCCATGCAGCCGTCCTGCTCGTACCCTTCGTGCTGATGTTGCCCGCCGTTATCGCAGGCAAGTTCTCACTCATGATGATGATCGCCTACATGCTGATCACGTCAGGCCCCCTCATGATGGTGCTTTTCCAGCTGGCCGTCTATAACAAGCAGACGTTGCCGCTCGACCAGAAGATCACTGGCAAAAACAACGTAGAGAACGGCGTCCAGACAATCGTCGTGCTGGCCTCCATGCTCGTGCCGATGGCTCTCGTCGCCGTCTTCGTCCTTCTCTTCGACGAACTGACTGCCTATTGGCTTCTTGCCTCCATCGGGCTGTTGTTCACGCTGGCCCATCCCCTATGGCTCCGCAATATCTATGTGCGCATGATGCGCCGAAAATACGAGAATCTTGAGGGATTCCACGCTTCCCGTTGAACTGACGGCGGGAGGCGCCGAAATGCCTCGTCTTCATTAAACAATAATCCAAATGAAGAAACGACTGCTATTGCTCAACCAGCTCCTCTTGTGCCTCACAATGTTCGCACAAGTTCCTTTTGTCGGCAACCGCCCCATCAATCATGCCATCCGTGACCTCACTTTTCCTGCTGACAGCGTCCGCATAGGTCTTGATGCCTCTCGCGACACCACCGTCTCTCGCGCAGACTTCGAGCTGCGCTTTAGCGGCATCGAGATTCTCGAGGCCGACGGCTGGCTTGAGTCTGCCTTTGCCAAGTTCCTGCCTTATCCTGGGGCTAAGGCATATCATGCCTACGTATGTCCTGCCGATGCCCAAGCTGCCTTCACCCGACTTGACGACCAACTGGTGCGCGACTATACAGCCTTTGGGCGCGTCGATGCCGTCGGGCTGCCAGCAGGCGACTATCGTCTGCGCATTGTGCCCGTCGACTCTGCTGACATGGAGATCACTCTGGCCGCCGCAGAGACTGATGTGCTCCACGTGGCCCCATACAATCGCGAAGGCTTTGCCCATAAGGACTGCCCCGAGGGGGTGGGTGCCTATACCAACGATGGCCAGCTTAAGGCGGGAGCAGAAGTGGTCTATGTCACAGCCGCTACGGCCCGCACCGTCACGGCTCACCTCTCCAGCGGCACGTTCACTGGCTTGCAGACCATCCTCTCGGCTTATGAGAAAGGCAATGTCACCACGCCTCTCGCTCTGCGCATCATAGGTAAAATCAGCGCCTCCGACGTCGACTCCTTTGGCTCTTCTGCCGAGGGGATCCAAGTGAAGGGCCGGCAAGCCGATTCTGAACTTAACATCACCATCGAGGGCATTGGCGACGACGCTACGATCTACGGCTTTGGCTTCCTCGTGCGAAACGTCAAGAGCCTCGAGATGCGCAATCTCGCCGTCATGCAATGTATGGACGACGGCATCTCCCTCGACACAGACAACTCCAACATCTGGATTCACCATATCGACGCCTTCTACGGCCGCAACCGTGGCGGCGACCATACGAAAGGCGACGGCGCCATCGACGTGAAGGCCGACTCGAAGCTGGTGACCATCGACAACTGCCACTTCTGGGACACGGGTAAATCGTCGATGTGCGGCATGAAGAGCGAGACTGGCCCAAACTATATCACCTATCATCACAACTGGTTCGACCACTCCGACTCGCGTCACCCGCGTGTGCGCACGATGAGCGTTCATCTTTATAATAACTACTTCGACCAGGTGGGCAAGTATGGCGTCGGCGCCACCAGCGGCAGCAGCATCTTCCTTGAACGCAACTACTTCCTGGGCTCCAAGAAGCCCGTCCTCTCTTCCCTCCAAGGCACTGACGCCCTGGGCTCAGGCACTTTCTCGGGCGAGGACGGGGGCATGATCAAAGCCTTCGACAACTACTTCGATCGCGAGGCCACCAATTTCCGCTACTATACTCAGGCGTCGCCCGCCGCGACAGGCTATGATGCCTACGAGGTTGCCCAGCGTGAGGAGCAAGTCCCCGCGACAGAGAAGACAAGGGTAGGGGGGACGTCCTACAACAATTTCGACACTGATGCTGCCATCATGTACAGCTATTCCCCTGACGCCGTGCTTGATGTGCCAGCCCAAGTGACGGGGCCTCTGGGGGCAGGCCGCATGAATCACGGCGATATCCATCACCAGTTTAAGGACAATATCGGCAATGACGATGCCGACTCAGCCGTCGACGCAGACCTCGAGGCTCTCATCACAGGCTATCATTCCCGCTTCGCAGGTTTCTTCGGACAGCCGGCCACGCCCGATGTCCCTGTCGACACCACCAGCGTCACGCCACAACCTGTCGATGGCGTCATCATCTGTTCGTTTGACAAGAGCGGCACGCCCTCGAGTGATTTCTTCAAAGTCAGCGGCAATGGCTCCAACTCGAAGGGCGAGATAACCATTGACGGCACCACCTATTCCACCTGTCTGAAGATCGAATCGGCTACGAGCATCCGCTTCACCTTGTCTCAACCCATGCGCATGACCCTCTACTTCGGACCCTCAGAGACGGCTTCCATCAAGATTGACGGCACGAAGATCACGGGCGCCACGGGCAATGTCTATTCCACCGTCCTCCCTGCTGGTCCCCACGAACTGACAAAGGACAAGTCTGTCAACCTCTTCCTCATCAAACTTGAGCCGACGGAATAGAAAAAGAAAGGCATGACATAATCAATCAGAACTTGATAAAAACTGTCTCAGTGTGACTTTTATAATTAAAATCACACTGAGATTTTATTTCGTCACACTGTGATTTTATAAAATCACACTGAGATTTTAATAAATCACACTGAGATTTTAGTTTTGTCGGACGTCAGGATTCGTTTCGTTCGCTTTCTGTGAGCGTTTTTCCGATTTGTGTTTCGTTGTCGCTGCGATGAGGGGAAACAGATGCTGGGCATCGTCCTGATGCTTTCTCCCTGAGAATCAGCAAAGAAATGTTAAATGAAATGTTGATGCGGGGACGGATTTGGCTGTGTCGTTTTTTCTTCGTAATTTTGCATGTGTTATGACGATGATAAACACCATCACAATCCTGATGCTTCTGCTGGGGGTGGCCATAGGCCTCATAGCAGGCTACTTGGCGGGTAGGCGCATGGCCCGCCCGCTGGTCGACAGGCTCGAGCAACTGCGCCAGGACAACGTCAAGCTCAGTTCGGAGCGCGATGTGGCCAGGTCGCAGGCGGAGCATTTGTCGACGATGTATGAACAGCGGCTTGCCGACCAGCGTGCCAACCATGAGCAGCGCGAACGCCAGTCGGCCCAGCAGATGGCCCAGCAGATGGCGCTGATCAAGTCGGAGATGAACACCGTCACGGAGAAGATTCTCAAGGAGCGGGCCGCCGAACTGAGCACGGCCAACGAGCAGCAGCTGGGTGCTCTGCTCAATCCTCTGCATGAGAACATCCGCCAGATGCGCGAGGCCGTCATGGAGAACGACCGCCAGCAGACGGTCACGATGGAACGACTCGACGCATCCATCAAGGAGAACCTGCGCCAGGCACAAGAGGTGGGCGAACGGGCCGACCGGCTGGCACAGGCGCTGACACAGGAGAACAAGACTCAGGGCAACTTCGGCGAGCTGCGACTGAAGCAGCTGCTGGAGGAAATGGGGCTCGAGGAGGGCGTCCAGTTTGAAGAACAGACGACGCTGCGCGATGCCAACGGGCGGGCCGTCACTGACGACGACGAAGGGCACAGGCTGGTGCCAGACGTCGTCCTGCATTTCCCAGACCACCGCGATGTGGTGATCGACTCGAAGATGTCGTTCAAGGCTTTTCAGGAATACTATGCTGCTGAGAGCGACGAGGAGCGCCAGTCGGCCCTCCGCCGCCATCTGAATTCCGTCCGCCAGCACGTGAATGAGCTCTCGCGAAAGAACTATAGCAAATATGTGCGCGATGACCGCCAGCGGCTCGACTTCGTCATGATGTACGTCTTCAGCGAGAGTGCCCTGCAGTTGGCACTGACCAATGACCCGCAGTTGTGGCGTGAAGCCTACGACAAGGGTGTCATCATTGCCGGGAGTCAGAGCCTCTACATCATGCTGCGCGTGCTGGAAATGACGTGGCGGCAGGTGCGTCAGGTGGAGAATCAGCAAGAGATCATGAAGACGGCCAACACGCTCGTCGAGCGCGTCCAGGTGTTCTACGAGCGCCTGCTGAAGGTCGACGAGCAGTTGCACCGCACTGAGGATGCCTTCGACGACCTGAAGCGCTCCACGCAGACACAGGGCATGAGCATTGCCACTGCCGCCCAACGGCTGCTCCGCTATGGTGCACAGGAAAATCCCAAGCGCCGCCGTCTTGACCCGACGGCCACGACGCCGCAAGAGGCGGTTGGTGATACGACAAATCATTCATAAAATAATAAACAATAATGAAACGACAAATCATTCTTTCCGCCATGCTGCTGGCAGCTGCCGGCGCTATGGCTTGCACAAACTTCATCGTGGGCAAGAAGGCGTCGAAGGACGGCTCCGTCATCTGCTCATACTCTGCTGACAGCTACGGCATGTTCACAGGCCTGCGCCATCAGCCTGCAGCCAAACACCAGAAGGGCGAAATGCGCAAGATCTACGATTGGGACACAAACAAATACCTGGGCGAGATTCCTGAGGCCGAGGAGACGTACAACACGATTGGCAACATCAATGAATGGCAGGTGACCATCGGCGAGACCACCTTCGGAGGTCGCGAGGAAATGGTCGACACCACTGGCATTATCGACTATGGCTCGCTCATCTACATCGCTCTGCAGCGTTCGAAAACGGCTCGGGAGGCCATCCAGGTGATGACCACGCTCGTCGAGCAGTACGGCTATTGCTCTGAAGGCGAGACGTTCACCATCTGCGACCCCAACGAGGCATGGATTATGGAGATGATGGGCTGCGCCTCCGACCGTAAGGTGTCGAAAGAACG
Source organism: uncultured Prevotellaceae bacterium (assembly GCA_902779455.1). Lineage (GTDB taxonomy): Bacteria > Bacteroidota > Bacteroidia > Bacteroidales > Bacteroidaceae > Prevotella. The sequence continues at coordinate 25,079 of CACZBS010000002.1, forward strand.
TACGGTCTGGGTGGCTCTCCGCGTGCCTGACGACATGATCTGCGGCCATGCCAACCAAAGCCGCATCACCAAGTTTGACATGAAGGACAAGTCGGGCAACGTGCTCTTCTCGAAAAACGTCGTGAAGTATGCCCGCCGGATGGGCTGGTTCACGGGCAAGGACGAGGACTTCTCGTTCAATGCTGCCTATGCCGCTCCCGACTTCTCGGGCCGCCGCATCTGCGATGCCCGCGTGTGGCAGTTCTTCAACCGCTATGCTGACGGAATGGACCGCTACATCCCTTGGGCAGAAGGCATCCAGAAAGATGCAGAGCCTCTGCCGCTGTGGGTCAGGCCCAACCGCCCCGTCTCTGTGGCCGATGTGCGCGAAGCCATGCGCGATCACTTCGAGTCGACACCCTTCTCGCTCGACGATCCTGAGGATATCGGAGGCGGAATCTGGGAGATGCCTTACCGTCCTACGCCGCTTTACTTCGAAGTCGATGGCAAGAAATATTTCAATGAGCGCCCCGTTTCAACCCAGCAGGCTGGCTTTGTCTATGTCTCGCAGATGCGCTCGTGGATGCCGCGTGAGATTGGCGGGTGCTTCTGGTTTGCTAATGACGACGGCAACATGGTGCCCTTCACACCCGTCTATTGCTGCGCCACTAAGGCGCCGCGCCCCTATGACACTCCGGGTGCCGACGACCTCCACTTCTCAATGGACAATGCCTACTGGGTGCAGAACTGGGTCTCTAATATGGTATATCCCCGCTATTCGATGCTCTTCTCCTCGCTGAAGGAGGTGCGTGACTCGCTCGATAACTCGTATGCCCGTCTGCAGAAAGAGACAGAGGATCGAGCGCTGACGCTCCAAGGTGACGCTCGTGTCAGCTTCCTTACCAGCTACACAGCAGAGAAGGCCGACCAGATGCTTGACCGTTGGCGCCAACTGGCTACTTATCTCATCGTCAAGTACAACGACATGATCTCGAAGCCTGAGGCAGATGGTCAGTTCACGAAGACGCCTTATGGCCTTGGCTCCACCGTCAAGCGCCCTGGCTATTCTGAGAAGTATGCACGCCAGTTAGTCAAGAAAATGGGCCAGCGCTATGCCGTGCCAGACGAAAAATAGGCCGAAACAAGGGTAAAACGCACTTTTTTTGAAAAAAGTTGCCGAAAAGTTTGGTGGTTTCAAAAAAAGTGCGTACCTTTGCACTCGCAATTCAGAAATGAGTTGGAACGGAGGTTCCGTAGCTCAATTGAATAGAGCATCTGACTACGGATCAGAAGGTTGTGGGTTTGAATCCCGCCGGAATCACAAGGAGGCTTTTAGGAGCCTCCCTTTTTTATGTAAGAACCCTATATCGCATGAGAAAAAACATCATGATACTTATGCTGGCAACGTTGGTCAGCATGGCAGGATTTGGCGCAAAGAAACAGACAGACGGGAATGAGGCCCGCCGCATTTTCAATAAAGCATATGAGCAGGTTTTCGGTTCGCAGGGTTCATCGTTTGGCTACGACGTCAATGTGGCAGGCATCTATCGCACTCACGGGTCTATCTGGATGAAGGGCAAGCGCAGCCGCTTCTATGAGGAGAAAGTCGACGGCTACAACGATGGTACGACTGCTTACATGGTTTATAAGCGTAAGAAGCTGGTGGAGATTCATGCTGCTAACTCTGACAAGAAAGATAAGTATTCAGGGAAGTTCAAGTTTGAACTCGACGACTTTGACTACAGCATGTCGAACGTTGATGATGGGCTTCTGCTGATGCTTCGCCAGCGTAAGAGCGCGAAGGGCACGATCAAGGAAGTGAAGGCACTGCTCGACCCCCGCACGCTGGCTCCGAAATCGATCAAGGTGAAGGTTGTCTTCTTTTGGGCTACGATTCGTATCAACAGCTTCAAGTCTGGTGGCATCAGCGATCAAACGTTCGATTTCCCACGCTCGAAGTATAGCGACTATAAGTTCGTTGATAAGCGCTAAGCGGAAAGATGTTTAATAAAAACAATTTAGGCACGGAGCGATTCTATGATGGAATCGACGTCCGTGCCTAAATGTATAGTAGTTTTTATTTCAAATAGTCCTCAAAGTATTGCGTGATTCGTTCATGCAGGTGAACGCTGGCGTGGCCCATCATGTTGTGGCCTTCGCCGGGGTAGACAAAGAAGTCGGGCTGGGTGCCGGCCTCGATGGCGGCCTTGAGGAACGACAGGGCATGCTGTGGTACGACCGTCGGGTCGTTGGCACCGATGATGATCTGAAGCTTCCCGCGCAGGTTCTTGGCCTTGTCGATGAGACTCGTCTTGGCGTAGCCCTCAGGGTTGGCTTCTGGCGTGTCCATGTAACGCTCGCCATACATCACCTCATACCACTTCCAGTCGATGACTGGCCCGCCGGCCACGCCGACCTTGAAGATGTCGGGATAGTTGGTCATGAGCGAGATGGTCATGAATCCGCCGAACGACCAGCCGTGTACGCCCAGCCGGGCCATGTCGACATAGGGCAGCGAACGCAGATAGTCGACGCCGCACATCTGATCCTGCATCTCCACTTGGCCGAGCTGGCGGAAGGTGGCTTGTTCGAAGTCGCGTCCGCGATTCTCTGAGCCGCGGTTGTCGAGTATGAAGACGATGTAGCCTTTCTGTGCCATATAGGTCTCCCACGAACGGCTGTACCAATGCCATGATGCTTCGACGTTGTGGGCATGAGGACCTCCGTAGACGTAGACGATTGTGGGATACTTTTTTGAGGGGTCGAAGTCGGCCGGCTTCACCATTCGCCAGTAGAGATCAGTCACGCCGTCGGCAGCCTTGATGCTGCCACACTCGAAGCGTGGAACGACGTAGCCCTGCCACGGGTCGGGCGCTGTGAAGAGCACAGTGGGCTTAGGCTTCTGTGTGCTGGTCAGGGCATAGGCTCGCGGAATATCGGGTGTGCTGTAGCTGTCGTAAAGCTGTGAACCGTCGTCTGAGAGAACGGCGTGATGAACGCCTTGTCCATTGTCGAGCAGGGTGCGGCGTCCTGTCTTGATGTCGACTGCGTAAATGTTGCGCTGCAGCGGGTGGCGTTCATTGGATGCAATGATGACGGTCTTGGCCTTTTGGTTGAACCCCAGTACGTCCATCACCACCCATTGGCCCGCAGTCAGCTGCTGCAGTTGTTCTCCTTTTGTATTATAAAGGTATAGGTGGTTATATCCGTCTTTCTCGCTTTGCAGGATAAACTTCCCATCGTCCCATGGAAGGAAGATGATCGGGTGGAGGGGCTCAACGTATTTAGGATTCGTCTCACGGCGAAGCTCGCTGATGCGTTTTCCGCTTAGGGCATCATAGCTGACGAGCCGGCAGTCGTTCTGATCGCGATTGAGCTCCTGCATGTAGATGGTCTTTGAGTCAGGTGAAAATGCGATGTTGGTGAAGTAGCGGTCAGTCGGGTCGCCTGTCTGAAGATAGACCGTCTTGCGGCTCTTCAGGTCGTAGACTCCGACGGTCACCTTATGACTTGTCATTCCTGCCATGGGATACTTGTCGGGGACTTCCTCGGCGATGCGTGTGTCGATAGTAACCTGCGGATAATCCGTCACCATCGACTGGTCCATGCGATAGAAGGCCAGCCGCTGCCCGTCAGGACTCCAGAAGAGTCCGTCCATGATGCCGAACTCATTGCGGTGGACGGCCTCTCCGTAAACAATCTCGCGCGAGCCGTCGTCAGTCAATTGCGCCTCCCTTCCCTCTGCATCGCGCACGTAGAGCTGGGCGTCGCGTACGAAGGCGAGGGCTCGTGACGACTTGTTCCACTTCTGGCACACGTCGCCCTGCTTTATCTCCTGCCGCCATACGACGGTTTTCTTCTTGAAGTCGTAAAGTACGCGCTCCTTTTTATTGCTGAGCAGCACAAGTGGCTGTCCGGCATAGAGATATTGTGCATTCATGGCAGAATGCCATTCTGCACCCAGCTCGGCGATGTTGAAGAGTGGCTTCTTCGTGCCCTGGCGGTCGATGGTGCCTCCTTCTTCAGCGTCTTGATACATCAGCTGGTTGCCCCACCATGTGAGGAACATCGACTTGGGGCGCATGTTGTGATAGTTAGTGCCGCCGAAGTTGAGGTCTTCCAGCGTGAAAAGCTTTTGTTGTGCGCTCATGGGCATGATGATAGCCATACAAAGGAGTACTATTGCCTGGCGTTTCTTAGTCGTCGTCATGGTCGTGATCGCGTTTGAAGTTCTTCTTACCTCCACTACGGTCGAACCGCTCGTGGCCGCCGCGGTTTGGCGTGCTCTTATATTTCGGTTTTCGCTCATCTGCGTCGTGGCGCTCACGTCGTGGCTGGCGGCGCTCACGCTGCTTGCCGCTCCTGTCGTCGTCCTTAAACTCATGGCGGTGGAAGGTGAAAGAGCGAATGTCTGACTCCTCGTTCTGCTCCTGCTCGTCCAGACGCTGCTTAAACTCTCGGTTCTTCTTGAAGCGATGCTTCTCAGCCATCTGGCGCTTCTCTTCCTCGGTCTTCACGATGCCGCCTTCGCTTCGGAAGGTCTTCAGTTTGCCGTCGAAGATCTGATATTTACGAAACTCGCACTCCAGGCTGCCGTTGAAGACGGGAATCTTGATGCTTGGCTTGAGGCCAATCTGCTCGAAGCACTCCTCACGATAAGAGAGAATCCATGCGTCGTCGCCCACGAACTGATGCTTGAGGCGCTCGCCGATCATTCGGTAGGTGCCCAACAGGTCGGGGGTCGAGATGCGCTCGCCGTATGGAGGATTGGTCACGAGGATTGACTTTTGTGCAGGCTGGGTGAAGTCCTTGAAATCCTGCTGCTCTACGGTGATGTCGGCTGAGAGCCCGGCGGCCTTCACGTTCATACGGGCCGTATTGACAGCCTTCATGTCGATGTCGTAGCCGTAGATATGATGCTTAAATTCACGTTCTTGAGAGTCGTCGTTATATATCTTGTCGAATAGTTCGGAGTCGAAGTCTGGCCACTTCTCGAAGGCATATTCCTTGCGGAATAGTCCGGGGGCCATGTTGCGAGCGATGAGTGCTGCCTCGACGAGCAATGTGCCTGATCCGCACATCGGGTCAATAAAGTCCGTCTCACCCTGCCATCCCGTCATCATAATCATGCCTGCTGCCAGCACCTCGTTGAGCGGGGCTTCGACGGACTCCTGCCTGTAGCCGCGTCGATGGAGCGACTCGCCGCTTGAGTCGAGGCAGAGCGTGCAGTCAGCTTCGGCCACGTGGATGTGCAGTCTGATGTCGGGGTTCGCCACTGAGATATTCGGGCGTTTGCCTGTCCGCTCGCGGAACTGGTCGACGATGGCATCCTTCACCTTATAACTGACGAACTTGGAATGACGGAACTCCTCGCTGAAGACGACGGCATCGACGGCGAATGTATGTTCGACGTCCAGATATTTGCTCCAGTCGATTTTCTTGATTTCCTCGTAGACATCATCGGCGCTCTTAGCCTTGAAGCGGCTGATGGGCTTTAAGATCTTGATTGCTGTATGCAGCTGGAAGTTAGCGCGATAAAGCATTTCCTTGTCACCCGTAAACGACACCATGCGTCTACCAATCTGAATGTTGTTGGCCCCCATCAGGGTCAATTCTTTCGCCAGCACAGGTTCCAGTCCCATGAACGTTTTGGCGATGATTTCGAATTCTTGTTCCATTATGTGATTTAATTGCGTATGCAAAGTTACTACCTTTTCCCGATACGGCAAAATAAAAACCAAAGAAAATGAATTTGTGTCTGACGAAAGTGTATTTCCCTGGAACCTCATCTTAATGGAGAAGTGCCATCAGAAACCTGGCGTGACTAACTGGGCAGGTGTTATGAATTGTTTTTACTTTTGACAGGAGCGTAAGGGGAAAAACAGTGCTTTCGCAGTCAGAAAGCGGTGCTTCTCGACCCAAAAAGCAACGCTTCTTCCATCAAAAAGCACCGCTTCTTTGCCCGTTTTTTGTAAATGCGCTGATTCGTAGGCAGTTAGAGATTTGAACCAGAAAGACGTAAAAACTTTTTACATTTTCAAGAGTCCGATAATACCACCAACAGGCTTTTAATATTAATAATAAGGTGTGCTTCATTTGTCTTCCAAGTCGTTCAACAGCAACTGTGTTTTCAAATCCAAATCAATGCCCTTGTCGTCAGCAACGATGGTATCAAGCAGTGACTTGGCTTTGTATGGCTGGCTATCCTTAAATGATGCCTGAGAGGTGGTCTCATGATGCTATTTTGCTGCAATAATTGTTAGGATTCGTGAGAAAAACGCCAAGGAAATGTGTTTTTTTGCTCACAAGTAAGATTTGTTTGCTGGACTTTTTGTATATTTGCAAAATAATCAGAAGGAAATGAAGAATATCGCAATCTATTCGCTGACGTCGGAACTGCACGACGAACGGGCCGTCGCGTCGGCCACTGAGGAATTTCTCGGCTCACTGAGCATTGATTACGAATGGCGCGGAGGGGATTTTTCCGACTACGGCAGCCATACGCTCGAACTGATATATGTTCGGACAGGAGGTACGGAGGGCCTTTTCCTCCGCCATGCTCCACAGGTGCTTGGCCATCCGAGCCGTCCCGTTTTTCTGCTGACCTCGGGCAAGAGCAACTCGCTGGCGGCCTCGATGGAAATCCTGTCCTTTCTGCGGCAGAACGGCTATCGGGGCGAGATCATCCATGGGCCGGCTGATTATGTCGCCAGTCGGATCAAGATGCTGGAAAGGGTGGGGGAGGCCCGTTGGAAGCTCGAAGGATGCCGACTGGGCATCATCGGCCGTCCGTCCGACTGGCTCATTGCCAGCGATTACGACAGCACAGCCATAGAGCAGTCGCTGGGCATGGAGTTGGTGACAATTCCAATGGACGAACTGCTCGATGTCGTTAAGTCGCTGCCACTCGGCGAAGAGCCGACAGAGGGGCCGTCAGAAGCCATTCGCCGTTCCGTTCCTGGAGCAGAGCGTATCTGCGAGGCCCTGAGAGAGATCATCGGGCGCTATCGGCTGGATGGCTTCACCTTGCGCTGCTTCGACCTGCTGACGTCCGTCCGCAACACGGGTTGCCTGGCATTGGCAAGGCTCAATGCTGAGGGCATCGTGGCGGGTTGTGAGGGCGACGTGCCGGCCATGCTGACGATGAAGATAGCGCAGGCGATGACAGGCTGCACAGGCTTCCAGGCCAACCCGTCGTCCATCGATGTGGAGAAGGGGCAGATGCTCTTCGCCCATTGCACGATACCCTTCAACATGGTGGAGCGCTACGAGCTGGACACGCACTTCGAGTCGGGCATCGGCGTCGGCATCCGTGGCTTTATGAAGGAGGGCCCCGTGACGGTGTTGAAGTTCTCGGGCAATCTGTCGCGATGCTTCATTGCAGAGGGCCAGCTGATCGGAAATCAGGCGAAACCCGACCTCTGCCGGACCCAGCAGTTGATACAGCTTGACGATGTCACCCAGACACGCTACTTCCTGACCGACCCTATCGGCAATCATCACATCATCCTGCCAGGCCGTCATCGTGAGCTCTTTGAACAGTTGTGGATGCAGCTGTCAAGATGATGAAGCCCATCCATATACTTAATAAATCATAAAGAACTGCGGTAATATCGGAATTATTTTGTAACTTTGCAGGCTGAATAGCAGACGTCGAGTCTATATCGCCAAGCATTCACTCTTAACAAAACAAATATTTTTAACAAAACGTTATGATTTATTCTAAGGAAGTTGAAAACATGTGCGTTGTGGCAAAAGGCCCCAACCACGGCCCCGCTCCCATCCCTGAAGAGGGCAAATGGATTCAGGCCAAAGAGATTAAGGACATTTCGGGCTATACCCACGGTATCGGCTGGTGCGCTCCTCAGCAGGGTGCCTGCAAGCTGTCGCTCAACGTCAAGGACGGCATCATTCAGGAGGCTCTCGTCGAGACCATCGGTTGCACGGGTATGACTCACTCCGCTGCCATGGCCAGCGAGATCCTGCCTGGCAAGACCATCCTCGAGGCCCTGAACACCGACCTCGTCTGCGACGCCATCAACACGGCTATGCGCGAGCTGTTCCTGCAGATCGTCTACGGCCGTACGCAGAGCGCCTTCTCTGAGGGCGGCCTGGTCATTGGTGCCGGACTTGAGGATCTTGGCAAGGGCCTGCGTTCGCAGACAGGTACGCTCTATGGCACCGTGGCCAAGGGCACGCGCTATCTGGAGCTGACTGAAGGCTACATCACCAAGCAGTTCCTCGACAAGGACAATCAGGTCTGCGGCTACGAGTACGTACACCTGGGCAAGATGATGGAAGCCATCAAGGACGGCATGGACGCCAACGAGGCCGTGAAGAAGTTCACTGGCAGCTATGGCCGCACGACCGCCGAGCAGGGAATTGTGAAAGTTATTGATCCACGCAAAGAATAAAGGAGGAAACAAGATATGATTAGAAAAGTATCATTCGAGAGCTATGAGCGTCGCATCAATCAGGTGCTGGCCGCTCTGAAAGAGAACGGGATCAATAGCATTGAGGAGGCCAACGAGATCTGCGAGAAGGCAGGTGTCGACCCCTACCAGATGTGTGAGGAGACGCAGCGCATCTGCTTTGAGAACGCTAAGTGGGCATACGTCTGTGGTGCTGCCATCGCCATCAAGCGTGGCGTGAAGAGCGCTGCTGAGGCTGCCGAGGCTATCGGCATCGGCCTGCAGTCGTTCTGCATCCCCGGTTCTGTGGCTGACGACCGCAAGGTGGGTCTTGGACACGGAAATCTGGCTGCCCGTCTGCTCCGCGAGGAGACCGAGTGCTTCGCCTTCCTGGCCGGCCACGAGTCGTTCGCAGCTGCAGAGGGTGCCATCAAGATTGCCGAGAAGGCTAACAAGGTGCGCAAGAAGCCCCTTCGCGTCATCCTGAACGGTCTGGGCAAGGACGCCGCCATGATCATCTCGCGCATCAATGGCTTCACCTATGTTCAGACGCAGTTCGACTACTACACTGGTGAGGTGAAGGTCGTGAAGGAGACTCCCTACAGCGACGGTCCACGCGCCAAGGTGAAGTGCTACGGTGCCGACGACGTCCGTGAGGGCGTGGCTATCCTGTGGAAGGAGAACGTCGACGTTTCCATCACTGGCAACTCGACCAACCCCACTCGCTTCCAGCACCCCGTGGCCGGAACCTACAAGAAGGAGCGTGTGCTGGCTGGCAAGCCCTACTTCTCAGTAGCCAGTGGCGGTGGCACAGGCCGCACCCTGCATCCTGACAACATGGCTGCCGGTCCTGCCTCCTATGGTATGACTGACACGCTGGGCCGCATGCACAGCGACGCTCAGTTTGCAGGTTCGTCGTCAGTGCCCGCCCACGTCGAGATGATGGGCTTCCTGGGCATCGGCAACAACCCGATGGTCGGCGCAACGGTCAGCATTGCCGTTGAGATTGACCTCGCCCTGAACAAGAAGTAAGCATTCAGTCAACAAAAGCAGAAAAGGACAGGAATTATTTTAATTATTATAATTTCTGTCCTTTTTCTGATGAATCTTTGCCCGTTCTCGTTTTTTCTTTGTAACTTTGCAGGCTGAATCAACCAACAAGCAAAGTAGAAGATGCCTGAAATCTCCATTCGAGGGCATGAGATGCCCGAGTCGCCGATACGCAAGCTGGCCCCTCTGGCTGCTGCTGCCAAGAAGCGCGGCATTCATGTCTATCACCTCAATATTGGCCAGCCCGACCTGCCCACTCCGCAAGTGGGACTCGACGCACTGAAGCACATCGACCGCAATATCCTGGAATATTCCCCCTCGCAGGGCTATCAGAGCTATCGCGAGAAGCTGGTCGACTACTATGCCCGCTACAACATTCAGGTCACTGCTGACGACATCATCATCACGTCGGGCGGTTCTGAGGCTGTGCTGTTTGCCTTTCTCAGCTGTCTGAACCCGGGCGATGAGATCATCGTGCCAGAGCCGGCTTATGCTAACTACATGGCCTTCGCCATCTCGGCTGGTGCCCGCATCCGTACGATTGCCACGACGATTGAGGAGGGATTCTCGCTCCCCAAGGTTGAGAAGTTTGAAGAACTGATTAATGAGCGTACGCGCGCCATCATGATCTGCAATCCCAACAACCCGACGGGCTATCTCTACACCCGTCGTGAGATGAATCAGATTCGCGACCTCGTGCGCAAATACGACCTCTACCTTTTCTCTGACGAAGTCTATCGCGAATATATCTACACGGGTTCGCCCTACATCTCCGCCTGCCATCTGGAAGGCATTGAGCAGAACGTCATCCTGATCGACTCTGTCTCGAAGCGCTATTCCGAGTGCGGCATCCGCATCGGAGCCCTCATCACCAAGAACCGCGAGGTCAGGGCCGCTGTGATGAAGTTCTGTCAGGCCCGCCTCTCGCCGCCACTCATCGGACAGATCGTGGCCGAGGCCTCGCTCGACGTCAGCGACGAGTACATGCGCGACGTCTACGATGAATACGTCGAGCGCCGCAAGTGCCTCATCGACGGCCTCAACCGCATCCCAGGCGTCTATTCGCCCATCCCGATGGGCGCCTTCTACACCGTGGCCCGTCTGCCCGTCGACGATGCCGAGAAGTTCTGCCGCTGGTGTCTCAGCGAGTTTGAATATGAAGGCCAAACCGTCATGATGGCACCCGCAGCCGGATTCTACACCACGCCAGGGGCCGGCCGCGACCAGGTGCGCATCGCCTATGTGCTGAAGAAGGACGACCTCGTCCGTGCGCTCGTTGTCCTGCAGAAAGCACTCGAGTCATATCCAGGAAGAGTAGAATGAATTTCCCGTTGTTCATAGCACGCAAGATATATGGTGAGGACGACGACCGCCGCAAGGTCAGCCGCCCCGCCATCCGCATTGCCACTATCGGCGTGGCAGTGGGCCTTGCTGTTATGATCGTGACGGTCAGCGTCGTGCTGGGCTTCAAGCATACCATCCGCGACAAGGTGGCAGGCTTCGGCAGCCATATCCAGGTGGAGAACATCGGCTCGTTCACCTCAGCCGCCTCCCTACCTATATGTATAGGCGACAGCATGATGCAGGTGCTCACAGGCATCGACGGCGTCAGCCACGCCCAGCGTTTCACCAATGCCGAGGGCATCCTCAAGACTGACGACGACTTCCTCGGCGTGGCCTTCAAGGGCATCGCACAGGAATACGACACAACCTATCTCAGCCAGTGCCTCGTCGAGGGATCGCTGCCCGCCTTCTGCGACTCCACGACGAAGTATCCCCTGCTCATCTCGCGCACCATGTCGCAGAAACTGCATCTTGGCGTTGGCGACCGCGTCTTTGCCTATTTCATTGGCGACGACGACGTGCGCACACGCCGCTTCACCGTCACGGGCATCTATGCCACCAACATGAAGCGGTTCGACGACCTGGTCTGCCTGACCGACCTCTATGCCACCCAGCGCCTCAACGGCTGGAGCGGCGATGAGTGCACGGGTGCCGAACTGCTCGTCGACGACTTCTCGCGACTGGAGCAGACCAGCCTCAACGTCGTGTGGGAAGTAGGGCGCACGCTCGATGCCGAGGGCAACACCTTCGCCTCGCAGAACATCCTTGAGGCCTACCCCCAGATCTTCTCATGGCTCGACCTGCTCGACGTCAACGTGTGGATCATCCTGGCCCTCATGGTCGCCGTGGCTGGCTTCACGATGATCAGTGGCCTGCTCATCATCATCCTCGAGCGCACCCAGATGATCGGCATCCTCAAGGCCCTCGGAGCCCGCAACAAGACCATACGCCACACGTTCCTCTGGTTTGCCACGTTCATCATCGGGCGGGGCCTCATCATCGGCAACCTGCTCGGCCTGGGCATCGTCCTGCTCCAAAAGTACACAGGCATCATCAAGCTCGATCCGCAGACCTACTACGTCAGCGAGGCCCCCATGGAGGTCAACATCCCCATCTTCCTGCTGCTCAATCTGGCCACCCTGCTCATCTGCGTCTTCGTGCTCATTGCTCCCAGCTATCTCGTCTCGCGCATCCATCCGGCCCGCTCAATGCGCTATGAGTAGTTAAAAATGGTCTATTTCCCCCTTATTTCTGCTTTTTGTCGAAATTATTGCACGAAAAGTTTGGTTTTGTGCAAAAAACAATGTATCTTTGCACAAAATTTTTAATATTGTGCAATGAATAAAGGCTCAAGCTTCAACCAATATATCAAATCGACCATCGTCAACAACTGGGATTCCAATGCACTGACCGACTATCAAGGTCAGACCTACCAGTATCACGACGTGGCAACTCTCATCGTCAAGCTTCACATCCTGTTCGAAAACTGCGGCGTCAAAAAGGGCGACAAGATCGCCATCTGCGGGCGCAACTCGGCCAACTGGGCCGTCACGTTCGTTGCCACGCTCACATACGGCGCCGTGGCCGTGCCCATCCTGCATGAGTTCAATGCCGAGCAGATGCACAACATCGTCAACCACTCAGAGTCGCGCCTGCTCTTCGTCGGCGACTTTGTGGCCAAGGAGATCAATGCTGACATGATGCCGGGCCTCGAAGCTATCATCAACCTGCCCGACTTCTCGATCATGCTCTCGCGATCCGAGACGTTCACATACGCCCGCGAGCATCTCAACCAGATGTTCGGCAACCGCTATCCTAAAGACTTTACGCGCGAGGACGTCCGCTATCATGAGGACAAGCCTGAGGAGCTGGCACTCATCAACTACACCAGCGGCACGACGGGATTCTCCAAAGGCGTCATGCTGCCGTATCGCGCATTGTGGGGCAACCTCGACTTCGCCCTCCGTCGGCTGGGCGAACACGTCAAGGCTGGCCAGTCGATGCTGAGCTTCCTGCCCATGGCCCACATGTATGGCCTCGCCTTTGAGTTCATCTTCGCCTTCTGCAACGGATGCCACATCTTCTTCCTCAACCGTCTTCCGTCGCCCACGCTCATAGCCAAGGCTTTCACTGAGGTTAAGCCGGCACTTGTCATCGCTGTGCCGATGATTATCGAGAAGATCATCCGCAAGAAGGTCTTCCCCGTCTTGCAGACCAATCGCATGCGTCTGTTGCTGGCCATGCCCGTCGTCTCGAAACGCGTCAAGGAGAAGATCTGCGAGCAGGTCTTTGCAGCCTTTGGCGGAAACGCCTATGAAGTCATCGTGGGTGGTGCAGCCCTCTCCAAGGAGGTCGAGCAGTTCCTGCTCAGCATCGGATTCCCCGTGACCGTCGGCTATGGCGCCACGGAGTGCGCCCCGCTCATCAGCTACAGCGACTGGACCGACTTCGCCGCAGGCTCTTGCGGCCGAGCCATCGACAATATGGAGGTGCGCATCGATTCGGCAGATCCTCAGACGATTCCTGGTGAGATACTGACCCGAGGCACCAACGTCATGCTGGGCTACTATAAGAACCATGAGGCGACGGCCGAGGCCCTCGACACAGAAGGATGGTATCACACGGGCGACCTCGGCACGATGGACCGCGAGGGCAATATCTACATCCGCGGACGCATCAAGAACATGCTCCTCGGATCGAGCGGACAGAACATCTATCCCGAGGAAATCGAGGATCAGCTCAACTCCATGCCCCTCGTCGGCGAGAGCCTCGTCATCCAGGAGGGCGAGAAGCTCGTCGCCCTCGTCTATCCCGACCAGGATGAGGCCCTCGGGCTCGATCAGGACTCCGTCGCAGCCGTCATGGAGCAGAACCGCCAGAACCTCAACCAGCAGCTGCCGGCCTACAGCCGCATCACCCGTGTCGAGCTGGTCAAGGAGGAATTCCAAAAGACTCCCAAGAAGAGCATCAAACGATATCTTTACCAAGCATAAACATAAAAGATGAAAGAAATACCAAGCTTCAACGAGCTTATCGAGAAAAGCATCATCAGCCATTGGGACAGGGATGCCCTGACTGACTATAAAGGCCAGACGCTGCAATACCACGACGTGGCACGCAAGATTGAGAAAGTCCACATCCTGTTTGAGAACTCCGGCATCCAGCGCGGCGACAAGATAGCCCTCTGCGGACGCAACTCCAGCCAGTGGGCCGTCGCCTTCCTGGCCACGCTGACCTATGGCGCCATCGCCGTGCCCATCCTGCACGAGTTCATGCCCGACCAGGTGCACAACATCGTCAACCACTCCGACGCCCGTCTGCTCTTCGCCGGCGACCACGTCTGTGGCAGCATCGACCCGCAGCAGATGCCCGGACTGGAGGGCATCATCCGCTCCACCGACTTCTCGCTGCTCATCTCGAGGACTGACAAGCTGACCTATGCCCGCGAGCACCTCAATGAGCTCTACGGCAAGAAGTTCCCCAAGTATTTCCGCAAGGAGCACGTCAGCTACTATCGCGAGCAGAGCCCTGACGAGATGGCCCTCATCAACTACACCAGCGGCACGACGGGATTCTCAAAGGGCGTCATGATTCCCTATCGCGCCCTGTGGTCGAACTTCGACTTCGCCTGCTCTGTCATGGGCAACGAGGTGAAGGAGGGCGACAACATCATCTCCATCCTCCCCATGGCCCACATGTACGGCATGGCCTTCGAGTTCATCTATGAGTTCCTCCGCGGATGCCACGTCTACTATCTCAACCGCATCCCCTCGCCAGCCATCATCGCCCAGGCCTTCGCCGAGGTGAAGCCTCGCATCATCATCGCCGTCCCCCTGGTCATCGAGAAGATCATCCGCAAGAAGGTGTTCCCCAAGATCCAGAACAACCGCATGCGACTGTTGCTCCAGATGCCCGTCATCTCCCAGCGCATCCGCGAGATGATCTGCAAGGAGGTGGTCAAGGCCTTCGGCGGCAACTTCTTCGAGATTATCATCGGCGGCGCCGCCTTTAACCAGGAGGTCGAGCAGTTCCTCCATCGCATCTCGTTCCCCTACACCGTAGGCTACGGCGCCACGGAGTGCGCACCCATCATCTGCTATGCCGACTGGCGCGAGTTCGTGCCTGGCTCATGCGGACGGGCAGCCAAGAACATGGAGGTGCGCATCGACTCGCCCGACCCGCAGAACGTCCCCGGCGAGATCCTCGCACGCGGACTCAACGTCATGCTGGGCTATTATAAGAATGAGGATGCCACACGTGAAACCATCGACGCTCAGGGATGGTATCACACGGGCGACCTCGGAACCATGGACCGCGAGGGCAACGTCTTCATCAACGGACGCTCGAAGAACATGCTCCTCGGCCCCAACGGACAGAACATCTATCCCGAGGAAATCGAGGACAAACTCAACTCGATGACCATGGTGCTCGAGTCGATCGTCGTCCAGCGCGACACCAAGCTCGTCGCGCTCGTACACCCCGACTTCGACGAAGCCAAGAGCATGAACTTCAGCCGCGAGGACCTGCAGGACGTCATGAACCAGAACCTCACGGGGCTCAACCAGCAGTTGCCGGCCTACGAGAAAATCTCCGAGATCGTCATCCACGACGAGGAGTTCCAGAAGACTCCCAAGAAGAGTATCAAGCGCTATCTCTACAAATAATCAAAGCGGCACTTCGCTCTCCTCAAAGCGGCACTTTGACGACCTTAAAGCGGTACTTCTCCATCGACGAAGTGCCGCTTTTTCACTATTCATTTGGCCATGTCGGAAATATTTTGTACCTTTGCACCCTCAAAATAAGTAATAAGGCAAAGAAGCAAGATGATCACAGTCACCAATCTGGCAATTCAATTCGGCAAGAAGGTTCTCTACAAGGACGTGAACCTGAAGTTTACTAACAACAACATCTACGGCGTCATCGGAGCCAACGGAGCAGGCAAGTCGACCCTGCTGCGCGCCATCAGCGGTGAGCTCGAGCCCAACAAAGGCAGCATCGAGATGGCTCCCGGCGAGCGCCTGTCGGTATTGGAGCAGGACCACTTCAAGTACGACGAATACAGCGTCATGGACACCGTCCTCATGGGCCACACTCCATTGTGGCAGAATATGAAGGAGCGGGAGGCCCTCTATGCCAAGGCTGAGATGACTGAAGACGACGGTGTGAAGGCCGCCGAGCTCGAGATGGCTTTCGCTGAGATGAACGGCTGGGAGGCTGAGAGCGAAGCCGCCCAGCTGCTGCAGAACCTCGGCGTCAAGGAAGAACAGCACTACAAGCAGATGAGCGACATCTCGAACAACGAGAAGGTGCGCGTCATGCTCGCCAAGGCTCTCTTCGGCCATCCTGACAACCTGCTGCTTGACGAGCCTACCAACGACCTCGACCTCGACACCGTCCAGTGGCTCGAGGAATACCTGTCGAACCTAGAGCAATGCGTGCTCGTCGTCAGCCACGACCGCCACTTCCTCGACGCTGTCTCCACCCAGACCGTCGACATCGACTTCGGCAAGGTCACCCTCTTCTCGGGCAACTACTCTTTCTGGTACGAGTCGTCGCAGCTTGCCCTTCGTCAGGCCCAGAACCAGCGGCTGAAGGCCGAGGAAAAGCGCAAGCAGCTCGAGGAATTCATCCGCCGTTTCTCTGCCAATGTGGCAAAATCGAAACAAACGACTTCTCGAAAGAAGATGCTCGAAAAGCTTAACGTTGAGCAGATTACACCGTCGACACGCAAGTATCCAGGCATCATCTTCCAGATGGACCGCGAGCCAGGCACACAGATACTCGAGGTGAACGATCTAAGAGCTCTCGATGCTGACGGCTCCGTCCTCTTCGACAACGTCAGTTTTACCATCGAGAAAGGCCAGAAGACCGTCTTCCTCTCGCACAATCCCAAGGCCATGACCGCCCTCTTTGAGATCATCAACGGCAATCGCCAGGCCGACCACGGAGAATACAAGTGGGGCGTCACCATTACGACGGCCTATCTGCCGCTCGACAACACCGCTTTCTTCCAGTCGGAACTCAATCTCGTCGACTGGCTCTCGCAGTATGGCAAGGGCAATGAGGTGCTCATGAAGTCATACCTCGGACGCATGCTCTTCCGCGAGGAGGACGTTCTGAAGAAGGTCAACGTTCTTTCTGGAGGCGAGAAAATGCGCTGCATGATTGCGCGTATGCAGTTGAAGAACGCCAACTGCCTCATCCTCGACACGCCTACCAACCACCTTGACCTGGAGTCGATTCAGGCCTTCAACAACAACCTCGTGCAGTTCAAGGGCAACATTCTCTTCTCCTCGCACGACCACGAGTTCATCCAGACCGTCGCCGACCGCATCATCGAGCTGACGCCACGCGGCACCATCGACAAACTTATGCAATATGACGACTACATCTACGATGAGGCCATCAAGGAAAAGCGTATCGAACTCTATGCATAAGCTATTGTGTCATAGGTTGGAGTGAATAGAGGGGAGTGAAGATGACTTCCACTCTTTGTCTTGGCAGAAGCAATATCGGCCGTCAGAGAAAATCGAGTCCCTGGCTTCTGAGGGCGGAGCGGGCGATGCGTTCGTAGAGGAGTCCGAGCTGGGCGAAGCGGCTGACGGCTTGCATGGCGGCCTTGCGGAGGGAGATGTTGGGGCTGCGGAGTGCGGCCGTGGCCTGGTCGACGAACTCGTTGATGCCGCGCTCGTTGGGCTCGCGGCGCTGCATGAAGAGGCGGGAGAGGATATGGTAGCCGCAGAGCTGGGTGAGGTCGTCGGGGGCGGCGATCCATCTGTAGGCCATGTCGGGGGCTGCGGGCATGTGCTGATAGAGGTTGAAGGCGGCCTGCTCGGCGATTTCGATGGTGGGTGTCTGCTCCATCCATAGGTCGGCGACGTCGGGCAGCATCTCGTCAGGGGGCATGATCATTGTAGCGAGAATCTTGCATTCGCGCACGTTCTCTTTCCATAGTGCGATGGCGAGGGGATAGCTGGGGGCGATGGATTGGGCCATCTCGCGCAGGCGTGGGAGTGTGGCGCCCCAGTTGAGGTGGTAGTCGAGTCCTTTGTCGCGCATGGACTGTGCCGTCGCGCCGTCCATCATGAGGCGGAAGGACTGCTTGATCTGCAGGATTTGCTGGTCGGTGGTCATATGAGTGTGGCGTATTCGGAACTGTAGCGCAGCATTTGGTGGTCGTAGGACTCGGAATAGCTGACTTGAAGATCGATGAAACGACCCTCAGCGTCGTAGACTGGCTGCAGCACAGGGTTGATGAACCCTTTGTAAGGGGCAAGATCGAGCCGTCGGTAACGCTGCAGGACCTCATTGTGGAGGGTTGCATCGACGCTGACGGCATAGGTCTCGACCAGTCGGCGTGCTGCTTCATAGTCACCGCAGCTCTTGATGCGCTGTACCTCGGCCAGCAGCTGCGCGAAGAGCTGGCGGAGCTCCTGAAAATCGAGTATCTGGAGATAGTGGTATCCGTCGCGGACGATAATCGACGTATGGCGTGCGTGTTCGAGACACCAGCGGGCTATGAGAGCGCGGTTGCGCATGTGGGCCTCCTCGATCTGCCGTCCTGGCTCGATGCGCACGAGCTGTGTCATGAGGCCGTTCATCATGTAGGTGTAGTATTGCGACTTGTAGGCTTCCAGGTCGGGTAGTAGCTGCAGCTCGACGAGCTTTGGGTCGGCGATGTAGTAGAGGGCGAAGAGGTCGGCGCGTGCCTCCTCGATGGTGTCGCCGTAGGCCTTGAGGGCATCAGGGTCGACGCCTGGGAGTAGCTGTCCGCTGCCGTGTCCGAGACATTCGTGGAGGTCGGTGTGGAGGTCGTCGCATGCGTCGCCGTAGCGGTCGATGAGTGTGAGCATGGCTTGGTCGACGACAAATTCCTCCTTGAATCCGTTGCCGTGCGAGGCTTTGTTGTAGGCGTCGGTGATGTTGCTGATGGTGATGCTCTTTGAGCCGTGGGTGGCCCTGATCCAGTCGGCGTTGGGCAGGTTGATGCCGATGGCTGTCGACGGATACTCGTCGCCGCCGAGCATGGCTGCGCAGATGACGTTGGCGCTGACGCCCTTGACGAGGGGCTTGCGGAATCGCGGGTCGACGGGCGAATGGTCCTCGAACCACTGGGCGTGGCTGCTGATGGTTCGCGTGCGCTGGGTGGCCTCCTCGTCGATGTATTCGACGAGTCCTTCCCATGATCCTTTCATTCCGAGGGGGTCGCCATAGACTTCGATGAAGCCGTTGATGAAGTCGACGCGTGTGTCGAGCGACCGGACCCACTCGATGCAGTAGTCGTTGAAGTGGCGCAGGTCGCCGTCGTCGTAATAATTGATAAGGTGGTTGATGAGCTGCTGCTGGCCTGGCGTCTCGGCGACGTCGGCTGCCTTGCGCAGCCAGTGGACGATGTGGCGTATGGCGTTGGCATAGCGTCCTTGGGCTGACCATACGTCTTCGCGGATGGTGCCGTCAGGCTGCTTGACGAGGGTGGAGTTGAGCCCGTAGGAGGGGGGCTGCGGGTCGTCGGCGTGGCGTCGCTTCAGTTCGGCATAGTAGGCTTCGGCCTCTGCCTGGCTGACGCCTTCGTAGAAGTGGCAGGCGGAGGTCGCGACGAGGTCGTCGCCGTCGGCCTTGTTGACGCGCTTGGGCAGTACGTCGGGTGAGAAGATGACGGGCTGAAGGAGGCTGAACAGCTCGTCGACGGTCTGTCCGTCGTTGAGGGGCAGTCGTCGCGCATCGACGGTGCGCATTGCCTGTAGCAGATAGTCGGGTGTGAATCCTGGGGTGAACTTCTCGGATGCGTAGTGGTGATAGATGCCACTGGAGAACCAGACCCTCTTGAGATAGAGGGCCAGCGAACGGAATGACGGTGTGGTGTGGTCGATGCGCAGGTCGGTGTAGATGGTCTCGAGCACCTTTCGGATGCGAAGGTTGTAGCGGCCGAACTGGTCGAAGGTGATGTCGCGCCCAAAGAGGGTGGCCTGCGTGAGGTAGTAGACGAGTTCTTTCTGTCGTGTGGTCAGCGATTCGATGCCGTTGAGGCGATATCGAAGCAGCTGTATGTCGGCAAAGCGCTCGTCGTTGTAGGGGAATTGGTCAGCGCCCATCAGTTCTTTGCTTTTTTGGGAGCCCGCGTGGCTGGCTTGGGTGCTGCGACGGCGTGCTGGGCCTTGTATTCGCGGGGCGTGGTGCCCATGATGCGATAGAAGGAGGCATAGAACGACTGGCGGTTGGCAAATCCCACCATGTCGCTGACCTCCTCGATGCGCAGGTCCTGATAGCGCTTGTCGACGAGTATGGACATGGCTTCCTCAATCCGATATTTGTTTACAAAAGAAGTGTAGTTCATGTGGAACTTCACGTTGACCACTGCCGAGACGTAGCGTGTGTTGGTGCCGAGGTCGGCCGCCAGCTTCTTGGCAGAGTAGTCCTTGTCCTTGTACTTCTTTTGCATAACTATTACGTTGAGAATCTTATCCTTCAGCTCATCCATCAACGCGGGGCTCACCAGTGTGCGGTAGGTGGCCTCCCTTTCTTTCCTCTCTGTAATGTTGTACTTGGTCATATTATTCCTCCTTTATAGTGATCACTGCGGATAATTTTTGCAAATATAGTGTTTTTTTTTGATATTACATCAAACTTTTTGGATTATTTATAAAAAAATATATAAAAAAGTGTGTTTTAGGGGAAAATTTGTGTATCTTTGCATCTTCAAATAGCTATTTTAATAACAAAAATGCTGATAGATTATAAAAATGCAAATATAGACCAGACGGACGGGAAACGGGTGCTTGCGGGCGTCGATTTCACGGTCGGCGAGGGTGCCTTCGTCTACATCATCGGGCGGGTGGGTTCAGGCAAGAGCTCGCTGCTGAAAACGATTTACAACGAGCTGGACATCGACGAGGCTGACAAGGCTGAGGTGCTCGGCTGCGACATGACGGCCATCAGGCGCAAGGACGTCCCTGCGCTGAGGCGCCAGATCGGCATCGTCTTCCAGGACTTCCAGCTGCTGGCTGACCGCTCGGTGTTCAGGAACCTGTCGTTCGTGCTGAAGGCGACGGGATGGAAGGAGAAGCAGGAGCGGCGGCAGCGCATCGAGGAGGTGCTGGAGGCCGTCGGGATGAGCGACAAGAGCCGCCAGATGCCCCACGAGCTGTCGGGCGGCGAGCAGCAGCGCATCGCCATCGCCCGTGCCATCCTGAACCATCCGCGGCTGATCGTGGCCGATGAGCCGACGGGCAACCTTGACCCTGAGACGGCGCGTGGCATCATGCAGCTCTTCAAGGGCATCTCGGAGCAGGGCACCGCCGTGGTGATGTCGACCCACAACATGCCGCTGCTCGACCAGTTCCCGGGCATTGTCTATCGCTGTGAGGGCGGCCGCTTCTATGAGGTGGGCGATGCCGAGGGGGCGCTGAGTGCTGCTGAGGCAGATAATGATTAAAACAACAAAAACAAAAATAGGACAACGATATGAAAGTGATGAAATTCGGCGGCACCTCCGTAGGGTCGCCACAACGTATGAAAGAAGTGGCGCGGCTGGTGACGGCTAAGGGCGAGCCCGTCTTCGTGGTGCTCTCAGCCATGTCGGGAACGACCAACTCGCTGGTTGAAATCTCCGACTACCTCTACAAGAAGAACCCTGACGGCGCCAACGAGGTGATCAACAACCTGGAGGACAAGTATATGCGCCACCTGCCCGAACTGCTCAGCGACGAGCAGCGGCTGGCCGCCACGCGCGACTTCCTGCATGAGGAGTTCCAGTATCTGCGCTCCTTCACCAAGGAGCTGTTCACGTCGTTTGAGGAGAAGAGCATCGTCGCCCAGGGCGAGATGATGTCGACCCACATGGTGGCGGCCTACCTCGAGGAGCAGGGCGTCAGCACGGTGCTGCTCAATGCGCTCGACTTCATGCGCACTGACAAGAACGCCGAGCCCGACCCCGTCTATATCAAAGAGAAGCTGACGGCCCTGATGGAGCAGAACCCTGGGGCTCAGGTCTATATCACCCAGGGATTCATCTGCCGCAATGCCTACGGCGAGATCGACAACCTCCAGCGCGGCGGCAGCGACTATACGGCGTCGCTCGTCGGAGCGGCCCTCAACGCGGAGGAGATCCAGATTTGGACCGACATCGACGGCATGCACAACAACGACCCGCGCATCGTCGACAAGACGGAGCCTGTCCATCAGCTGCACTTCGAGGAGGCTGCCGAGCTGGCTTACTTCGGAGCCAAGATCCTGCACCCCACCTGCGTGCAGCCCGCCAAGTATGCCGGCATACCCGTCAGACTGCTCAACACGATGGACCCTGAAGCTGAAGGGACGACCATCAGCAACGCCACGGAGTATGGCAAGATCAAGGCCGTGGCCGCCAAGGACAACATCATCGCCATCAAGATCAAGTCGAGCCGCATGCTGCTGGCCACGGGATTCCTGCGCAAGGTGTTCGAGATCTTCGAGAGCTATCAGACGCCCATCGACATGGTGTGCACATCGGAGGTCGGCGTCTCGATGTCGATTGACAACTCGGCCCATCTGGGCGAGATTGTCGACGAACTGAAGAAGTATGGCACGGTGACGGTCGACACCAGCATGTGCGTCATCTGCGTCGTGGGCGACCTCGACTGGTCGAACGTGGGATTCGAGACCCGTGTGATGGATGCCATGAAGGACATCCCTGTCAGGATGATCAGCTACGGCGGGTCGAACTACAATATCTCGTTCCTCGTGCGCGAGGAGGACAAGCGGCGCGCTCTGCAGAGCCTGAGCGATCATCTCTTCAAATAAAAGAACCGGATGAAAGGCCAATTCCCCATCGACCGACTCCAGCAGGTCCGCACGCCATTCTACTACTATGACGCCGACCTGCTGCGCCAGACGCTTGCTGCCATTCAGAAAGAAGCAGGCAGGCACGAGGGCTTCATGGTGCACTATGCCGTGAAGGCCAACGCCAACCCGAAGGTGCTGCGCATCATACGTCAGGCCGGTCTGGGGGCCGACTGCGTCAGTGGCGGCGAGATTGAGGCAGCCGTCAAGGCCGGATTCCCTGCCGACAAGATTGTCTATGCAGGCGTCGGCAAGAGCGACTGGGAGATCCTCTGCGGACTCCGCCATGACATCCTGTGCTTCAACGTCGAGAGTCTGGCTGAGCTCGAAGTCATCAATCAGCTGGCTCAGCAGGAGGGCAAGACGGCCCGCGTCGCCCTGCGCATCAATCCTGACGTCGGCGCTCACACCCATGCCAACATCACGACAGGGCTGGCCGAGAACAAGTTCGGCATTGCCATGCGTGACATGGAAGCGGTCATCATGAGAGCCCAGGAGATGACGGCCGTCAGATTCGTCGGACTCCATTTCCACATCGGAAGCCAGATCCTCGACATGGGCGACTTCCAGGCGCTATGCAATCGGATCAACGACCTGCAGACGCAGCTGGAGCGCCATCACATCGCCGTCGAGAGCATCAACGTCGGCGGGGGACTGGGCATCGACTATCAGCACCCCAACCGCGTGCCTATGGCCGACTTCAAGGCCTACTTCGACACCTTCGCCCGACAACTGAGGCTGAGGCCCAGGCAGACCCTGCACTTCGAACTGGGGCGTGCCGTGGTGGCTCCTTGCGGGACGCTCTTCGCGCGTACATTATATATTAAGGAAGGAGCGGCCAAGAAGTTCTGCATCGTCGATGCCGGCATGACTGACCTGATCAGGCCTGCCCTTTATCAGGCCTACCACAAGATAGAGAACCTGACCAGCGACGAGCCCCTGGAGACCTACGACGTCGTAGGCCCGATCTGTGAGTCGAGCGACGTCTTTGCCAAACAGATCGACCTGAACCGTTGCCATCGTGGCGATCTCATTGCCATCCGCTCGGCAGGCGCCTATGGCGAGATCATGGCCTCAGGCTACAACTGCCGCCAGCTGCCAAAAGGATACACAAGCGACGAACTGATATGACGACGAGCGTGCTTCACATCTACCCAAAGAACGACAGCTTGATAGCCAACTACGTCAACATGCTGGCCGGGGCAATGGGGCAGAGTGTCTCGTCGATGTCCGCTGACAACCTGCAGGAGGCGAAGCACTATCTCAAGGAGCATCAGCCCGACATCGTTCATCAGCATGGGCTGGTGGAATGGGCTGCCCAGCTGAAAATGGGCCATTCGCGCCGCATACTGACACCTCACGGCCAGACGGTCGACGGGCGGAATGCCTACGTCGTCGTGGCACGGAGCGACATCGAGGCCGGAATACTTGGCGACAACCCGAGGGTAGAGACCTTGCGAAACCCTCTGATCACCAAGACGATCCGCCCGGAAGAAGCAGCAGAAAGGATGAGCCGCATCTATCAGAAAGTGATGGACTCCGACGTGTTGCCCTTCCTCAGCGACGACTCACGCCATGCGCTGAGCCTGCTACTGAAAGTGGCGCTCTGCGGCGACCCGCGATGGGTCGGCGATGAGAAGCTGCCTGCTGACGTCCAATGGCGGCAGCTCTATATCTACACCTCACACGAAGGGGTCAGTGCGCTGCTCGATCGTGGGCTGAACCTCATGGGCCTGCAGATTCCGCCCCACACGACACCTGTCAGCTATCTGCCTGAAGGCTATCAGCGGCCCGTGGCACGGACGAAGGCCGGCATCGCGGAACTCGTGAAAGAGATGAAGCGGCAGATGCAGGGCGGAAGGCTGGAACTGATGTTGCTATGCGACCTGCACCAGGCACTCCGACGACCATCGCTCAACGAGGAGAGGCTGCTCAGAGAGCTTGAGGACGAAAAGCTGACTGGGCTGTTTGCCAGCGCCTTACAGCTACTAAAAGAACAAATGTTGCTCGACGAGGGCTTCATGCCGTGTCCGCCAGCGGACAACCGTACGACGGCACAGCTTCGGACGAGTCTGACCAATCACATGAAAATATGAATACTGACGAGAAATACCTTCATCTGCTATCCAACATCTTCCCAACCGTGGCCGATGCTTCACGCGAGATTATTAATCTCGAGGCCATACTCAACCTGCCCAAGGGAACGGAGCACTTCCTGGCCGACATTCACGGCGAATACGAGGCCTTCCGCCATGTGCTGAAGAATGCTTCAGGCAACATCAAGCGCAAGGTCAGCGAGATATTCGGCAACACCATCAGGGAGTCGGAGAAGAAGGAACTCTGCACGCTGATCTACTATCCGGAACAGAAGCTGGAGCTGATCAAGACCAATGAGGATGACCTCGACGACTGGTATCGCATCACGATCCACCAGCTGGTGAGAGTCTGTCGCGACGTCTCCTCAAAATACACGCGCTCAAAGGTGCGCAAGTCGTTGCCGGCAGAGTTTTCGTATATCATCGAGGAATTGCTCCACGAGAGCACCGACGATCAGAACAAGGCGGCCTACGTGGCTGTCATCGTCGACACCATCATCTCGACAGGACGGGCCGACGACTTCATAGTGGCCATCTCGAATGTCATACAGCAGCTTGTCATTGACCAGCTGCATATCTTGGGCGACATCTATGATCGCGGGCCTGGCGCACACATCATCATGGACACCCTGGAGAAATACCACTCCTGGGACATACAGTGGGGCAATCACGACATCTTGTGGATGGGAGCCTGTGCGGGCAACGATGCCTGTATCTGCAACGTCCTCCGCCTGTCGCTGCGCTATGCCAACCTGACGACACTCGAGGAGGGCTACGGCATCAATCTCGTGCCGCTGGCCACGTTTGCGCTTGAGGTCTACGGCGATGATCCCTGTGAGGAATTCATGCCCAAACTGCTCAAGGAAGACAGCCGGATGGACGAGAAGACGCTCCAGCTGACGGCAAAGATGCACAAGGCCATCTCCGTGATCCAGTTTAAGGAGGAGGCCCGGATCTTCCATCGGCGCCCCGAATGGCAGATGGAGGACCGCTGCCTGCTGGAGCACGTAGACTACGCGAAGCATACGTGCAATGTCGACGGCCACGACTATGCGATGAAGTCATGCTGCTTCCCGACCATCGACCCCAATGACCCTTCTGCCCTGACGCCTGAGGAGGACGATCTGATGAAGAAACTTCACCACTCGTTCCGCGTCTCCGAGAAGCTGCGCAAGCATATCCGCTCCATTCTCAGCCACGGGTGCATGTACAATGTCTGCAACCAGAACTTGCTCTTCCATGCCTCTGTGCCGCTCAACGATGACGGCACTTTGAAAGAGGTTGAGATCCTCGGGAAGACCTATGCCGGACGTGAACTGATGGAATTCACAGGCCAGCTCATTCGTGCCGCCTTTGAGAACGACACCCCCGCTGAGACCAAGGCCTTCGCCAAGGACTACTTCCTCTACCTCTGGTGTGGCAAGGATTCTCCATTGTTCGACAAGTCGAAGATGGCCACCTTCGAGCGCTATTTCCTTGAGGACAAGACCACATACCATGAGGAGAAGGGAAACTATTTCAAATTGCGCGACTCGCAGGAGGTGTGCGACCGCATCCTGGATGCCTTCAGCGTGAAAGGCGAGACGCGTCACATCATCAATGGCCACGTGCCTGTGCATGCCGGCTCGGGCGAGAACCCTATAAAGGCTGGAGGCCGTCTGATGGTCATCGACGGCGGATTCTCGGAAGCCTATCACAAGGAGACGGGCATTGCCGGCTATACGCTGGTCTATCACAGTCGTGGCTTCCAGCTTGTCCAGCATGAGCCCTTCACCAGCGAGCGCGACGCCGTCATCAGGGGCACTGACATCAAGTCGACAACTCAGATCGTCGAGATGTCAACCCACCGCATGCTCGTCGCTGATACTGACAAGGGGGCCGAGCTGCGCTCTCAGATAGCCGACCTGAAGGACTTGCTCTATGCCTATCGGCACGGCATCATCAAGGAAAAACGAACCTAAGTTCTCTAACAAATAACCAATTTTTAGCCTATGATTACACTAACAATGCTTCTGCAGCTCCTCATCGTCTTAGGAGCTCTTTGGGTGGGCTCGCGCTACGGCTCACTGGCACTCGGCGCCATCTCCGGCATCGGACTGGCGATCCTCGTTTTTGGATTCGGACTCAAGCCTGGCACACCTCCGACTGACGTGATTTATATCATCATCGCTGCCGTCACGTGTGCTGGCATCATGCAGGCCTCAGGAGGCATGGACTGGCTCATCCAGATTGCCGAACGACTGCTGCGCAAGCATCCCGACCGCATCACCTTCCTGGCGCCCCTCTGCACCTTCTTCCTCACCGTGCTCGTTGGGACGGGCCACGTCGTCTACACGCTGATGCCTATTATATGCGACATCGCGCTGAAGAAGGGCATCCGTCCGGAGCGCCCCTGTGGAGTGGCTTCCATCGCATCGCAGGTGGGTATCACATGTTCCCCCATTGCGGCTGCCGTCGTTGCCTTTGTCTCAATATCCAACGCGAACGGGTTCGACATCACCATACCTCGCGTACTGATGGTCTCCATCCCGGCCTGCATCTGTGGCTTGATGGCCGCAGCCGCTGCCAGCTATCATCGTGGCCTCGACCTCGACAAGGACCCGCAGTTCCAGGCCAAGCTGAAGGATCCCGAGCAGCGTGCCTACATCTATGGCAAGAGCGCCACAACACTCGACCTCAAGATCCCGCGTGAAGCCAAGAACGCCGTCTACGTCTTCCTCGCAGCCCTCTGTGTCATCGTGATGTTTGCCATCTTCCCCAACCTGCTGCCCTCATGGGACGGCCAATCCCTGAAGATGAACCTTGTCATTCAGATTGTCATGATCTCAGCTGCTGCCCTCATGATTATCTTCTGCAAGGCACAGCCGAAGAAAGCCGTCGCAGGGCCTGTGTGGCAGTCGGGCATGGTGGCCGTCGTGGCTATCTATGGTATTGCTTGGCTGGCTGACACCTACTTCTCAAACTATCTCGACGAGATGAAGCTGATGCTCTCCGATATCGTCGCGGCTTATCCGTGGTCGATAGCCTTCGTCTTCTTCCTCGTCTCCGTGCTCATCAACTCGCAGGGGGCTGTCGTCGTCGCCATGCTGCCGCTGGCCTATTCCCTCGGCATCGAAGGGCCCGTGCTGCTGGGTGTGCTGCCCAGCGTCTATGGCTACTTCTTCATTCCCAACTATCCCTCAGATATCGCAACCGTCAACTTCGACCGTTCGGGCACTACTGTCATTGGCAAGTATCTGCTGAACCATTCGTTCATGATGCCTGGCCTGATCTGTGTCTTCGTCTCGACAATCGTGGCCTACATGCTCTCGATGATTATCTACTGACGCTTCTTGGGAGATATAGAAAAAAGAAAGCTGCTAAGTTTGAAACTTAGCAGCTTTTCTTTTGTTGGGGTACCCGGACTCGAACCAGGAAAGGCAGGACCAGAATCTGCAGTGTTACCATTACACCATACCCCAAACTTGGACTGCAATCGGAATCATTTCCGTTTTGCGGTTGCAAAGGTACGCATTTTTCTTGAACCACCAAAACTTTTCGCGACTTTTTTTTAAAAATTCTCAAAAAAAGTGCATTTTAGGGCTAAATTCGGACAAAAAGCACTATCTTTGCAGCATATAATCCGAACAACATAGTCATCTAAAATCATTGAATGGAACAAACAGCCATACTCGTTGAGAACATCATCAAGGGAATCCATGAAAAAAAGGGGAGTCAAGTCGTCGTTGTCGACCTTAGCGGCATCGACGGCACCATTTGCTCCTCGTTCGTAGTCTGTCAGGGTAACTCGCCCACTCAGGTCGAAGCCATTGCCGAATCTGTGGGTGATGTGCTCCGTGAGCAGCTCAAAGAGAAACCTACACACGTGGTAGGTCTCGAGAATGCCCAATGGGTGGCTATGGACTACGGCGATGTGCTGGTTCATATTTTCCTGCCTGACGTGCGTGCCTACTACGATCTGGAACATCTGTGGGAGGATGCCCAGCTGACTCATATTCCCGATTTAGACTAAATAAAGAATAGAATCAAGCCATCTTTATGGAACAACAGAACAACAATCAACAACCGAAGATGCCCCGGTTCAATATGAACTGGATCTATTTGCTCGTTATCCTGGCACTGACGTTCCTTTACTTCAGCAATGGAGCTACGGGTATTCAGCAACCGCAGACGGCTCAAAAGGAGGTGTCCTATTCTGAGTTTCAGGAGTTGCTGGCTAAGGGTAATGCCTCCAACATCGTGGTCAACAAGACGAAGAATACGCTCAAGATGTATGTCAAGCCCGACAGCATCCGCTCCGTCTTCCACAAAGGAACTGACCAAGTGGGCACCTCGCCCTATCTCAGCGTTGAGTTCGGCAGTGTCGAGAAGGTTGAGAAAATCGTTGAGACGGCACGTGCCGACAGCGTCTTCACGGGTGAGCTGACCTATGAGCGCGAGAAGGAGGGCGGCGTGCTGGGCTATTTGTTTAATCTGCTTCTGCCCATCTTCCTGCTTGTCATTGTATGGATGCTTTTCATGCGCCTGATGAGTGGCGGCATGGGTGGCGGCATGGGCGGCATCTTCAATGTCGGCAAGTCGAAGGCCAAGATGTATGAGAAGGGTGGCGAACTGGGCATCACGTTCAAGGACGTGGCTGGTCAGGAGGGCGCCAAACAGGAGGTGCAGGAGATTGTCGAATTCCTGAAGAACCCTCAGAAGTATACCGACCTGGGCGGCAAGATTCCCAAGGGCGCATTGCTCGTCGGCCCTCCGGGCACGGGTAAGACCTTGTTGGCCAAAGCCGTAGCAGGTGAAGCCGGTGTGCCCTTCTTCTCGATGTCGGGTTCCGACTTTGTCGAGATGTTCGTAGGCGTCGGAGCCTCACGTGTGCGCGATCTGTTTCAGCAGGCTAAGGCGAAGTCACCATGTATTATCTTTATTGACGAGATTGACGCCGTCGGACGGGCCCGCTCGAAGAATCCTGCCATGGGCGGCAACGATGAGCGCGAGAACACCCTCAACGCCCTGCTCACTGAGATGGACGGCTTCGGCACCAATAGCGGCGTCATCATTCTTGCGGCCACCAACCGTGCCGACATGCTCGACTCGGCCCTCCTGCGAGCCGGACGCTTCGATCGACAGATTCATGTCGACCTGCCTGATCTGAGCGAGCGACGCGAGATATTCCTCGTCCACCTGCGTCCCATCAAGACGGACGACTCCGTCGACGTCGACTTCCTGGCACGCCAGACGCCAGGCTTCTCTGGTGCCGACATTGCCAACGTCTGCAACGAGGCTGCTCTCATCGCTGCCCGCCATGATAGCCCCACGGTGGGCCGTCAGGACTTCCTTGACGCCGTCGACCGCATCATTGGCGGACTGGAGAAGAAGACCAAAGTGATGACTGATCAGGAGAAGCGCTCCATTGCCATTCACGAGGCTGGTCATGCCACCATCTCCTGGTTCACGGAGTTTGCCGACCCCTTGGTCAAGGTCTCTATCGTACCACGCGGTCAGGCCCTCGGCGCTGCCTGGTATCTGCCTGAAGAGCGAGTCCTCCAGACCAAGGAGGCCATGCTCGACGAGATGTGCTCGCTGCTTGGCGGACGCGCTGCAGAGGAACTCTTCATCGGCCATATCTCCACAGGTGCTATGAACGACTTGGAGCGCACGACAAAGCAAGCCTACGGCATGATTGCCTTTGCTGGTATGAGCGATCGGCTGCCCAACGTGTGCTATTATAATAATAGTGAGTATCAGTTCCAGCGGCCTTACTCTGAGGCTACAGCCAAGCTTATGGACGACGAGGTGCTGAGGATGATCAATGAGCAATATGATCGCGCCAAGCGCATCCTCACTGAGCATGCCGATGGTCACGCCCAGCTGGCCCAGCTGCTCATCGAGCGCGAGGTCATCTTCGCTGACGACGTCGAGAAGATCTTCGGCAAGCGCCCATGGCAGAGCCGCACCGAGGAACTGCTTGAGGCTCAGATGCGTGCCGATGCTGAGCGCATGGCCGAGGAGCGCGCCAAGGCGTTGGAAGCCCAGCAGCAGAATGACGAACAAACATCAGAAAAGAAGGAGAAGAACGATGAATAACTTTATAGTACGCACCATCACTGGCGTCATCTTCGTCGCCGCTATCGTCACGAGTTTCCTCAATCCAACGGCCATGGTATTCCTCTTTGCCGTCGTCACAGGTATGACTACGTGGGAGTTCTGCGGACTGGTCAACGAACGCCCCTACACCCACGTCAATCAATTCATCTCGACCGTTGCAGCCGTCTATCTCTTCCTTTCGATGGCCGGCTTCAATAGCGGCTTGACGCCACCCACGGTCTTCATCCCTTACCTCGTCACGATCATCTATCTCCTCGTGGCCGAGCTGTATCTCAAGGAGAAGGACCCCATCAACAACTGGGCCTACACCATGCTTCCCCAGCTCTACATCGCCCTGCCACTCTCCATGCTGACCGTCCTCGCTTTTCCTGAGAACGGCAGCTATAGCCCCGTCATGCCCCTTTCCGTCTTCGTCTTCTTGTGGCTCAACGACTCGGGGGCCTATTGCTTCGGCTCACTCCTTGGACGCCATAAGCTCTTCCCGCGCATCTCGCCAGGCAAGACCTGGGAGGGCAGCATCGGCGGCGGACTGCTCGTCGTGGTCGTGGCCGTCGTCATCAGCTATCTGCTGAAGAAGTACGACCTTGGGGCATCGGGCCTCGATGCACTTCAGTGGGCAGGCCTTGGCCTGACGGTGGTGGTCTTCGGGACGTGGGGCGACCTTGTCGAGTCGCTCTTCAAGCGCACCCTTGGCATTAAGGATTCTGGCAATATCCTGCCTGGCCATGGTGGCATGCTCGACCGCTTCGACTCCTCGCTCCTGGCCATCCCGGCAGCCGTCGTCTATCTTTACACGCTCACTTTGTTCTGATTATAACGCACTTGTCACTTTGTCACTTTGCCACATGAGGGAAATCCTAAATAATGTGGCAAAGGGCAAAGTGACATTTTCATATTCTTAGCTTTCAGTCTGTCTGCCCCTGACGGGTGCGGAGCAGTCTTGTCATGGTGGCGGCAGCGCATTGAGGGGCATTCTCGTTGCCCAGGCGGCGCCAGACGTCATCGTAGCCTTCGAGCATCTGCTGGCGACGTGGGCCGTTGAGGATGCTGTCCAGCTGGTGGCGGATGTTATCGACAGAGAATGAGTCAGCGACGAGCTCGCTGACCACCTCGCGATCGGCAATCAGGTTGACCAGCGAGATGAACCTGACCTTCAATATGCGCCGTCGCAGCCATCCGATGAGGCGGGGCAGGGGAGTCTCGTAGCAGACCACCTGTGGCACGCGGAAGAGTGCCGTCTCGAGTGTGGCCGTGCCGCTGGTGACGAGGGCAGCGTGGGCTTTGCTGAGCAGCTTGTAGGTGCCGCCGGCTGGCAACAGCAGGGCGTTGTGGCCTGTGGTGAACTGGTGGTAATACTCTGGCTCAATGGCAGGCGCGCAGGCGATGACGGCCTGATAGCCTCCGTTGGCTACGAGATCGTCAGTCGCTTCGAGCATAGCGGGCAGGTTGTCCTTGATCTCTTGGCGCCGACTGCCGCAGAGCAGTGCGATGATAGGCTTGTCGGGTTCGATGCCGTTGTCGTCTGGAAAGGAGTCATTACTAGCCTTCGCGGCTCTGAGATATTCGCTGACCTCGTCAGCCGTGGGATTGCCTACGTAGTGGATAGGGTAGTGATGCTTGCCTTCAAAGAAGTCGACCTCGAAGGGCAGGATGGAGAACAGCTCGTCGACGTCGCGACGGATGTTGCGGATGCGATATTCCTTCCAAGCCCATATCTTGGGCGAGATGTAGTAGTAGACGGGGCAGACGGCTTTCTCGTGTACAAACTTGGCAATGCTGAGATTGAAGCCCGGATAGTCGACGAGAATGACGACGTCAGGCTTCCAGCTGACAATGTCGGCCTTGCATCGGCTCATGTTGCGAAAGATGGTCGGCAGATGCATCAGCACAGGCACGAAGCCCATATAGGCCAGCTCGCGGTAGTGGCGCAGGAGCACGCCCCCCTCAGCCTGCATCAGGTCGCCCCCGATGCATCGGAACTGGGCCTCGGGATCCTCCGTCCGCAGGGCTCTCATCAGTCGCGAGGCGTGCAGGTCGCCGCTGGCCTCACCTGCAATCAGGTAGTACTTCATATCTCACTCCTCCTTCCTGTGCGTTCTCTTTCTTACTTCTCCACGTCCTCCTTCTCCCAGTCCTTCATCCGTCGGAGCGCCTCATAGGCCGTCACGTCGAAGGTGGTTGGCGTGATGGCAACATAGCCGTGCTGGAGGGCCCAGTTGTCAGTGTCGTCGCGCTGGGGCTCGTCGTTGACGTAGTGGCCTACCATCCAGTAGTAGTCATAGCCGCGCGGATGGTGGCATTTGGTCACTTCGTTAGACCACGTCCCATGCGCCATGCGGCACACCTTGACGCCGCGGAACGATTCGGCCAGGGGGAAGTTGACGTTCAGGCAGACCCCTTCGGGCAGCCCTTCGTCGAGCACCTGGCGGGTGAATCTCTTGACATAGGGGCGCAATGGCTCGAAGTCGGCATCGTCGCGATGGTCGCAGAGCGAGTAGGCCACGCTGGGGATGTATTTCATGCAGCCCTCCATGACCACGCCCATCGTGCCCGAATAGTGGGAGTTGACTGACCCGTTGTCGCCGTGGTTGATGCCTCCGAGTACAAGGTCGGGGCGGCGGTCGACAATCTCATGAAGGGCCAGCTTCACGCAATCGACGGGCGTGCCGTTCGACGACCATATCTCGACGCCTGGCTCGCGATGGCGCAGGGTCAGCTGTAGCGGAGTGGTGGCCGAGAAGGCGCATGAGAAGCCCGATCGGGGGCCCTCGGGAGCGCAGACGACGACGTTGCCCATCTCCCTCACCATATCGACGAGGCAGCGGATGCCCTTGGCCTGATAGCCGTCGTCGTTAGAAATCAATATCAGTGGTCTCTTCATGTTGCTGTCGTTTTTTTCAGACTTCTTTATAACTAATAGTTATTACGCCGCTTTGCAGTAGGAGGCGACGTGTCTCACGTCGCATCAATCTGCTGGATTGCGACGTGACACACGTCGCCTCAATCTACAGGATTGCGACGTGAGACACGTCGCCTCCTACTTGTGCGCTGCAAAGTTAGCGATTTTTTGAGGAATTTCCAAATGATTGTGACGGGAATGTAGCTCTGATTCCTCATTTCCTCCTCGTGCTGATGAAAGAAACGGTACTTTGAGGCCGACGAAACGCCGCTGTGTCATGCACACAGGACCCCCGCGAAGCAGGCGTCGGACCGTTTTGTTTTCAGAAAAAAGATGCTTCTTCAGAGATTCTTTGCCCCGAATCGCCGTTATTTCGAAAATAATGACTACCTTTGCACACTGGAAGGCACTGTCACGGTCTGTCGCTGGCGTCGCTCACAAGGCGGGGCGAGAGGAAAGTCCGGGCAGCTAGGACGCTCCACTTCTGAAAGTAGAAGCAGTTGGCGACAGCTGGTAAGGGAAGAAGAGAACGACCGCCTCCTCCTGTTGATTCTGTCTTCAGGTGGTGGTAAGGGTGAGAAGGTGTGTGTAAGAGACCACCAGCCGACGGGTGATCGTCGGGCTGTTCCCGCTGGAGGCTGCAAGTTCATGTATACCATCGACTGAGGGTCGTCCGCCCGAGCAATGCGATGGAGGGTAGAACGCTAGAGACGCATGGCGACGTGCGTAGTAGATAAATGACAGACGCCAGTCCCTCACGAGAGGGAGTGGTACAGAACCCGGCTTACAGGGGCAGTGCTTTCCATTTTCTCATTGTATGATTGTTTCAGCTTTTGAAATCCGATAGCAGAATTGAAGATTAAGGAGATTGTCAGGTTTCTCAGGGAGGACATCTGGCGCACGCCCACAGAGACGATGTCGCCAGTGCGACGGCTTTGCTACGAGGTCGTCAAGGTGGTCGTGCTGGCCGTCAGGTTCTTCACTGCGAAGCGGGTGCTGACGCAGGCATCGGCCCTGACTTATTCTACGCTGCTGGCCATCGTGCCCATCCTGGCCGTCGTCTTCGCCATTGCACGCGGCTTCGGCTATAGTAAATATATTGAGGTGTGGTTTCGCGACGCCTTTGCCTCGCAGCCACAAGCGGCAGAGGTCATCGTGGGTTTCGTCAACAGCTATCTGGTTCATACGAAGAGTGGCATCTTTCTCGGCGTAGGCCTCGTCTTCATGCTCTACACCGTGCTGATGCTGGTCAGCAATATCGAGCAGACGTTCAACGAGATATGGCAGGTGAAGCATCAGCGCAGCATCTTCCGCACGTTCACAGACTATCTGGCCATGTTCCTGCTCTTCCCCATCCTCATCGTGGTGTCATCAGGCTTGAGCATCTTTCTGGCCACGATGGCCGACTCGCTGCCTGACTTCTTGCTGCTGGGGCCTGCCGTGAGAAAGCTCATCGATCTGTCGCCCTACTTCCTGATGTCGCTGCTCTTCATCGCCCTCTATGTCTTCATGCCGAACACGCATGTGAAGGTGAAAAACGCCATCGTGCCTGGCATCTTGGCGGGTATCGCCATGCAGTGGCTCCAATTCTTCTACATCCACTCGCAGATATGGATGACGGGCTACAACGCCATCTACGGCTCGTTCGCCGCCCTGCCGCTTTTCATGCTTTGGGTCCAGATTTCATGGACGATATGCTTGTTCGGAGCGGAGCTGACCTATACGAGCCAGAACCTCGACTACTATGACTTCAACGCAACGACTGACGATATCAGCCACCGCTATCAGATCATGCTGTCGGCTCTGCTCATGTCGCGCATTTGCCGCAGTTTTGCCGATGGCGAGAGACCCTATACGGCTGACAGGCTTCGTCGCGTTACGGGCGTGCCCATCCGCATTGTCAACGACTTGCTCTACAGGTTGGTCAGTGCCCGCCTGCTCGTCGAAATCTCGCCAGACGAGAAAGGGGCCAGCTCAAAGTTCATTCCAGCCGAGAGCCTGGCCAACCTGAGCGTGGGCGTCATGATCGACCGCTTGGAAGCTCAGGGCCACTGGCAGCTGGATCTGCCTGTCGGAGAGCTCTTTGCCGACGAGTGGGCAAAGGCCGTAGACTTAAGAATGAACTATCTGAAGGCCTTGCGTGACATCCGTCTGGAAGACCTGCAAAAGAAAGGGAGTTTAGACGTCTAAACTCCCTTGTTACTTTTTAAAGAAATGATTCAATCAACTGGCGATCAGCGGCCGTCCATTCCAGGTCTTCTAACTCATCGCGCTCCAGCCAGCTGAAAGCTAAGTGGTCGTAGAGCTTGAAGGGCTTGCTGTCTCCTTTGCACAGATATGCCGCCACGGTGATCTGGAAGTCAGGATAGTCATAGTCGACCTCTCCAAGCTTACGGCCGACGAAGATGTCCCAGTCCATCTCCTCCTTGATTTCGCGCACCAGCGCCTCATGGTCGCTCTCGCCTGCCTCTACCTTGCCGCCAGGGAACTCCCAGTGTTCGGAGATGTAGGGATAGCGACTCCGCGTTCGCTGCATGCACAGATATTTCGGACCTTCGCCCGTACAGCCATCCTCAATGACGACGGCTGCCACAACCCTTGTTCTCATTGCTGTGTGTGTTATAGAAAGACTGTTGACTCAGTCAGCAGACTCAAACTCGCGCAGGAACTGCACGTCGTTCTCAGAGAACATGCGCAGGTCGGAGACGCGGTACTTCAGGTTGGTGATGCGCTCTACGCCCATTCCGAAGGCATAGCCGCTGTAGATCTTCGAATCGATGCCGCATTGCTCCAGCACGTTGGGGTCGACCATGCCGCAGCCCAGGATTTCGACCCATCCGGTGTGCTTGCAGAAGCCGCAGCCCTCGCCGCCACAGATGAAGCACGAGATGTCCATCTCAGCTGAAGGCTCCGTGAAGGGGAAATAGGAGGGACGCAGACGAATCTTCGTGTCTGGGCCGAACATCTCCTGAGCGAATGAGAGGAGCACCTGCTTGAGGTCGGTAAATGAAACGTTCTTGTCGATGTAGAGGCCTTCCACCTGATGGAAGAAGCAGTGGGCACGGGCTGTGATGGCCTCATTGCGATAGACACGGCCTGGGCAGATGACACGGATGGGGGCCGTCAGTCGTCCGTCCTCTGTGTGCATCTGTTCCATGACGCGAGCCTGTACGCTCGACGTATGTGAGCGCAGAAGGATGTTTTTCGTGACGTCGTCAGGATGCTGTGAGACGAAGAAGGTGTCCTGCATGTCGCGGGCGGGATGGTCGGCGGCGAAGTTCATCTTGGTGAAGATGTGCAGGTCGTCCTCCACCTCGGGGCCGTCAGCCAAGACGAAGCCCATGCGCGAGAAGATGTCGATGATCTCGTTGGTGACGATGGTCAGGGGATGGCGCGTTCCGAGCTGGATGGGGTAGGGCGTACGGGTCAGGTCGACAGTCTCATCGCCCGACTCCTGTGTCTGGCACTCTTCGCGCAGCTTGTTGATGCGCTCGGTGGCCAGAGTCTTCAGTTCATTGATCTTCATGCCGACGGTCTTCTTCTCGTCGGCGGCCACGTTGCGGAAGTCCTGCATCAGGGCCGTAATCTCGCCCTTCTTGCTCAGATATTTCAGGCGGAGCTGTTCCACTTCATCTGCGTTTTTGGCGCTCAGCGTCTGTACTTCTTTCAGAAGTTCATCAATCTTGTCGAGTATCATATTATTCTTTATGGTTTTTCTTTGCTAAATTGTGATTGTAGTATTCCTGGTCGCCAGTGATGTCGCGTACCACATTGAGGAAGGGGGGAAACTTGACGGGCTCGCCGTCGGCAATGCCCTTGGTCTCGAGGATAACGAGGCCAGTGAGCGCGCCTTGATAGGTGTCCACCTCGAAGTATTGTCCTTGCCAGATGAAGCTGTGGCGATGCTTCTCAATGGTGGTGCACTGAGGGTCTGCCAGTCCCAGCATCATCTCATAGAGACTCAGGTTGATCTGCCGCTCAGTGACGAGCTCCTCGTGGGCCGACGTCTTCTTCTTCGTCGTATGCACATAGACGAACTTGCCGTCGAAGCCGCGCTTGCGAAGCCGCACCTCACAGTCGGGCTCGCTCTGCAAATAGGTCTGGACGATGTCGCTCTCGATGCAGTCGTCAGGCAGCTGGCCGTCGATCTCCACGATATACTTGCGCTCCTCCTCAATGGGCTGGGGCAGACAGAGCACACTGCTGATCTCCTTCAGCACGCGGCGCATCTTGGTGTCGAAGTCGTCGTGGTTGTTGATGACGCGCAGGTGGGGATGGCCCTTCCATGCGTGAATCACCTTTTTGTCCAAAGAGCGTGCAATGCGGAGTCCTTCCTCGTTCATCTGCTCGTAGCGCTGGGCGTTATTTGCCGTCGTATAGTATTGCTCTGCGCCGTCGGCTGCTGACACAAGGTGCAGCACGGCGTCATAGCGCTCACGCAGCTCGGCTGTCGTCGTGCCGACGGCCCTCGTGATGTCTGCCCACATCTCAGGTGCCATGTAGGCCGAGATGTCCATCGCACCGCGGTCGCAGACGATTATGCAGGGCTGCGAGCATTCCTGAGCCATCCGCTGGAATTTGTCCTCAAGGGCCAGCTGAATCTCGAGTGTCGCCTTCTCGCCTTCATAGAAGAATCCCTCGTTCTTCGTCAGGTAGTTCATGCCTGCCTGAGTGAAGAGCGTGGGCACTTCGGGGATGGTGAACACCTTGAAGCCCAGGCTTGAAAAGTGCTCAATGACGCGAACGAGCGCCGTTGTCTTTCCTGCACAGGGGCCTCCCGTGAGCACAATCTTTTTGATGTCGTTCATTGCCATTATTTTTCAATTGCGATGCAAAGGTAATGATTTTTAGTGAGTTTACGGCATGTTGCGCCTAAAAAAATGAGTTTTTTTATTCAGTTCCATGATGTTGACATCTTCGAGATGGTTCACCTCAGGTGATTCGTCGCCAATTTGTCCGACGACGGTGATGATATCAAAGCGGACGGGCAGGTCGATGTGGTGGTATTTGATGTAGTGATTCATCGACTGGCGGATGTTGCGGCGCTTCTTATAGTCGACGGCCTTGGCCGGGTCGCAGAAGTCGGCACTGC
Source organism: uncultured Prevotellaceae bacterium (assembly GCA_902779455.1). Classification (GTDB taxonomy): domain Bacteria; phylum Bacteroidota; class Bacteroidia; order Bacteroidales; family Bacteroidaceae; genus Prevotella. Next base: position 63,869 of record CACZBS010000002.1, read on the forward strand.
GGCGTGTCTTGACTTCCACAAAGACGATGAACTCCGAATTGCGGGCAATGATGTCGATGTCGCGATGGCCTGAGCGCCAGTCGCGTTCAAGGATGACATAACCTTTATGGCGCAGATAGGCGGCTGCCAGTTCTTCGCCCCAGATGCCCGTTTCGAGATGTTGGGGCGCCTTGGCGTCGGATGTGTTGCGTTGTTCGGCTTTTTCCAATAGCAGTTTGCAGTTGAGGAATGCGTCCTTCACCCAACCTTCCTTGTCTGGAACCTGGGGCAGCATACGCTCCAGTGCCAGCAGAATCTTGTGGGCCTCCTCGTGGCGGCCTTCGCCGTTGCGAACTCTCAGCACGTCGACAGCTGCCCAGAACATGGCCAGCGACGTGTAGGGGCTTTTGTCGTTGGCGTAAATCATCCGGGCTGCCTCGTAAGCCGTTTCTGTGAGACCCTGCTTTCGGAGTTCAAAGACGTCTTTTGCCGTCATGTCTTGGTTGGTTGAAAAGGATTGAAGGGTTTATATGGCGGAGTTGTCCTCGTCGTCGTCCTCTGCCTCGTTTTCCATTCGGCAGATGCGGTGTGTCTCTCTGCGGGCTTCGCGCCATCGCGGAAAGTATCGGTCCATAAGGGAATGGAACCGGGCATTATGAGTAGGCTCCAACAGATGGCACAGTTCGTGGACCACGACATGCTCGACGCACCATTCGGGCAACAACAGCAGATAGGCTGAGAAGCAAATAGTGGTGTCCTTTACATTACAGACGCCCCAGCGCGAAATCATGGGCTTATAGCAGACCCGGGACGGCTTGACTCCCATCAGTCTGGAGTGGCGCTCCACCATTGGCTCAATGATGGAGCGGATTCGCTGATAGACGTCGGCGGCCTGAGCCCTGGTCTTGAGGGGCAGCTGGTTGAAGAATGCCTCACGCTTCGCTTGCCGCTCATAGGTCTTTCTGCGTGCTTCTTCGATCCATTCGCGATGCTCCTCAATGAAGCGCTCCACTTCGGACTTCGGCATGCCGATGGGTGCCGACACGTGCACGTCGCCGTTCCGGACGATGCGCATCGACAGCCTGCGCGTCCTTCTGTAGGTCACTTCTATTGCCACTTCCGTATTTGTATTCTATCTGATGAACAGCAGTTCGCGATACTTGGGCAGCGTCCACAGGCCGTCCTCCACGATCATCTCAAGATGGTCGGCCTCGTTGCGGATGAGCTCCATCTTCGGGCAGACCGTGTCGTGATAGGCAATGGCACGCTGATGGATGTCGGCGATGCGGTTAGCCACGCGGCGGGCCTCAGTCAGTTCTTCGACGAAGCGCTCGATGGCTTCGGTGCGCTCGGCTATCTCCTCAATGAGCTTCATGTTGCGTGAGCAGAGACGCGAGGCCTTCTCGGCAGGGAAGACGTCCTTCGTCCCCTGCACGTTCTTGATGAGCGTGCTCTGATAGTGGGTCGAGACGGGGATGATGTGGTTCATGGCCAGGTCGCCCAGCACGCGGGCCTCTATCTGTACTGTCTTGACGTACATCTCCCACTTCACCTCGTTGCGGGCTTCGAGCTCCTTGCGGTTCATCACCTTGGTCGATTCGAACATGCGCACCGTCGCCTCGTCGAGGTAGTGCTCAATGATGACAGGGCACGACTTCTCGACGTCGAGCCCACGACGTCGGGCCTCCTCGACCCATTCGTCGCTATATCCGTTGCCGTCGAACCGGACGGGACGGCAGGTCTTGATGTCTTCCTTCAGCACTTCAATGATAGCTGTTATCTTACTCTCGCCTTGCGAGATACGATTACTGACACGACTATAGAAATCTGCCAGCGACTCAGCCATGGCGGAGTTCAGCGCAATCATGGCGCTGGCGCAGTTGGCCGACGAGCCTGGCGCACGGAATTCGAAGCGGTTACCAGTGAAGGCGAAGGGCGAGGTGCGGTTGCGGTCGGTGTTGTCGATGATGAGATCGGGGATCTGAGGGATGTCAACTTCAAAGCCCTTCTTTCCCTTGAGCGTGAACAGGTCGTTGGCGTCAGACGTCTCGATGTGGTCGAGCAGTTCAGTGAGCTGCGTGCCGAGGAACGACGAGATGATGGCCGGCGGCGCCTCGTTGCCTCCGAGTCGGTGGGCGTTGGTGGCGCTGACGATGCTGGCTTTGAGCAGTCCGTTGTGGCGATAGACGGCCATGAGCGTTTCGACGATGAACGTGACGAAGCGGAGGTTCTCCTCAGGCGTCTTTCCCGGGGCATGGAGCAGGATGCCCGTATCGGTCGAGATGCTCCAGTTGTTGTGCTTGCCCGAGCCGTTGATGCCGTCGAAGGGTTTCTCGTGGAGAAGCACACGGAAGCCGTGGTTGCGGGCCACGCGCTTCATGAGCGACATGAGCAGCATGTTGTGGTCGACGGCCAGGTTGCACTCCTCGAAGATCGGGGCCAGCTCAAACTGGTTGGGTGCCACCTCGTTGTGGCGTGTCTTGCAAGGGATGGCCAGTTCCAGGGCCTGAATCTCGAGGTCCTTCATGAAGGCCTGCACGCGGTCGGGGATGGTGCCGAAGTAGTGGTCGTCCATCTGCTGGTTCTTAGCGCTCTCGTGACCCATCAGCGTGCGGCCTGTGAGCATCAGGTCGGGGCGGGCCGAGTAGAGCCCCTCGTCGACGAGGAAGTACTCCTGCTCCCATCCGAGATTGACCTGACACTTCCTGACGTCGTCGTAGAAGAGTGAGCAGACGTCCGTGGCAGCGCGGTCGACGGCATGCAGGGCCCGCAGCAGCGGTGCTTTATAGTCGAGCGCCTCGCCTGTGTAGGCTATGAAGATGGTGGGAATGCAGAGCGTGTCGTCGATGATGAAGACTGGGCTGGTAGGGTCCCATGCTGAATAGCCGCGGGCCTCGAACGTGTTGCGGATGCCGCCGCTGGGGAAGCTCGATGCATCGGGCTCCTGCTGCACCAGTAGCTTGCCGCTGAAGTTCTCCACCATGCCGCCCTTTCCGTCGTGATTGATGAAGGCGTCGTGCTTCTCGGCCGTCCCCTCAGTCAGGGGCTGAAACCAGTGGGTGTAGTGCGTGGCGCCCATGTCCTGAGCCCAGCGCTTCATGCCCTCGGCTACGTCGTCGGCTATCGAGCTGTCGAGCCGTGCGCCGTTGTCGATGACGTCGACGAGCTTGTCGTAGACCGTCTTCGGCAGATACTTGTACATCTTTTGCCTGTTAAACACATACTTGCCGAAGTATTCCGACGGGCGCTCGCTTCGCGCCTCTACCTTCACGGCATTCTTTTTGAATGCCTCTTCAACAACCTGAAACCTTAAATTGCTTGCCATGTCTCTCACTGTGTGTATATATCTAATACCTATTATCTATTATCTGATATCTATTATCTTAGTCTATGTATCGGTTAGTCAGCTGGCCGTAGCTGTCGATGCGGCGGTCGCGCAGGAAGGGCCACCAGCGCCTCACCTGCTCTGAGCGCCCCATGTCGATAGCCACGACGACGCTCTCCTCCTCGTCGTCGGACGCCTCGTAGAGGATCTCGCCCTGAGGCCCGCAGACGAACGACGTGCCCCAGAACCGTATGCCGCCCGTCTGGCACGACGGATCGGGCTCCTTGCCCACACGGTTGACGGCCACGACGGGCAGCCCGTTGGCCACGGCATGTCCGCGCATCACCGTCTGCCAGGCTCTGCGCTGCCGCTGCTGCTCGTCCTCAGTATCGCTGCTCTCATATCCGATGGCCGTCGGGTAGATGAGCAGCTCTGCTCCGCCGAGGGCCATCAGCCTTGCGGCCTCAGGATACCACTGGTCCCAGCAGACGAGCACGCCCAGCCGGCCGACGCTGGTCTGGATGGGCCGGAAGCCGAGGTCGCCCGGGGTGAAGTAGAACTTCTCGTAGTAGGCAGGGTCGTCAGGGATGTGCATCTTGCGGTAGCGTCCGGCTATCTGCCCGTCGCGCTCGAACACCACCGCCGTGTTGTGATAGAGCCCTGGGGCGCGACGCTCGAACAGCGACGTGACGAGCACCACCCCCAGCTCCTTAGCCAGCCGGCCGTAGAGTTCGGTGGAGGGCCCCGGTATGGGCTCAGCCAGATTGAAGTTGTCGACCGTCTCCACCTGACAGAAGTAGAGCGCATTGTGCAGCTCCTGCAGCACGATGAGCTGTGCTCCGCGGTTTGCGAGGTCGCGGATGCCGTCGCTGAGCCGCCCGATGTTGTTCATCGTGTCAGCGACGTTATGCTGCTGCAGGAATCCTATTTTCAGTTCTTTCTTCATATAATGGACATACTATCGTTTTTAGGATGAAGAACCCTTTCGGGGAGGCTGGGAGGGGTCTTTGACTACGCCGGAGGGGAACTGCATGGTGCAGCAGTGCAGCGAGCCGTGCTGGCGGATAACGCTGCGGCAGTCGATGCCGACGATGTCGCGCCCTGGGAACGCCTTACCGATGCATTGCATGGCCTCCGCGTCGAGGTCAGGCTGGGCGTAGGTCGGACACAGGACGGCGCCGTTAATGACGAGGAAGTTTGCATACGTCGCCGGCAGCCGCTGCCCCTCCTCGTCGCGGATGGGTCGCGGCATCGGCAGCCGCACCAGTCTGTAGGGCTGTCCGTCTGTGGTGCGCAGCGTGGTCAGTTGCTCCTCCATCAGCTTGAGCTCAACGTATTGTTCGTCCGTCGGGTCGTCGCATCCTACATATAATAAAGTGTCGTCAGGCCCGATGCGCACCAGAGTGTCGATATGCCCGTCGGTGTCGTCGCCCGTGAGGCTGCCGTGGTCGATCCACACGATGCGGTCAGCCCTGAGCCATCTCTTCAGCCGCTGCTCTATCTCCAGCTGTGTCAGCGGCTGGTTGCGGTGGGGGGCCGTCAGACAGCCCGTCGTCGTGAAGACCGTCCCCCGGCCGTCGCTCTCGATGGAGCCACCCTCCAGGACGAAGTCCAGGTGGTCCTCATAGATACCCTCCAGCCGTCCCTCGTCGTAGAGGCGTCGGTTGATGGCGTTGTCGAGCTCTGAGGGGAATTTCTCGCCCCAGCCGTTGAACCTAAAGTCGAGCAGCCGTGCGGGCTTGCCTGGCGCCGTCAGCGTGATGAAGCCGTGGTCGCGCGCCCACGTGTCGTCGTTGGGCTGTCCGACGCTGAGCAGCGTCTCGCGCTTCTCTATCTCGCGTGCCATCGTCCGATATGTCTCCATGATCTCGTCGAGCATCGGAGCCCAGTCGGTCCCTGCGTGCGGCCATGTCAGCTGGACGCCGCTCTGCGGCTCCCATTCCGCCGGCAGCCTGTAGTCGTCCTTGTCAATCATGGGTGCAAAGTTAGCAATAAAAATCCGAACAGGCAAGCCATTGGCTCAAAAAAATATATATAGCGGAGGCTGAGGCGCGAAGGGGGGGTATTAATCATTTAACCATTTAACCATTTCCACCCAGGGAGACACGTTAATAACTAATAAGCCGGAAAGAATTACTAAAAATGAAAGTTAAAAGCGTTGGGCGTGGACATTATTTCCGTCTACTAAAGTCTTAGAATTCTAAAAGTTTAGTAATTTTGCCGTCGATAAACATCAGTCACTATTCACTGTAGATGAACAAAGCGTATGAAGACACTGACCAAAAGCGAGATGCAGGTGATGAACATCCTGTGGGACATGCAGCGCGGGGCCTGTGTGGCCGATGTGCTGGCCCGCTACGACGAGCCGCGGCCGGCCTATACGACCGTCGCCACGTTTCTGAAGATTCTCGAGCAGAAGGGATTCGTGGAGCGGCGCAAGGGGCAGGGTAAGTTGCTCTTTTATACACCCATGATGACCCGCGAGCGCTATCGCCGCGAGATGATGGAGGACGTAAAACAGACCTTCTTCGGCGGTTCGCTGACGTCGCTCGTGTCGTTCTTCGCCCGCGAGGAGCAGCTGAGCGACGATCAGATTGCTGAAATCCTGAGCATCATAGAGAGAGGAGGCGACCATGCTGACGCTTGAGTTTGGCTTCTTCCCACTGATGGGCTTGCTGGTGGCCGCTGTGCTCTACGGCGTGGAGCGCTGGGTGCTGCGGCTGAAGTGCACGGCGCGCGGGGTTCAGGCCTTCATCATGGCCGCCATGATGCTGACGACGGTCTGTTCGCTCGTCACGGTGAGCAGGTCGGAGACTACTCCCGTCGTGGTGAACGGACTGGAACGTGACGCAACTCCACTCTCCTCGATGGGAGAGGCTTTTTCACAAGCGGCGGGGGGAAAGTTACAGACCCCACCCCTGACCCCTCCCCTTGAGGGGAGGGGAGTGGCTGCGCTGTCAGATGCCCATGAGGAGCAGGCGATGACTGCGGCGGATGACGCACCCCTCGTTTCGCTGGGAGTAATCTTTGCCGATGCCTCATCATTTATGGGCCTTATATATATAATAGGTGTCGTGGCGGTGTTGCTATGGATGCTGGCCCAGCTGCTCTACCTGCATGCCTACCGCCGCCGCCAGACCAGCGTGGGCAAGGGGATCTACCTGACGGACGATGCTCAGCCCTTCTCCTTCGGACGCAGTATCTTCCTGCCGCGCCGACTCCCGAATGACATCGAGCGCTACGTGCTGCTCCATGAGCGCTCCCATCTCAGCCATCGCCATTTTTCCAAGCTCTGCGCCCTGCAGGCGCTCGTGGCCCTCTGCTGGTGGAATCCCTTCGCATGGCTCTTCTTGGGCGAGATGCGCCTTGGACAGGAATTGCAGGTAGACGACGATGTGCTCCGTTCGGGCGAGGACCGCGAGGCCTATCAGCTGGCCCTGCTACGCGTCTGCGTCAGTCAGCCCGGCAAGTGGATCCTGATGCGCTCCACCTTTAACCTTCAGCCGCTCAAGCATCGCATCATCTTCATGAACACCACGATGAACCAACGGCAGGCGCGTCGTCGCGAGATGGCCGCTGCACTCTTCTTCGCCCTGGTCGTGGCTGCAGCTGTAGCAATAGGCTGCCAGTCCCACGTGAACCGTTTGCCAGCTGACCACCGTCACCCCATGCGCGGCTGCTGGACGATGGACTGGATTGCGGACACAGGCTCAGGCATGGAGGTGCACCCCGTCTCGATGCACTACGGCTTCTACAACGATTCGACCTTCCTCTGCTTCAGCTATCAGCGCCGACAGGGCGTCAACATGCGGTTCAGCATCTCGGGAGAGGGCTACACCTGGCGCGGCGACACGCTGGTGAGTGCCGACGGACGGCCCACGGACTACACCTTCCCCGATGACCATACGGTCATCTCCCGATGGTATCGTGACTCGACGCAGAATGCGGGCGTCCCTGGCCCTGACATTACTGAGCAGTGGAGCCGCATTGAGCCGAACGCCGACATCGTCACCGTCTTCCGCGCCGTAGTCGAGACTGCGCCGCGGGCCGACCGCCCCATGGACGGCGTGTGGGTGCGCACGAAGACCGTTCATGACTGGGACCATACAGAACGCTACTGCCTGGTCAACGACACCATCTTCATGCAGCTACGCTGGAACCCGACGACCGTCGTCCGAGGCTTCCGCTATGCAGGCTCAGGCCTGTGCGGATCACTGAGCATGCTGTCTCCATATCTGCGGCAGACAGATGCCGACCACCTGGAACTGCTCGACGAAAAGGGCGGGGTGCAGGAGGCCTACCACCGCACGACGATGCCGCCCCATCTTCTGCGGGCCTTCGCCCCCGCGGCATACATCAACGAAGAATGAAAGTTAGTAAATACATCTTTATGGCGCCAATTCAGACCGCATTGCTCGCGACGAGTCGTGCGGTTTTCCGTTGTATTAGCTTTAGTATTGTTTTCAACTAAAAAAATAATTTAAAAGCAGCGGCATATATTTGGAGGTTTAGAAAGAATAGTTTACTTTTGCAGCGTCAAACTAAAAAGTTCGTTGAAAGAGTTATGCAGAAACTGACCGCTAAGGAAGAAGAGGTGATGGAGCTGATGTGGCAGCTGGGCGAGTGCGCGCCGAAGGACATCGTGGCGCAATACCCCGAGCCGCGGCCCCACGTGAACACTGTTGCCACGATGGTGCAGTCGCTGGAGCGCAAGGAATTCGTCGGCCACCGTCAGCAGGGTAGGGGATACATCTATTTCCCCTTGGTGAAACAGGAGGACTACGGGCGGACGAAGCTCGGCGGCTTCGTCGACCGCTACTTCAAACATTCGTATATCGAGTTGGTGTCGTCGCTCGTGGCTGAGGAGAAGGTGAGCGAGCAGGAGCTGCTCGACTTCCTGAAAGACTTGCGCGAGAAAAACCAATAGGCGAATCCGATTGTTCACTTTTCACTTTTCACTATTCACTTAAAACATGACCGAATTTCTTATCTATATCATGCGCTGGGCCGTCGTGCTGACCATGCTCTACTCGCTCTACGGGCTGTTCATGAAGCGCGAGACGCTCCACTCGATCAATCGCCTGGTGCTGCTCGTCATCCTCGTGGACGCCATGCTGCTGCCGCTGGTGCAGGTGGAGACGCGTGAGGCCAATGTCATTACGGAGATCCGTGAGGCCGTCGAGATGCCACTCAGTACGGTCGATTTTGGTCTGCGGCCCAACGATGCTCATGGCGCCCCAACGACGAATCCGACTGGGCGCATCGCCATGGGCTTAATCGCTATATATATAATAGGTGTCGTCATCGCTTGGCTGCGCTATGTCTGGTCGCTCGCCTCGCTGCTGAGACTCATCCGCCAGAGCCGCCCCGTCAGCGTCGGCCATCTGCCACAGGGGGTGAAGGTGGTGGCTCATCCTGCCATCACGACCCCGTGCAGCTGGATGCGATGGGTGATGCTCAGCCCTGACGACGCCCAGATCCTCATGCAGCCGGGCGAGGCGGGGCAGGGGCTACTGCGCCATGAGCTGGCCCATATCCGCTATGGCCACTCGTTCGACATGCTGCTCTGCGAGCTGACCTGCTGCATGCTATGGCCGGTGCCCTTCGTCTGGATGCTGCGCCAGGACCTGCGCGACGTCCATGAGTTTCAGGCCGACCGCCGTGTGCTGCGGAGCGGCATCGACGAAAATGAATATCAGCTGTTATTGATACGTAAGGCAACCTCTACGGGACTGCAGCCTGTGGTGAACGCCCTCAACCAAAGTCCAATTAAAAGAAGATTCCAAATGATGTACAAGAAACCATCACGACGATGGGTGGCACTGAAGGCTGCCTATCTGCTGCCGCTCGCCGCCTTGGCGCTCGTGGCCTTCGCCCGTCCGCAGACGATGAGCGAGATAGAGAGACATGTGGAGCAGGCGGCGCCGGCCGTCGCACAGACCGTCAAGGCAACGGTGAAGGAAGCCGTGGCCGTCATGACGGGCATTGCCGCAGACGACGCTATGTTGCCGGCTGAGACTGTCGGGGCCGAGGATAACGAGGTGCCCATGGAAAGCGAGGAGGCCGACGGCGGACATGTGGCCGCTGACACGACCCGCATCGTGGGCACCGACAGCAACCTCGTCGCTGCCGACCTGCGCGAATCGGGCGACGCGGCGGTTGGCACAGCCCAGGCCAAGTCGGCCGTCGAGCTGCTCGACAGCACCATGCAGGCCGTGGGCGCGCGGAAGATTGCCGAAGGCACCTACGTCGGACACTTCCAGCCCAGTCTTGACAGCGACACCGTGCGCATAGCACAGGCCACCATCCTCGACCGACAGAGCCGACAGACGGACGGTCACCGATTCAGCCAGCATGCCGACAGGGCCGACGCCTACAACGTCACCCTCAACGCCGAGACACGCAAGGACCGCACGGGCTACTACATCCGATACCTGAGGCCCGTCTCGTCGAAACTCCGCAACTACGACCGCAAGGCCGTCGACCCGAAACTGCTCTCAACGGACAGCGTGCTGACGAAGCGTGGTTACCTGCCGAGCTATTATCCCGTCGCCATCGAACGGTCGAAGAAGGAGACGCGCGTCTTTATGTATGCCTGGAGCGCCCACGACCTCAATGCCACCCAAATGGCTTCACTGAAAAACGACTCTGAGCAGAACATCTTTAAACTGTGGCAGATGCACATCTGCGACAAGCGGACGAACGACAGATACATGCTTCGGTCGCTGGACGACTCCTACCTGAGGTTTGTGAAAAAGGATGTTGAACCGGGCGACACGAGCTACGTCTATCAGGTGTGTCTCGTCTTCCCACCCCTTGGGGGGAAGGTCGATGAAGTCTCTATGGGCGTTGTCACCAACAGTGGCTACCAAGAGTTTACGAACTCATTCAGCATCAAGGCCCTGCCACACAGGGGGCGCATCATTACGAATTGAGAATTGAGGATTGAGAATTGAGAATTGAAAAATGAGAATTATGATGAGGAACAGATATTTGTATCTTCTGATGGCGGCGACGGTGGGCATGCTGACCGGCTGCCACGCCGCGCAGGGCATCTTCCGCTCGGCCTACGACGAGCGCCCCGAGAACAAACAACCCGTGCTGGAGCGCCCGGCATGGCCCAACTACGACCTGCACGACGACCGCTCGTTTGCCGCCTTCTCGCACATTCAGACGGCGCCCGAGGGGCAGACCGGACGGTATATCGAGCATAATGATGCCAATGGTTGGACCAACCGCATGACCCTCTATCGCTGCCGTGAGGCCACCTACCTTTGCCTCGACTACACCGTGCCTAAGCATCAGGACTGGTTCTTCTGGCGATTCACCACCGGCTCGGCCATCATCGACGCCGACACGGGCGACCGCTACCTGCTGCAGGAGGTGGAGCACTTCCCCATGGACCAGTGCTACTGGGTCTACGGACAGTCGACGGAGACCATCCGCTTCGTGCAGGTCTATCCGCCCCTGCCGCCGACGGTGAAGCGCATACAGATCTATGAAGCCAGCGCCGAGTCGCGACGATGGATGGACGGCACGGGCATGCTGACGAAGCCCGTCGACGTCGACGACCTCAGACCGCACCCCACGAGCTCGGCTCGCGCAGCATTGCCGAAGTCGCAGGGCCGGATCATCAGATAGCTTATTAGCTCAATATTTAAAATAGTCTTTTTATAATACCCCGGGAAAGAAACATGGGCCGCAGCGACTGCGCCCCATGTTTCTTTTGGCTTGATAGTGATAAAAAGGAATCAGTCCAACAGGTCGGGCCGCAGCCGGCGGGTGCGTTCCATGGCCTGCTCGAGCTCCCAGTTGCGGATTTTGGCCTCGTTGCCGCTGAGGAGGATGTCGGGCACGCGCCATCCCTTGTAGTCGGCAGGCCGTGTGTAGATGGGAGCGGCGAGGAGGTCGTCCTGGAAACAGTCGGAGAGGGCGCTCTGCTCGTCGCCGATGACGCCGGGGACGACGCGCACGACGGCATCGGCAATCATGGCTGCGACGAGCTCGCCACCCGTGAGGACGAAGTCGCCGATGGAGATCTCGCGGGTGATCAGATGGTCGCGTATGCGCTGGTCGATGCCCTTGTAGTGTCCGCAGAGGATGATGATGTTGCCCATGAGCGAGAGCTCGTTGGCGATGTGCTGATTGAAGCGCTCACCGTCGGGGGAGGTGAAGATGACCTCGTCGTAGTCGCGCTCCTGCCTGAGGGCCGTGATGCAGCGGTCGATGGGCTCGCACTGCATGACCATGCCTGCTGAGCCGCCGTAGGGATAGTCGTCGACGCGGCGCCACTTGTCGAGGGTGTAGTCGCGCAGGTTGTGCAGCCGGATCTCGGCCAGACCCTTCTTCTCGGCGCGGGCCAGTATGGACTCGTGGACGAAGCCCTCGAGCATCTCGGGCAGTACGGTGATGATGTCTATTCGCATTTCTTAAAGAGTTTCAGTCGCTGGCTGGGCTTCATCCTGGCCCACTGCCGCCACTCGTCGGCAGGATGGTCGAGATAGTCGGGCTCATACATGTGGGCATAGGCCTCTATCTCGAAGGGGTTGAGCCGATAGGCCGCATTCGCCATGCGACGGTTCTGGGGCAGGGCCCGCAGGTAGTACCATAGATAAAGAAGATAGAAGCGCAGCCAGGAATTACCCGTCGACTGCGCTTGCCGCAGATGGATCATCTCGTGGCGCTTCAGCGGCGTCATGCGGCCGTTGATGTGGTCGGCCTCCTGCTGCGTCGCCGTGACGATGAAGCCGAAGAAGGTCATCGCCTCATAGCCCGGACGCAGCCAGAAGTCGTTGCGCAAGGCATGCATGTCGGTCAGTGCTGACGGCCTGCGGGCGCGCCAGACGAGGCGCAGCAGCGCCAGTGGGTTGTCGCGTTTCAATGGTGGGGCGGGGGGTCAGGCTTCGCTGAACTGATCCTTGCCGACGCCGCAGAGCGGGCACACCCAGTCGTCGGGCAGGTCTTCAAAACTGGTGCCGGGGGCGATGCCGTTTTCGGGGTCGCCTACTTCGGGATCATACTCATAGCCGCAAACGTCGCAAACATACTTCTTCATTGTCGTTTCTTCTTTCTTTTGTGGGTTAATAAAAATGTGTGGGATGCAAAGTTACGAAAAAGCGCTGAGACGACCAAAGAAAAAAAGGTTTTCTTTTGCCGTTCTGTCATTTTTTCGTACCTTTGCACGGAAAATAACGACAAGATGACCATGGACGAAAGACAACGCATAGAGCAGCTCCGACGCGAGCTGCACGAGCATAACTACCGCTACTACGTGCTCAACCAGCCCACTATCAGCGACCAGCAGTTCGACTTCATGATGCGCGAGCTGCAGGACCTCGAGGCGCGCCATCCGGAGCTCAGCGACCCCAACTCGCCGACCCAGCGCGTGGGCAGTGACCTGCAGGAGGGCTTCCGCCAGGTGGCCCACCGCCGCCCGATGCTCTCGCTGGCCAACACCTACTCGGCCGAGGAGGTGGGCGAATGGTACGAGAGCGTCAGCCGCGGACTGGGCGGCGAGCCGTTCGAGGTGTGCTGCGAGCTGAAGTACGACGGACTGAGCATCTCGCTCACGTATGAGCAGGGACGGCTGGTCCAGGCCGTCACGCGTGGCGACGGCGTCCATGGCGACGACGTGACGGCCAACGTGCGCACCATACGGGCCATCCCGCTGGTGCTGCCCTCGACGGGCTATCCCGATGAGTTCGAGATACGTGGTGAGATCCTGATGCCATGGGCTTCGTTCGAACGCCTCAACCGTGAGCGCGAGGCGGCCGAGGAGCCCCTCTTCGCTAACCCCCGCAATGCGGCCAGCGGCACCCTGAAAAGCCTCGACCCGAAGGTGGTGGCCAACCGTGGTCTCGACGCCTACCTTTATTATTTATTAGGCGACGAACTGCCTTCCGACGGCCACTATGAGAACCTGGAGGCTGCGCGCCGATGGGGCTTCAAGATATCGGAGGGGATGCGCAAGGTGACGTCGCTGGAGGCCATCCTCGAATATATCAGCTACTGGGATGTGGAACGCAAGAACCTGCCTGTCGCAACGGACGGTATCGTGCTGAAAGTCAACTCGCTGCGACAGCAGCGTTCATTGGGATATACAGCCAAGAGTCCCCGCTGGGCCATCGCCTATAAGTTCAAGGCCGAGCGCCAGCAGACGCGCCTGCTGGAGGTAACCTATCAGGTGGGGCGCACGGGTGCCGTCACCCCCGTGGCCAACATGGAGCCCGTTCAGCTGGCAGGCACCACCGTGCGTCGCGCGACGCTGAACAACGAGGACTTCATCCGTTCGTTCGACCTGCACATCGGCGACATGGTCTACGTCGAGAAGGGTGGCGAGATCATTCCTAAGATTGTGGGTGTCAACATCGATGAGCGCCCCATCGTGGCACAGCCCGTGACGTTCATCAAGCGATGCCCAGAGTGCGGCACGCCGCTGGTGCGCTACGAGGGCGAGGCCGCCTGGTATTGCCCCAACGACAGCGGGTGTCCGCCCCAGATCAAAGGACGCATTGAGCACTTCGTCGCTCGTAAGGCCATGAACATCATCGGCTTAGGTCCGGAGATTATCGAGGACTACTATCGCCGCAAGCTGATCAGGAATGTGGCCGACCTGTACGACATCGATGTGCAGCAGATCAACGGCGACGGCTCGCGCGACAAGTCGGCTCAGAACATCGTCGGCAGCATCCGCAAGTCGACGGAGGTGCCCTTCGAGCGCGTCGTCTTTGCGCTCGGCATACGCTTCGTCGGCGAAACCAGTGCCCGCCTGCTGGCCCGCCACTTCAAGTCGATGGACAAGCTGATGACAGCCACGCTTGAGGAGCTTCAGGAAGTGGAGGGCATCGGCGAGGTGATGGCCCGCAGCATCATCAGCTATTTCCACAACGAGCAGAACCGCGAGATTGTAGAGCGCCTGCGGGGCTACGGCCTCCAGTTCCAACTCTCAGCCGACCAGACGGCCCGGGCCAGCGACAAGCTTCAGGGCCAGAGCATCGTCATCAGCGGCGTCTTTGAGCATCACTCACGCGACGAATATAAAATGATGATCGAGCAGAACGGCGGCAAGAACGTCGGCTCCATTTCAGGCAAGACGTCCTTCATCCTTGCGGGCGACAACATGGGCCCCTCCAAGCTGGAGAAGGCACGCAAACTGGGCGTCCGCATCGTCACGGAGGCCGAGTTTCTGGACATGATTAAATGATACGGACTATATTATGCAAATCATTGTTTCACAAGAGATAGAGAGCGTCTGCCCCAACTTCGTAGGGGCTTGTGTCGACGCGCAGGTGGAGAACAGCCGCTACTGCCCTGAGCTTTGGGACGAGATCCACAGACTGGAGGAGCAGTTCCGCAGCGAGCTGACCACTGAGTCGCTGAAGGACCTGCCTTCGATTGCGGCCACGCGTGCCGTCTACAGGAAGTGCGGCAAGGATCCCTCGCGCTATCGCCCCGCCTCGGAAGCCCTTATCCGCCGCATGCTTCAGGGCAAGGAGCTCTATCAGATCGACACGCTCGTCGACCTTGTCAACCTGGCCTCGATTGCCTATGGCTACAGCATCGGAGGCTTCGACGCCTCAAAGTTTGTGGGCGACACGCTGACCCTTAGCATCGGGCGCGAGGGTGAGCCCTATGAGGGCATCGGGCGCGGAATGCTCAACATTGCCGGCTTGCCCGTCTATCGCGATGCCCTGGGGGGCGTCGGCACGCCCACGAGCGACAACGAGCGCACGAAGATGACGCTCTCGACCCGCCATCTCGTGGTGCTCGTCAATGGCTACGACGGCAACCGCGAGCGGGTGGAAGCCAACGCCCGCTACATTCAGGAGCTTTGCAGAAAGTATGCTGCCAGCGATGGCGGCAGTGTGCTGATTTACTGAACGAATCTGCCCCTTCGTTGAAAGAATTTGTTGCTACGAGGTCTTTTGCCTACCTTTGTGGCAACTTTTATTGTAAGAATGCTTATGAAGAGGATCGTAACAACAATCGTGGCGGCCGTGGTCGGTATGACTATGGCAGCCCAGACATTGAATGTCGAAGTGGGACAGACCGTCTATCAGTTCCCGGCTGCACAGGCTGGCGAGATGACCTATCAGGACGGGCAAACTGTCACTATTATCAATAAAGCGTTCACGCTCGCCGATGTGACTCGCATGTTTGTCGACAACACGGAGGTGACTGACAGCCGTGTCGAGGTCGAATACGACGGCTCGACGGCCATGATACGCGTGGCGGGCAACATCGCCCAGTATCTCACCATCGAGCAGAGCGGCGCGCACGTCTCTATCACCCAAAGCGACGACGTCATCGAGGAGATCACTTACGCCCTGAGCGGCGCGAGCAGCGACGGCGAGTTCTACATGACAGGCTCCTTCAAGGCTACCGTTGAACTTGCAGGGCTGACGCTGACCAACCAGACGCCCGTCTACAGCGGGGCGGCCGTCTGCATCATGGACGGCAAGCGTATCGACCTGAGTGCCAAGAGCGGCACGGTGAATACGCTCGTCGATGCGGCGGATGGCGACCAGAAGGCGGCCCTCTACTGCAAGGGTCATCTGGAGCTCAAGGGCAAGGGCACGCTCAACGTCAGCGGCCTGACGGCCCACGCCGTCAAGAGTGCGGAGTATATGCAGATGAAGAACCTGACGCTCAACGTCGTCAAGGCCGTGAAGGACGGTCTCTCGTGTGATGAATACTTCCTCATGGAGAGTGGCACGCTGACCATCAGTGGGGTGGGCGACGACGGCATCCAGTGCGACCTCGACGGCACGTCGAACACGGGTGAGACGGCTGACCATGAGGACGAGGACTCTGGCAACATTTACATCCAGGGCGGCTCGCTGACCATCACGACGACAGCGGCAGGCACCAAGTGCCTCAAGAGCGACTCGACGCTCGTCGTCAGCGGTGGCACGCTCGAGCTCAACGCCAGCGGGGCGGTCGATACAAGCGACGCCTCGGACCCTTCCTACGTCTCGGGCGTCAGTTGCGGCAAGTTCGTTCAGAACGGCGGCTCTATCACTATGACCATCAAGGGCACGGCGGGACGTGGCGTCAAGGCATGGGACATCGAGACCAACAGCGGCTCGCTCACCATCACCAACTCGGCCACGCCTACGACCATCTCGTCTGATGTCAAGAGCGCCAAGGGGCTCAAGGGCCTCAATATCGCCCTCAACGGCGGCACCATCAATATCGCCATGAGCGGCAACGCAGGCAAGGGCATCTCAGCCGGATCGGGCACGCAGTCGTCCAGCGGCGGCTCTGGCGGCGGCTGGGGTGGCGGCTGGGGCGGCGGACGCCCAGGTGGCGGCATGGGCGGCGGTTCCTCGTGGAGCAACGTCAAGGGCTCCTACACCCAGGGCCTCAGCGACGGCTCAGGGCCCACGTTGACTGTCAGCACGACGGGCTCGGCCTACAATTCCTCGTCGGCCAAGGCTATCAAGGCCATCTGTGCCGCGACCCTCTATGGCGGCACCACTGAGGCGTCGACCAAGACTGACGGAGCAGAGGGATTGGAGTCGAAGACCAGCGTCACCGTCAAGGGCGGCCTGCACTACTTCCAGTGCTACGACGACTGCATCAACTCGGCTGGCAAGCTCATCTTCGACGGCGGAGCCACTGTCTGTTATTCCAACGGCAACGACGCCATTGACTCCAATGCGGCCACCACAGGGGCTGTCACCATTGGCGACGGAGCCATCTTCGCCTTCACCACGAAAGGCGCGCCTGAGGAGGGCATCGACTGCGACAACAACTCCTACATCCAGATCACGGGCTCAGGCTATGCCGTCAGCGCGGGCGCCTCGCAAGGTGGCGGCGGAGGCGGCGGATGGGGCGGCTCCAGCAGCGGCAACACCATTTCGAACGCATCGCAGGGCTATGCCTTTGTGACCAGCAGTATCAGCTATCAGTCGGGCCGCTATTACACGCTGGCTGATGCCTCTGGCAACAACCTCATGACCTACAGCTTCCCCGCCTCGTGCAGCAGCTCGCTGTCGCTCTTCACGGCCAAGGGGATGACGAAGAATTCTTCCTACAACGTGAAGTACTCCACGACGGCGCCTACGGACGCCACCACGGCTTGGCACGGCCTCTACCTCGGCTCGTCGCACGTAGGCACGTCCATCGTCACCTCCATGACGGCCAAGTGAGGAGTCGCTTCACTTGGGCAGATAAAAATGGCGATGCGGCAGACGTCGGACGACTTCTGCCGCATCGTCCTGTTTCTTGGCGCTCTGGCAAGCGCTCCTTTCCTTCTGAAGAAGCGGTGCTGTGCTGACGACACAGCGGTCCTGTGCTGAGGACACAGCGGCACTTTGCTGAGGACAAAACGGTCCTTCTTCGGGCCCGCAACGGCTCCGCGCCTGAATTTGGGAGCACTTTTCTCGCCAGTTATTCGATTGTTTCAGGAAAAAGTAGTATATTTGCGCTCTGAAACAACCATTATTCTAAACAAAACAATGAAACAACTCTCAATCATGCTGCTGGGCTGCTGGCTTGGCATAGCTTCCGCGACGGCTCAGGAGAACCGCTCATGGACGGCAGACAATGGCAACGGAACGTTTACGAATCCCCTGTTCTACGATGAGTTCTCTGACCCCGACATCCTCCGTGTGGGCGACGACTACTATCTGGCAGGCACCACGATGCATGCCGTCCCGGGACTTGTCATCCTCCACTCGAAGGATCTCGTCAACTGGGAGAACGTCTCCTACTGCTTCGACCGCTTCGACTTCGGCGACGACCGCTTTGCCCTGAAGAACCACGAGGAGATCTACGGACAGGGCATCTGGGCCCCCTGCATCCGCTATGCCAACGGCCAGTTCTATGTCTTCTCCAACGTCAACGGCAAGGGCCTGCAGTGCTACACGGCCAAGGATATCCATGGCCCATGGACCCATCATAACATGAAGGGTAACATCTACGACCTGGGCGTCCTCTTCGACGACGACGGCAAGGTGTATGCCATCCATGGCTACGGCACGGTGAAGTGTACTGAGCTGAAGCCCGACATGAGCGGCCCCGTTGAGGGCACCGAGCGCGTCATCATCCCTGAGGGCAACGGCGTCGGCGAGGGACATCACATGTATAAGATCAACGGCATGTACTATCTTATCTCGACTGACTATCGCCCCAATGGCCGCACGCTCTGTTCGCGCTCGAAGTCGATATGGGGACCCTATGAGACGCGCGTCATCACGGCTGATGAGACCTACGGCTATCATGCCGCCCGACTGACCCAGGTGCCGCGAGGCGAGAAGTATCGCATCGGCAGCGACGGCACGAAGTTTGGTCTCGGCCCCCTCGACAAGGACGCCACGGCCTGCACCAACGCCCACCAGGGCGGCATCGTGCAATATCAGGACGGATCCTGGTGGGCCCTCTTCATGATGGATTTCCACTCCATCGGGCGCACTGTCTGCCTGATGCCCATGACGTGGAAGGACGGCTGGCCCATGGTGGGCCTCGAGGGCAACCTTGGCCGCGCTCCCCGCACATGGCTGAAGCCCGGCGTCCAGTCTGTTGCGTTGCCAACGCAACAAACAGGGCATGCTCCCTACGTCCGCTCAGACAACTTCGACGGCAAGCAGCTGGGCCGCATCTGGCAGTGGAACCACAATCCCGAGGAGAAGATGTGGCGCCTGAAGGGCGGCAAGCTGCGCCTCAACAGCATGCCAGCCGAACAATTGATGTGGGCGCGTAATACACTGACACAGCGCGTCGTAGGCCCCAAGTCGGTAGTGACCGTTGAACTCTCTGTGAAGGGCCTCAAGGACGGCGATGTCAGCGGACTGGGCAACATCAACGTGCCCTGTTCGTGGATTGGCATCGTCAAGCAAGGCAAGAAGACGACCCTGCGCTGCTTCGAACAGCTGACCAACGACACCCTCAATGTGCCCGTCGATTTAGTCGACGGGAAAATCTGGCTCCGCAGCATCGGCGACTACGACAACGACCAGGCACAATATGCCTACTCGCTCGACGGCCAGACATTCCAGACGCTGGGCCGCATGATGCCCCTCTCGTATCAGCTCATCTCCTTCCAGGGCTCGCGCCATGCCCTCTTTGCCTTCAACGTCAAAGCCCAAAACGGCGGCTATGCCGAGTTCGACAACTTCATCGTCGAGGAGCCCTCAGCCGACCGCTCGCAGAATATTCCTTACGGCAAGACCTTCCGCATCATCAACAAGTCGACGGGCCGCCCCGCCACGTGCGATCCTCACGGCGTCCTCTACGACACGCGGCCTGACGACCGCAGCGCGCGCACTCAGTTCCAGATTGTCGATCGCGGACAGGGTAAGGTGTCGCTCAAGTGCGTCGACGGCCGCTACGTGAAGGTCTATGGCGAGGGCCAGCCTGGCGACGTGCGCTTCACTGCCAACGAGGCTGAGGCCGAGGTGTTCCTCTGGCAGGATTATCTCGACGCTGACTTCATGCTCTTCTCCCTGCGCAATCACCGCTATATCGGCAAGTCGCCGACCACGGGCAGTCCCTATTCAATGGACTTCGCGGGCCCCGATCCTGCCCGCCGCAACGGGGCGGTGCTCCACTGGGAAGCCGTCAGTGAATAATATATGCAAAAAGTTTTGTTTGTATCGCGAATTTTTCGTACCTTTGCCGCATGATTTCTGCAGAAGGACTAAAGGTGGAGTTTGGCGTGAAGCCATTATTCGCTGATGCGACATTCACCATAGCCGACAAGGACCGCGTGGCCCTTGTCGGCAAAAACGGTGCAGGTAAGTCGACCCTGCTCAAGATCCTCGCCAGACAGGAGAACCCGACGGCTGGCAGCATCACGATGCCGCAGGACCAGACGGTAGGCTATCTGCCACAGGTGATGGTGCTCAGCGACGAGACCTCCGTCCGCGAGGAGGCCCAGAAGGCCTTCGCCTCGCTCACCGCCCTGAAGGAGCGCGTGGAGCGGCTGGAGCGGCAGATGAGCGAGCGCACCGATTATGAGAGCGACGGCTATATGCAGCTCGTCGAACGCTATACCCAAGAGCACGAGCGCCTGCTCATGATGGGTGCTGAGAGCCGTGAGGCCGAGCTGGAGCGAACCCTCATGGGACTGGGATTCCTGCGTTCCGACTTCGACCGTCCGACCCGCGAGTTCTCTGGCGGATGGCGCATGCGTATCGAGCTGGCCAAGATATTGCTTGAGCGCCCTGATGTGCTGTTGCTCGACGAGCCGACCAACCATCTCGACATCGAGTCCATCCAGTGGCTCGAGCAGTTGCTCCAGCAGTGGAGTGGGGCGGTGGTGCTGGTCAGTCACGATCGTGCCTTCATCAACAACGTGACCAACCGCACGCTCGAGATATCGTGCGGACATATCATCGACTATCGAGTCAAGTACAACGAATATGTTGTCCTGCGGCGGGAACGCCGCGAACAGCAGCAGCGAGCCTACGAGAACCAGCAGAAGGAAATCCAGGAGATGCGCCAGTTCATCGAGCGCTTCCGCTATCAGGCCACCAAGGCAGTGCAGGTGCAGCAGAAGGTGAAGCAGCTGGAGAAGATCGTGCCCATCGAGGTCGACGAGGTCGACAACTCGGCCATGCACCTGAAATTCCCTCCCTGCCTGCGTTCGGGCGACTATCCTATTATCTGCGACGACGTCCGCAAGGCCTACGACCACGTCGTCTTCGACCACGTCAACCTGACGATTAAGCGCGGCGAGAAAGTGGCCTTTGTCGGCAAGAACGGCGAGGGCAAGTCGACGCTCGTGAAGTGCATCATGGGCGAGATTCCCTTCGAGGGCATGCTGAAGGTAGGCCACAACGTGCAGATTGGCTACTTCGCACAGAATCAGGCCCAGCTGCTCGACGAGTCGCTGACCGTCCACGACACCATCGACCGCGTGGCACGTGGTGAGATCCGCCTCAAGATCAATGATATACTCGGCGCCTTCATGTTTGGCGGCGAGGCCTCCGACAAGCGCGTCAGAGTGCTCAGCGGAGGCGAGCGTTCGCGACTGGCCATGATCCGCCTGCTGCTCGAACCCGTCAACCTGCTCATCCTCGACGAGCCCACCAACCACCTCGACATGCCCTCCAAGGACGTGCTCAAGGAGGCCATCCGCGCTTTCGACGGCACCGCTATCATCGTCTCTCACGACCGCGAGTTCCTCGACGGACTCGTCACCAAGGTCTTCGAGTTTGGGGGCGGACGTGTCCGTGAGCACATCGGCGGCATCTACGACTATCTGCGGACGAAGGGGCAGGAGGCCCTGGGAGCCCCCCTTTCACCCCCCGAGGGGGGCACTATGCCTAATTCCCGTAATAACAAAGGCAAGAACAAAACTATAGAAGCCCCCACGGGGGCCATAGGGGGGGCTTCATCTTATGCCGAGCACAAAGAGCAGCAGAAGCTGCTGCGCAAGGCCGAGCGCGCCGTCGAGGAGTCAGAGAAGAAGATCAGCCGAATGGAGCAGCGCCTGAAGGAACTCGACCAGCTCTTCATGGACCCGCAGAAGGCCTCCGACATGACCCTCGTCATGGAGTATACTGACACAAAGCGAAAACTCGACGCCGAGGTGGAACGCTGGGAACAACTCTCGGAAGACTTGGAACAATTATCCCAACAATAATCATTAACATCAAAAGCTATGAAAGCAAAACTTATGATTGCAGCTGCATCAATGGCCACTATGATGGCTTGCACCAGCAACGACAACGCGCTGAAGTCGGGCATCGACCTCAGCAATCTCGACACGACGGCCGTGGCCGGCGACGACTTCTACGAGTATGCCTGCGGCGGATGGATGAAGAACAATCCGCTGCCTGCCGCCTACTCGCGCTACGGCTCGTTCGACGTGCTCGGCGAGGAGAACAACAAGCGACTCAACGGCATCCTCGACGAACTGCTCAAGAAGAAGTTTGAGGCTGGGACGCCTGAGCAGAAGCTCTCCGACCTCTACAAACTGGCCATGGACTCCGTGAAGCGCGACCAGGACGGCGTCGCTCCTGCCATGGGCATCATCAATCGCATGGAAGAGGCTAAGACGAAGGACGACCTCTTCGCCATCCAGCTGGAGCTGGCCCCTTATGGCGACATGGAGTTCTATGGCGCCTACCTCGGAGCTGACGAGAAAGAGGCCACGCAGAACATCCTGAGCGTCAGCCAGGGCGGACTGGCCCTCGGACAGAAGGACTACTATCTGGAGAACGACTCCGCCACGGCTAAGATCCGCGAGGAGTATAAGAACCACATCGTCCGCATGTTCAAGCTCTTCGGCTTCACTGAGGAGCAGGCACAGGCTAAGCGCGACAACATCCTGCGCCTGGAGACCCAGCTGGCACTCGTCTCACGCTCGCGCACTGAGCTCCGCGATCCTCAGCGCAACTATAACAAGATGACGCTCGAGGACTTCCAGAAGGCTTATCCCCACCTGCAGTTTGAGAAGCAGATGAACGCCAAGGGCATCGAGACCAAGTATTTCCAGACCCTCGTCGTCGGACAGCCTGAGTTCCTGGCAGGTGCCGACCGCATCGTCGACAACATGACGGCCGACGAATACCGCGACTATATGGAGTGGGGCCAGATCATGGGCGCTGCCGGACTGCTCTCGAGCGAGGTGCAGCAGGCCAACTTCGAGTTCTTTGGCAAGGTGATGTCGGGCCGTCAGGAGGATCACCCCCTGTGGCGCCGCGCTGTCAGCCAGATTGAGCGCCAGATGGGCGAGGCCATTGGTAAGATCTACGTCGAGAAGTACTTCCCCGCACCTGCCAAGGAGCGCATGGTGAAGCTCGTCGGCAACCTGCAGAAGGCACTGGCCGAGCGCATCAAGGCTCAGGACTGGATGAGCGATTCGACGAAACAGAACGCCCTCGACAAGCTCGCTACGTTCTACGTCAAGGTGGGCTATCCTGACAAGTGGACCGATCTCTCAGGGCTCAACATCGACCCCTCGAAGTCGTATCTTGAGAACATGCAGGAGTGCCAGCGCTTCTGGAACAAGTGGAACATCGAGAAGAAGGCTGGTAAGCCCGTCGACAAGGACGAGTGGTACATGTATCCTCAGACGGTCAACGCCTACTATAACCCCACGACCAACGAGATCTGCTTCCCCGCAGGCATCCTGCAGCCCCCCTTCTTCGACATGACGGCCGACGATGCCTTCAACTATGGTGCAATCGGCGTGGTCATCGGCCATGAGATGACCCACGGATTCGACGACCAGGGCCGTCAGTACGACAAGGACGGCAACATGCACGACTGGTGGACTGAGCAGGACGGCCTGAACTTCAAGGAGCGCACTGACAAGTATGCCGACTTCTTCTCCGCTATCGAGGTGCTTCCTGGGCTCAACGCCAACGGACGTCTCACGCTGGGTGAGAACCTGGCTGACCACGGCGGTCTGCAGGTGGCTTATGCTGCCCTCCAGAACGCACTGGCTGAGCAGCCCCTTGGCGACGTGGATGGCTTCACCCCCGCTCAGCGCTTCTTCCTGGCCTATGCTGGCGTATGGGCTGGCAACATCACTGACGAGGAGATCCGCAATCGCACCAAGAGCGATCCCCACGCCCTGGGCCGCTGGCGCGTCAACGGCGCCCTGCCGCACATCGATGCCTGGTATGAGGCCTTTGGTGTGACCCCCGACAACAAGATGTACATCCCCAAGGAGGAGCGTCTGCCCCTCTGGTAAATTCATGAATGGTGTTATGGCGGTATGACGAAATAACGAAATAACGATATTACGGAATACCGCCATAACATTATTAAGAAAAAGAAGAGACATGCCATTAAGACTACCTGACCGGCTTCCGGCCATTGATCTTCTGAAGCACGAGAACATCTTCGTGATGGACACGACGCGGGCGCATGCGCAAGACATACGTCCGCTTCGCATTGTCATCCTCAACCTCATGCCGCTGAAGATCACCACTGAGACCGACCTCATCCGTCTGCTATCGAACACGCCCCTGCAGATTGACGTCAACTTTATGAAACTCCGCAGCCACACGCCGAAGAATACGCCCATCGAGCACATGATGATGTTCTATCGCGACTTCGACTCCATGCGCGACGAGCGTTTCGACGGCATGATCATCACGGGCGCACCCGTCGAGCAGATGGCCTTCGAGGAGGTCAGCTATTGGCCCGAGATGGTCGACATCTTCCAGTGGGCCCGCACCCACGTCACGTCGACCCTCTACATCTGCTGGGCCGCTCAGGCAGGTCTGTATTATTATTATGGTGTGCCTAAGTATCCGCTGCCCCAGAAGATGTTCGGCATCTATGAGCAGCACGTGCTGCAGCCCCTGATGCCCATCTTCCGCGGCTTCGACGACACGTTTATGATGCCCCAGAGCCGTCATACTGAGGTGCATGCCGACGACATCAAGGCCCGCCCCGAGCTGCAGCTCATCGCTGAGTCGCCTGCGAGCGGCCCCAGCATCGTCATGGCCCGCGGTGGCCGCGAGTTCTTCATCACAGGTCATCTGGAGTATGCCCCTGGCACGCTCGACACTGAGTATCGCCGCGACCTTGGCGTCCGCTCCGACGTCGGACTGCCCCGCCACTACTACGTCGACGACAATCCCGAGCTGGGTCCGCGCGTCACGTGGCGTGCCCATGCCAATCTGTTCTATAGCAACTGGATCAACTACTACGTCTATCAGGAGACGCCCTACGACATCAACGCCATACGATGAGCCGACAACGTCTTGAACTGCTTGCGCCCGCCCGCAACCTGGAGTGCGGCCTCGCTGCCATCGACCATGGGGCCGATGCTGTCTACATCGGTGCCAGCCGTTTCGGAGCCCGTGCCGCCGCTGGCAACACCGTCGACGACATTGCCCGTCTTTGCAGCTATGCCCATCAGTTCGGCGCCCGCGTCTACGTGACGGTCAACACCATCGTCTACGACGACGAGCTGGAACAGACCCGCCAGTTGCTCGCAGATCTGAAGGTGGCCCAGGTCGACGCCATCCTCGTTCAGGACATGGCCGTGCTGCAGATGGCTCTCGAAACCGGACTCGTCGTCCATGCCTCTACCCAGACTGACAACCGCACCCCCGACAAGGTGCGATGGCTCTCGTCGCTGGGCTTCCGCCGTGTTGTGCTGGCCCGCGAGCTGTCTGTCGACGAGGTGGCCGCGATTCATGCCCAGGTGCCTGAGGCCGAGCTCGAGGTCTTTGTCCATGGGGCCCTCTGCGTCAGCTACAGCGGCCTCTGCTATGCCTCCCAGCATTGCTTCCATCGCTCCGCCAATCGTGGCGAGTGTGCCCAGTTCTGCCGCATGAAGTTCGATCTCATCGATGCTGATGGCCGTCAGATTGAGCACGACCGCTATCTGCTTTCG
Organism: uncultured Prevotellaceae bacterium; assembly: GCA_902779455.1. Classification (GTDB taxonomy): domain Bacteria; phylum Bacteroidota; class Bacteroidia; order Bacteroidales; family Bacteroidaceae; genus Prevotella. Next base: position 89,482 of record CACZBS010000002.1, read on the forward strand.
CTCCGCGACATGTGTCAGATTGACAACCTCGGGCGGTTGGCAGCAGCTGGCGCCACGTCGTTCAAGATCGAGGGGCGCCTGAAGGACGTCGCCTACGTGAAGAACGTCACGGCGGCCTACAGCGAGCGCCTCAATCAGATCGTCCGCCAGCATCCTGACCGCTATGAGCGGGCTTCGCGCGGACAGGTCACCTACACCTTCCGCCCCGATCTCCGCAAGACGTTCAACCGCGGCTATACCACCTACTTTGCTGACGGACGCCAGCCGGACATCGCCTCCTTCGACACGCCCAAGGCCATGGGCGAGTTCGTCGGCACGGTGAAAGAGTTGCGCGGCCCCTCGTTCAGCGTCGCTGGCACGGCCCGCTTTGCCAATGGCGACGGTCTCTGCTTTGTCAATGCCAACAAGGAGCTGGAGGGCTTCCGCGTCAATAGGGTAGAGGGCAACCGCCTCTTCCCCCTGAAGATGCCGCAGAGTCTCAGGCCCGGGCAGCGCCTCTATCGCAACAACGACCAGGAGATGGAGCGCCTGCTCTCGCGACCCAGCGCCGAACGCAAGATTCCCGTTGTCATGCGCCTCGAAGCCACCCCCGACGGCTTCGCCCTCAACGTCGACGGCTGTCGCGCCAGCATCGTCTGCGAGCATCAGACTGCCGAGAAACCCCAGCGCGACAACATCATCCGCCAGCTCACCCGTCTTGGCGGCACGCCCTACGTCTGTAGCGACGTCGAGCTGCCCGCAGACTTCAACTACTTCATTCCCAGCAGCCTGCTCGCCGAGCTTCGTCGCAAGGCCGTCTCTGCCTTCACTCCCCCTTCAGTACCAAACGAGCAGAGCTCGAGCGCCAAGGAGGTGCGAAAGGTCAGCGAGGCCCCTTCCTATCCTATACCTTATTTATATAATGTGGCAAACAGCCTGTCGCGCGACTTCTACGACGCTCTGGCCGTCCGCACCGCCCCCGCCTTTGAAGTCAAGGAGCCCCGCCATGCCGTGCTCATGCAGTGCCGCCATTGCCTGCGCTATGCCCTCGGCTGTTGCGTCAAGCATGGCGGGCGACGCCCCCAGTGGCGCGAGCCCCTCGCCCTGCAGCTGGCCGACGGCCGGCGCTTTCCCCTCGAGTTCGACTGCCGCCATTGCCAGATGAATGTGCTGACTGATGCGTAGAATGTTCCTCATCGTCCTCATGGCCTTCGCCGTCCTCACATCCTGCTATCGTCAGGAGGTGCAGACCAGCGACGCCCTGCCCCTCACTGAGGATCAGATGGACTCCATCTCATTCTACACCACCCACCACTACACCCAGAACTACAACTTCCTCGTCCGTGCCGACTCGCTGCGCATCATCATCCAGATTCCCAGCGAGACCGTCTCAGGCATGCTCGTCGACACGACAACCGTCCTGCGGGGCGACCGCCTCGTCGTGGCCGACATCGTCATCATGCCCACTGACACCGTCGACAGCATCTGGGTGCAGGTGGCCCGCGACGAATGGACCATGGGCTGGCTCCACGAGAGCGAGCTCCTCGCCGCCGTCTCGCCTGACAACCCCATCTCGCAGTTCATCGACTCCTTCAGCGACAAGCATCTGCTCGTCATCCTGGCCCTCCTCGTCGTCGTCGGCGCGGCCCTGACCTTCCGCATCCTCTCGCGCCGCAATGCCAAGATGGTCCATTTCAACGACATTCCCTCCTTCTATCCCACGCTCCTCTGCCTCCTGGTGGCCGCTTCCGCCGTCTTCTATAGCTCCATCCAGCTCTTCAATCCCTCCTCCTGGCGTCACTATTACTATCATCCGACGCTCAACCCCTTCGCCGTACCCCTCCATCTCGGGCTCTTCCTGGCTTCAGTCTGGGCCATGCTCATCGTCGCCATGGCCGCCTTCGACGATGTGCGGCGCCAGCTCCAGCCTGCCGACGCCTTCTTCTATGCCCTCAGCCTCGTGGGCGTCTGTGCCGTCTGCTATGTCGTCTTCAGCGTCACCACCCTCTACTACCTGGGCTATCCCCTCCTCTTGGCCTACGTCCTCTTCGCCGTCCGACGCTATTTCAGCACCTCGCGCCCCCGCTATCGCTGCGGCCGTTGTGGCGGGCCGCTCCATCAGAAGGGTCTCTGCCCGCGTTGCGGGGCCTACAACGAGTAGGGCGCGTGGCGGGCGATTCGTACTAAAAAGAAGCCTTTTTGTTGAATAGTTTTGGCTGTTCGCATCTTTTTCCCTACTTTTGCAACATCCAAAACGATCATCATTATGAAAAGATTCTTGATTTCTTTAGCCCTTCTATGTTGTGCCCTATGGGCATCACCCAAGTATATAGGCGACGTCAACGGCGACGGCGTCATCGACATTGCCGACGTGACGGCGATGGTCAGTCTGCTCCTCTCGCCTGACAACAGCGCGGCCGTCGACACACGCCTCACTGATGTCGACGGCAACGGAGCCCTCGGCCCCGGCGACCTCTCGGCCCTGGTCGACATCATCCTCGGACGCGCCACCGCCCAGCAGCTCGAGGGCGCAGCTGCCGACACGCTCTTCATCCGCTTCACTGACCAGGCCGTCACCTACGACCTCCCTACGGCTTGGCAAGATGACGTCAGCGTGCGCGTGAGCGGCACAGATGTCGTCGTCGACAATTCGAACGTCACTGACGAATACGTCACCCTTCTCTCCGGCTCGTGCCAGAGCGGCTCGTTCATATACAACGGCTCCTTCAAGACCACCATCGTGCTGGCCGGACTGACGCTGACGAATCCCTCAGGCGCTGCCATCGACATCGAGGACGGCAAGCGCGTCAGCCTCGAGCTGGCCGACGGCACGGCGAACACCCTCGCTGACGGCGCGGGCTCGCAGAAGGCAGCCCTCTACTGCAAGGGCCACCTGGAGATCAGCCGTGGCGGCTCGCTCACCGTGGCGGGCAGCGTCAAGCATGCCATCAGCGCCAAGGAATACATCGAGCTGAAGAAGACCACGGGCCTGATCACCCTGACTGCCGCCCCCGGCGACGCCATCCATGCTGGCCAGTACTACATGCAGAAGGGCGGGCAGGTCGTCGTGCGCAGCGGCGTCATGGGCGACGGCATCCAGGCCGAGGCCCGTCTGGCAGGCGACGAATACGACGGCCAGATGATGATCAGCGGCGGCACCGTCGACATCACCCTCGCGGGCAGCGACGTGGCAGGCCTCAAGGCCGACTCGCTGCTCAGCGTCACGGGCGGCCAGGTCACCATCGTCACCACGGGCGACGACGCCAAGGGCCTCAAGTCGAAGGCGAACATCAGCGTCGCGGACGGCACCATCGACGTCACTCAGAGCGGCGGCTACATCATCAGCGAGGTAGCCACCACGGACGGCACCGTCCAGGAGGACCCCAGCTTCTCGGCTGCCCTCAAGGCCGACTCGATGATCATCGTCAGCGGCGGCACCATCCACGTCAACTCCACGGCTGAAGGTGGCCGAGGACTCAATGCTGACAAGGGCATCAGCGTCACGGGCGGACAGCTGCAGATTGATGCCAACGGGCCTGGCGGCACACTCGACCTCAGCTCCACCGCCACCATGGCGGCCAAGAGCTTCCGCCTCTACGTCGCCCTGCCTGCCTCCTACGGCTATCAGCCCTCTGCCTGGACCAACGTCTATCTCTACGACGCCTCGACTGACAGTCAGGTCGCCGCACTGGCCGACCAGAAAAGCTTCACCATAGGCGGCACCACCACCACCTTCTATTACTACGACTTCAAGTCAGCCACCAGTGGCACCTATTATCTCAAGAGCGACGACTACACCAGCGGCGGCGGAGGATGGGGCGGCAGCACGTCCTACACCATCCGCTCGGCCGACATCACGCTCAACATGACGGGCAGCGACGCCTTCTACAGCATTGCAAGCACCTATCAGACGTCTAACCGCACCACGCGCACCTACGCCGTCAGCAACGTCACCTCCACTTGGGCCAATGCCGTCTCAGCCAGCGAGGAGGGCGAGACCTACAAGGCCTGCTGCCTGAAGAGCGACGCCCTCGTCAGCATCGCCGCCGCCACCCTCACGCTGACCCACTCAGGGACGATGAGCAAGGGCATCAAGGCTCCGACAGTCAATATCGCTGCCGATGCCGACATCACGGACACCGCCGCAGGCTCCTACATGATCGTGGGCACTGACCCCGCTTACTCCACGGCCGTCAAGTGCGACCACTACGTCGGCTCCGACGGACGCCTGACCATCAAGGCCACGGGCAGCGCCTCGCGAGGCATCTCCGCCGACAGCACCTTGACCATCACGGGCGGCACTTACGACATCACCCTCACCGGCGACGGCGCCACCTATACTGGCGACGGCTCAACCGAAGGTGTCGGCTCGCGCGGACTCAAGAGCGACGGCGACATGACCCTCAAGGGCGGCGACATCACCATCAACAGCTCCGCACGCGGAGGCAAGGGCATCAAGGTGGGCACGAGCAGCCGCAGCGGAGCACAGGGCGCACGCCTCGTCGTCGGCGATGCCGCCAGCATCGGCCAGGGGCCTGTGCTCAGCGTCACGACCACTGGCGCCTATCTCGCCTCAGAGTCCTCTGGCGGACAAGGAGGATGGGGGGGACCCGGCGGAGGCATGATGGACAGCGGCTTCATCGGCAGCACCAAGGCCGTCAAGGTGATGGGGCCTGTCGAGGTCTATGGCGGCACCGTCAGCCTCGCCACCTCCACCCAAGGCGCCGAGGGCCTGGAGAGCAAGCACACCATCACCATCTACGGCGGCTCGCTCCAGAGCAGCGCCTACGACGATGCCATCAATGCCGCCTCGACCATCACCTTCAATGGCGGCTATGTCTGGGCCCACGCCTCCAACAATGATGCCATCGACTCCAACGACGCCTCGACGGGCATCGTCATCAACGACGGTGTCGTCATCGCCTCAGGATCGTCAAGCCCCGAGGAAGGCTTCGACTGCGACAATGCTGCCTTCCAGCTCAACGGCGGCGTCGTCATCGGCACGGGCGGATCGCAAGGCGGCGGCGGTGGCGGCGGCGGAAAGCCCACCAGCGCCCGTCAGCCCTACGTCACGCTCTCCTCCGTGTCGCTCAGCGCCTCCACCTATGTCAGTCTGAAGGACGCCTCGGGCAGCGTCGTCTGCTCCTATCGCATACCCCAGACCACCTCGCAGGCCATGTTGCTCATGAGTGCGCCGCAGCTCTCCTCGGCCAGCCGCGCCACCGTCGTCTATGGCAGCACGGCCGTCAGCAATCCTGCCACCAGCCACTGGGACGGCGTCTATACCACGGGCGCTACGCTCACGGGGGGATCATCGATCAGCGTCACGCCCACTGGGGGATAACTAAAAAACAGGGGAATGTCGGTGTGATGCCAAGATTCTATTTCTTTCGTGCGAATAATAATTCTTGGCGCATCCAACAAACCCTGTGGGTAGAGGGTGTCAATATCAGAAATCCGTATTCGTGTCATTCACGATCTTTCTAAATAGCGTGTGACACACAAAAAAAGCGCCGTAGATTATACGAACTACGACGCAATATATGGAAAGGGCCATTTTTACATGTTCATGCCTCCATCCACTTGGATAACCTGTCCGCTGATGTAGCTCGACATATCGCTGGCTAAAAAAACGGCGCAGTTAGCAATGTCGTCGACGGTGCCGCCACGGCGCAATGGAATCTTCTGGCACCATTCCTTGCGCACCTCGTCGCTCAAAGCCTGTGTCATGGCTGTGTCGATAAAGCCGGGGGCGATGGCGTTAGCACGAATACCCTTAGGCCCCATCTCTTGTCCGATCGACTTGGCCAGAGCAATCAGTCCGGCCTTTGAGGCTGCATAGTTTGCCTGGCCGGCATTGCCGTGAACGCCAACCACTGATGCCATATTGATAATCGAACCATTGCGCTGGCGCATCATCACTGGAACGCAGGCATGGATGAAATTGAAGGCAGACTTGAGGTTGACGGCAATGACGGCGTCCCACTGCTGCTCTGACATGCGGAGCATCAGTCCGTCCTTTGTGATGCCAGCATTGTTGACCAGAATATCAATCGAGCCGAACTCTTCTTTCACTTGTGCCACGACCTCTTCCGTCTGCTGGAAGTCAGCGGCGTTCGAAGCGTAGCTCTTCGCCTTCACACCAAATGCTGCGATTTCTTTCTCTGTTTCTTCGTTGACGGCAAGGTCGGTGAATGCCACGTTAGCGCCTTCAGCGGCGAATTTCAGCGCAATCGCTTTTCCGATACCACGTGCTGCACCCGTAATCAGTGCAGTCTTTCCTTGTAATAATCCCATTTCTTAAATTTTAATGTTGTTATTGTTTGTTTTTATGATATGATGCTAACTTTAAAAATTCACTTGCTTTTACCAAGGGCGCCATAGACAAACTTAGCCACCTGAGGCTTTGTGTCTTCCTCCTTCATGCCATGGGCTATGCGGCCGTAGATGTAGGGCACCTCAAGGCCTTTGATGCAATAGTGGGTGATGTCGGCCACCAGATTGACGTTCTCAATGTCGAACTCGCCGTCTTCCTTACCCTCAGCAAACACCTTACGAAATAGCTCCACTTCCGCCAGGTCGAAGTGCTTGCGCACTTTCTCTACCATCCAGATGTTGCGGAAAAACTCCGCTCTCAGGTTACCGTTGCGCACCACCGTCTCGCGAATCATACTCAGATGAGTATAGATCAGCTCTATGACCTTTTCCTGAGGACTAATCTTTCGGGCTGCCACTTCGTCGAGCTTATCGCTAAGACGCTCCAGTTCCGTCTCAATGACAGCGTAATAGATATCCTCCTTCGACTTGAAGTAGGTGTAAAGCGTACGTCGGCCTTTGCCCGATGCTTGAGCAATGTCGTTCATCGTTGTGTTCTCCAGACCGTTCTTGGCGAAGAGCTGTCGAGCCACATCGACCAGCAATTGTCTAGTTTTAGATATTGACATGTCAATTTCCTTCCATTTTTGTTTGCACACAGATGATTTCGTGTGCAAAAATACCTCTTTTTATTGAATTGAGCAAGTTTTTTCGAGGAAAATGTGGCGAAAGGCAAAAAAGGTGCGCAAAAATTTGCATATTAAAAAAAAAAGCAGTACCTTTGCACTCGCAAAACGATAAAAATCGCGGAGTGGAGCAGTTGGTAGCTCGCCAGGCTCATAACCTGGAGGTCGCATGTTCGAGTCCTGCCTCCGCAACTAAAGTCGGGTAATTGGCTGAAATTCAGCAAATTGTCCGACTTAGCGTTTTGAGCAGGGACTCAAATGGGACGTTTAACGATTCCATGTTATAATATAAGGGATGTGACTCGAAGTAGAGGCACATCCCTTATGTTTAATTAGGTGAATGTCCGTTTGGACCAGAATCAGTAGCTGCGGGCGATGATGACGCGGTGTTTGGCGGGCTTGCCACTGACCATGTCGATGCCTGGCGTCTGCTCGTAGGCGAAGGGTACGCATCGAATAGTGGCCTGTGTGTCCTCCTTAATCTTTGCCTCGGTTTCAGCAGTGCCATCCCAATGGCAGAGGAAGAAGCCGCCGTCCTTGATGCGCTCCTTGAACTCTTCATAATTATCACATTCGTAGACATGTTCGTCGCGGAAGCGGCGAGCTTTCTCGAAAATATTCGCCTGGATATCGCCAAGAAGTTGCTCAACGTAATCGGCTATGCCTTCCAATGGGCGTGTTTCCTTTTCGAGTGTATCGCGACGCATGATTTCAATAGTGCCCTGTTCGAGATCGCGTGCTCCAAGGACGAGGCGCACAGGCACGCCTTTGAGCTCGTAGTCGGCAAACTTAAACCCAGGACGCTTATTGTCTGCGTCGTCAAACTTGATACTAATGCCCTTGGCGCGTAGCTGGGCGATGATGGGCTCAACCTCGCGGTTGACAATCTCCATCTGCTCAGGTTTGGTGGCGATGGGAATGATGACGACCTGGATGGGTGCGAGGCGTGGGGGCAGCACGAGACCGTTGTCGTCGGAGTGGGTCATGATGAGTGCGCCAATGAGGCGTGTCGAGACGCCCCACGATGTGGCCCAGACATATTCGGGCTTGTTCTCCTTGTTAAGATAAGTGACATCGAATGCCTTGGCAAAATTCTGGCCAAGGAAGTGCGAGGTGCCGCTCTGAAGGGCTTTTCCGTCCTGCATCATGGCTTCTATAGTATAGGTGTCAAGGGCTCCGGCGAACCGTTCTGTCTCGCTTTTGACACCTTGCAGCACGGGTACGGCCATCCACTGTTCAGCAAACTCGGCGTAGACCTTGAGCATCAGCTGAGCTTCGCGCTCGGCCTCCTCGCGGGTAGCATGTGCCGTATGGCCCTCTTGCCAAAGGAATTCTGAGGTGCGCAGGAAGGGACGGGTACGCATCTCCCATCGCATGACGTTGCACCACTGATTGCAGAGTAGTGGCAGGTCGCGCCAGGAATGGATCCAGTTCTTATATGTGTTCCATATGATGGTCTCCGAAGTTGGGCGGATGATGAGTTCCTCTTCAAGCTTAGCAGCAGGATCGACCTCTACTCCGCTTTTGTCCTGCTTGGCGCGCAGGCGGTAGTGGGTCACGACAGCACATTCCTTGGCAAAGCCCTCGACGTGCTCAGCCTCGCGTGAAAGGAATGATTTGGGAATGAGCAGGGGGAAGTATGCATTCTGAACTCCTGTTGCCTTGAACATACCGTCGAGCACACTCTGCATCTTCTCCCAAATGGCATAGCCATATGGCTTGATGACCATACAACCGCGCACGGCCGACTGCTCAGCCAGGTCGGCCTTCACCACGAGGTCATTATACCATTGGCTGTAATTCTCGCTCTGTTTTGTTAAATCTTTTAATTCTTTTGCCATGATTTATATAATAAATTTGAAATTTGGGTGCAAAGTTACAAAATAATTACGAATTACGTGTGCTGAATCAAGAACTTTTTTGTAACTTTGCACCGACTAAGCAGAATTATTGTTTAACTTTTAATATAATAAAAAGGTATGAAGAAAATGAAAACAATGATCCTCGCTCTGTGCGGAGGAATGGTAATGATGGGTTGCAACAACCTGGCTAAGGGTACGACAATTGGTGCTGCAGGTGGTGCCCTGCTGGGTGCTGTGGTCGGTAAGATTGCTGGCAACACCGCTGTCGGCGCTGCCGTCGGTACTGCTGTAGGTGCTGGCACAGGCGCTCTCATTGGCAAGCATATGGATAAGGTTAAGGCTCAGGCTGAGGCTGTGCAGAACGCTCAGGTGGAGCAGATTACCGATGCTAACGGTCTGCAGGGCGTGAAGGTGACCTTCGACTCTGGTATTCTTTTCGCTACCAACTCGTCGACGCTGAACGCTGCTTCGAAGGCTTCTCTGTCACAGTTTGCCAACGTGCTGAAGAACAATAGCGATTGCGATATCGCCATCTTCGGCCACACGGACAATACGGGTAGCGACGCTATCAACAACCCCCTGAGTGTAAAGCGCGCACAGGCCGTGGAGACCTATCTGAAGGGCCAGGGCGTCAGCTCCGTGCAGATCAAGCAGGTCGACGGTCAGGGTTCGACGAACCCCGTCGCTGACAACTCGACGGCTGCCGGCCGCCAGCAGAACCGCCGCGTGGAGGTCTACATGTATGCTTCACAGGCTATGATCAACGCTGCCGAGGCAGGCACGCTCCAGTAATTGACAATCGAGATTTCTTTGGCAATTGAAGATTATTAAAAGACTATTAATGAGAATCGTGGTGGCGTTCTTCGCTTCCACGATTCTTGCTGTTGTGGCCTATCGCTTTCTTCCCGTCTACGTCACGCCACTCATGATTATCAGAATGGTCCAGCAACAAGAGTTCAAGATGAGCCATCGCTGGGTGAGCATCAATGACATGTCGGACCAGATGCCTCTTGCTGTCATGGCCAGCGAGGACCAGCGATTCATGGCCCACCACGGCTTTGACTTCGAAGCCATCAAGGCAGCCGTCAAGCGCAACCGTGAGCACCCTGAGAAAAACCACCTGGGCGCCTCGACCATCAGCCAGCAGACTGCCAAGAACGTTTTTCTTTGGCCGGGCCGTTCATGGCTGCGCAAAGGTTTGGAGGCCTACTTTACTGTGCTCATTGAGCTCTGTTGGACGAAGGAGCGCATCATGGAGGTCTATCTCAACAGCATTGAGACAGGCCCGGGCATCTATGGTGTAGAGGCCGTCTCTCGCGAGCATTTCGGCACCTCGGCCAGTCAGCTCACGGCCGACCAGTGCGCCCTCATTGCTGCCACGCTTCCTAATCCCCGACGTTTCAGTTCGGCCAATCCCAGCCGCTATGTGCTGAAGCGTCAGAAGCAGATCCGCCGCCAGATGCGCAACGTCAGTTTCACGGATTAGCCCCTTCATGCCCTTCTGTTTCCGTCCTACAATGAAAAAAGTCTGGAAGAAACGCTCGCATTTGAAAATAAAATATTATCTTTGCAGTCAGATTTAATTTTATCAATAACTTTATATTATTATGGAGAATAACGCACAACTGATTGCCGAGTGTACCGCTCGGGCAAAAGAGTGGCTTTCACCAGCCTTCGACGAAGAGACGCGTAAGGCCGTACAGGCTATGCTTGACGATGATGACAAAACCGCTCTCATCGACGCTTTCTATCAGAATCTGGAATTCGGTACAGGTGGACTTCGCGGCATTATGGGTGCTGGCACCAACCGCATGAACAAGTACATCGTCGGCATGGCCACGCAAGGCTTTGCCAACTACATCCTCAAGGCTTTCCCTGGCAAGCAGTGCTCCGTCGTCGTCGGTCACGACTGCCGCAACAACGGCCGCATGTTTGCCGAGTCTGTAGCCGATATTTTCTCGGCTAACGGCATCAAGGTCTATCTCTTCGAGAGCCTTCGTCCGACACCCGAGATTTCGTTTGCCATCCGCCAGCTGGGCTGCCAGGCAGGCGTCAATGTCACCGCATCCCACAATCCTCGCGAATATAATGGATACAAGGCCTACTGGGAGGACGGAGCCCAGGTGCTCGCACCTCACGACAAGGGTATCATCGACGAGGTTAACAAGGTGAAAATCAGCGATGTGAAGTTCGAGGGCAACAAGGAGCTCATCGATATCATCGGCGGCGAGATGGACTGGGACTACCTGCAGGCCGTCCGCGAGGCAATGGTCGACCAAGACGTCATCCTGCGCCACAAGGACCTCAACATCGTCTACTCCCCGATGCACGGCACTGGCCGCGTCATCATTCCCGAGGCTCTGCGCTCATGGGGCTTCCAGAATATTCACGTCGTCCCTGAGCAGATGGTCATCGACGGCAATTTCCCCACCGTTGTCAGCCCCAACCCCGAGAATCCTGAAGCCATGACACTCGGCATGAAGCTCGGCACACGGCTTAATGCTGATCTGGTCATCGCCTCCGACCCAGATGCTGACCGTCTGGCCATCGTCTGCCGCAATGCCAAGGGCGAGTGGGAGATACTCAACGGCAACCAGACCTGCATGATGTTCTGCTGGTACATCATCGCCAACAAGAAGAAGCTCGGCCAGCTGAAGGGCAACGAGTTTCTCGTAAAGACCATCGTCACCACTGAGGTCATCGCCGAGATTGCCAAGAAGAACGGCGTGGAGCTGCGCGACTGCTACACAGGCTTCAAGTGGATTGCCAACGAGATCCGCAAGGATGAGGGCGTGAAGAAGTACATCGGTGGCGGCGAAGAGTCGTTCGGATTCCTGCCCTTCGACAAGGTCAGGGACAAGGACAGCCCAGCCTCCATCTGCCTTATCTGCGAGATCGCAGCATGGGCCAAGGATAACGGCATGACGCTCTATGACCTGCTGATGAACATCTATGCCGAGTATGGCTTCTCGCGCGAGGTGACCATCAATGTCGTACGTCCCGGAAAGACCGGTGCCGACGAGATCAAGCAGATGATGACCAATTTCCGCGAGAACCCGCCTAAGGAACTGGGTGGTTCGAAGATCTGCCTGTGGAAGGATTATAAGACGCTTGAGGCTAAGTATGCAGATGGCCACACGGAGAAGCTCAACATGCCAGACACTTCTAACGTGCTCCAGTGGTTCTGCGAAGACGGCACAAAGGTCAGCGTGCGCCCCAGCGGCACTGAGCCTAAGATCAAGTTCTACACTGAGGTGAAGGATCCCTCGTTCAAGTGTGCCGGCTGCTACGAGCGCTGCATGAAGGCTGCTGAGGAGAAGATCGAAGCCATCAAGAAGAGCCTTGGCCTCTGACGCGAGACGACAAAGATTCCCTTCCCCCTGCCCATAGAGCATAAGGGGAAGGGGATTTTTTGAATTTGATTTAGATCACATTAATTAAACAGCAAAGACATAATATGGATTTAAGAGGAAGAAGAAGTAGCTCGAACGTCGAGGATCGTCGCGGATTGAGCACTGGGGCCAAGGCCGGTATCGGAGGTCTTGGCGGTATCATTGTCATTGCCCTGATGACATTCATGCAGGGCGGCAACATCGGCGACGTCGTGACGAACGTCATTCAGCAGAGCCAGATGCAGGCCCCGACGGAGACGGTGGGCGAGGAGAACTTCACTGAGGAAGAGCAGCAGCTCGCCGAGGAGTGCAAGCAGATACTGGCCTCGACTGAGGACGTCTGGACCAAGGTGTTCAAGGAGAACGGATGGGGCGAGTATCAATATCCGACGCTCGTGCTCTTCACAAATCAGGTGAACTCGGCCTGCGGTTCAGCCACGGCCGCCGTCGGACCTTTCTATTGCTCTGGCGACCAGAAGCTGTATGTAGACCTCTCATTCTTCACTGAGATGAAGCGCCAGCTGGGCGTCGAGGGTAACACGTTCGCTTATGCCTACGTCATTGCTCACGAGATAGGCCACCACGTGGAATACCTCACAGGCACGCTCACCAAAGCCCATCAGGCCATGAGCCAGACCAACAAGACGCAAGCTAACCAGATCAGCGTCAGACTGGAGCTCCTGGCCGACTACTATGCCGGCGTATGGGCTCACTATGAGGACGCTATGAACCACTCCATGGAGTATGGCGACTTGGAAAAAGGACTGGAACTGGCGAAGGCTATCGGCGACGACTGGCTACAGAAGAAAGCTCAGGGTCGCGCCACGCCCGAGTCGTTCACCCACGGCACCAGCGATCAGCGCAAGCGTTGGCTGAACCGCGGCTACCAGACTGGTAACATGTCAACCACCACATTCACTGGCGACTATAACTCACTTTAGGAGTTGAGAACTGAGAGTTGTGAGTTGAGAGTTGAGAACTGAGAGTATACCGAAAAAAGGTAATCATACCTCTCCGTTCTCAACTCTCCGTTCTCAACTCTCACTCATCCTACTCATGATGATACGGCTCGCCCCGGATGATAGTACAGGCACGATACAACTGCTCTGTGAAGATGAGGCGAACCATCTGATGTGAGAACGTCATTCGTGAGAGAGATATCTTCTCGTTAGCGCGTGCATAGACGGCTGGCGAAAAACCATACGGCCCTCCGACAACGAAAAGCAGTCGGCGGGCCGTGTTGCGTTTCTGTTCCAACCAGCGGGCAAACTCGACACTACGGAAGTCACGCCCATGTTCGTCGAGCAACACGACGGTATCTGAAGGTTGCACCAATTTCAGGATCAGATCGCCCTCAGCCGTTTTCTGTTGCTCCTCCGTGAGGCTCTTCGTATTGCGGAGTTCGGGGATGACAGTGATGCTGAAGGGCATGTAGTGAGCGATGCGCTCGGTATAGTCGCGAATGCCAGCTTCGAAGTGGCGGTCGGCCGTCCGGCCTACGAGTATTAGCTCAGTCTTCATCGACGGAATAGATGGTCTTGCCGTGATGGACAGGCCAAAGTGTCTCGTTCTTGTCAATCTTCCTATATTCGCCCCTACGCTTTGGGTTCATGGGGAACCAGCCTTTCTCTACACGCTTCTTCTGGGAGAAAAGCTCGCCGATGCCCCATAGCGCCGAAGCGCCGAACACGCCAATGATGGCCGAGAGGGCAGAGTCCTCAATGAACAGGGCTGCGACAATACTCATCAGGCCCACCAGGAGGAACACCCACCAAAGGCGAGTGCCAGTGTAGTATTCTGCCTTGATGACGATAGGATGGAAAAATCCTATGATAAGGAATGTAGAGATGGCAATGACAATACCAGTGAAATACATAACAGAATTGCTTGTTTGAGGTTGCAAAGTTAGTCTTTTTCTGTGAGACGGCAAAATGTTTTTGCCGTTTAGTTTCCCTGTTTCTCTTTTTTTTATTACCTTTGCACTCTCAAAAGGATATCAAAAAGAAAACGACCAAGCAGATGAAGCAATTACGCGCCGCACTATTCGACCTCGATGGGGTTGTGTTCAACACCGAACCGCAATACACCGCCTTCTGGGGAGCACAGTGTCGGCTCTATCATCCGGAGTATCCGGGCCTCGAGCACGAGATAAAGGGCTCCACGCTCCAGCAGATCTACGACCGTTGGTGGACGGGCCCTTTGGCCAAGGAGCGTGACGTCGTCACACGTCGGCTCGACGAATTTGAGGCTCAGATGCAATTCAACTATATTGAAGGCTTTACAGATTTCATTGCCGATCTGCGGGCACACGATGTGCGTACGGCTGTTGTCACCAGCAGCAATGTGCCAAAGATGCAAAGCGTCTACAGGCAGCGGCCCGAGTTCCGCCAGCTTTTCGATGCCATCCTCACCAGTGAGGATTTCGCAGAAAGCAAGCCGTCGCCCGATTGCTATCTGCGCGGAGCAGCCCGTTTCGGCCTTGCCGCAGAGGATTGCATTGTCTTCGAGGACAGTTTCAACGGACTTCGCTCCGGACGTGCCGCAGGCATGTTCGTCGTTGGATTGGCTACGACCAACGAACGGTCCTCCATCGAACCCTTATCAGATTATCAATTAGACAATTATATAGGAATAGATTATTCAAAACTTAACGCATTATGGCAGGCTATTTAGTCAATGACGAGCGCAAGGTCACCACGCGCCGTTTTATAGAGATGAAGCAGAAAGGTGAGCGCATTTCGATGCTCACGAGCTACGATTATACCACAGCAGGCATCGTCGATCGTGCCGGCATTGACGGTGTACTTATAGGCGACTCCGCCTCCAACGTCATGGTGGGCAATCAAACGACCCTCCCGATGACCGTCGACCAGATGATTTATCATGCCCGCTCGGTGGTCAATGGCGTCAAGCGCGCACTCGTTGTCTGCGACATGCCCTTCGGATCCTATCAGACGGGCTGCCACGACGGCGTGGCGAATGCAATCCGGATGATGAAGGAGAGCGGATGCGACGCGCTGAAACTTGAAGGCGGCGTTGAGATACTTGACACCGTCAAGCGCATCCTCGACGCTGGTATCCCCGTCATGGGGCATCTGGGGCTTACTCCTCAGTCAATCAATAAGTTCGGCACATACGCCGTGCGAGCCAAAGAGGAGCGCGAAGCTCAGAAGCTGCTCTCAGATGCTCAGGCTCTGTCAGAAGCCGGTTGCTTTGCCGTTGTGCTCGAAAAGGTGCCGGCTGCACTGGCCAAGCAGGTGACGGAGAGCATCCCCGTACCCACGATCGGCATTGGTGCAGGCAACTATTGCGACGGCCAGATTCTTGTCGTGGCCGACATGCTGGGCATGACCCAGGGCTTCTCGCCCCGTTTCCTTCGCCGTTATGCCGACCTCAACAGCGTCATGACTGATGCCATCGGGCAATACGTCACTGACGTCAAGTCGGGCGACTTCCCCAACGAAAGCGAATCTTACTAATAAATAAATGTAATAAACCACTAAAAAGCAATCTATTATGAAACAATTCAATGACCGTAACTTCGTGCTCGACAATGAAGTAGCACAGGACTTGTATCACAATCATGCGGCCAAGATGCCCATCATCGACTACCACTGCCACCTCATTCCTGAGATGGTGGCCAAGGACCATCGCTTCAAGAGCATCACGGAGCTCTGGCTGGGCGGCGATCACTATAAGTGGCGCGCCATGCGTACCAATGGTGTCGACGAGCGCTATTGCACGGGCAAGGACACTACTGACTGGGAGAAATTCGAGAAGTGGGCAGAGACCGTTCCCTACACCCTGCGCAATCCTCTCTACCATTGGACTCATCTCGAGCTCAAGACTGCTTTCGGCATCGAGAAACTCCTCTCGCCGAAGACGGCCCGCGAGATTTTCGACGAGTGCAACGAGAAGCTGAAGCAGCCCGAGTTCTCGGCTCGCGGTCTGATGCGTCACTATAATGTGGAGTGCGTCTGCACCACTGACGATCCTGTCGACGACCTCCACAACCACATCGAGTATGCCAAGACCCGCAGCGAGAAGGATCCCCTCATGATTCCTGCTTGGCGACCCGACAAGGCCATGAACATCGAGAAGCCCGAATTTGCCCAGTATGTCGAACAGCTCGCAAAGGTCAGCGGCGTCAACATCGTCAAGTTTGCCGATATGGTCGACGCCCTCCAGAAGCGCCACGACTTCTTCCAGGAGCAGGGCTGCCGGCTCAGCGACCACGGTATCGAGGAATTCTACGATGAGCCCTATACTGACTCACAGATTGAGACCATCTTCGAAAAAGCCATGCGCGGACAGCAGCTCTCAGAATACGAGACACGTCAGTATAAGCATTGCTTCCTCACCGTCATGGCTGAGATGGATGCTACGAGCGACTGGACCCAGCAGTTCCACTACGGTGCCATCCGCGACAACAACACCAAGATGTACAACCAGCTTGGCCCCGACACGGGCTTCGATTCGATTGGCGAGTTCAACACAGCCCGTGCGATGTCGAAGTTCCTCAACCACCTGCAGATGGAGGATAAGCTCACGCGTACTATATTATATACCCTCAATCCCTGCGCCAACGAAGTCATTGCCACCATGCTTGGCAACTTCCAGGGCGGTGAGCCGGGCAAGATTCAGTTCGGCAGCGGATGGTGGTTCAACGACCAGATGGACGGCATGGTGCGCCAGATGAATGCCCTCTCGGTGCTCGGCCTGCTCAGCCGTTTCGTGGGCATGCTGACTGACTCGCGCTCATTCCTCTCTTATCCGCGCCATGAGTATTTCCGTCGCATCCTTTGCAACCTGCTTGGCAACGACGTCGAGCGTGGCTTGCTGCCTGACGATCGCGAGCTGCTGGGCAAGATGGTGGAGGACATCTCCTACAACAATGCCCGCCGCTATTTCAAGTTCTACTAATATCGCAATTTACAAAGCACCGCTTTACTGCCGCTAAAGTACCGCTTTACTGGTCTCAAAGTACCGCTTTGCTCTGACTAAAGTACCGCTTTAGTGGGAGTAAAGCGGTACTTGTTTCATAAGGTCTGTTGACACAGCACTACGGCAAGGGTGGAAGGCTCGTTGTCAACAACGTTGCAGGCAACAACTCTGCCAGTCGCCTTCAGCGGATTGATGAGTGAGATGAAGCCCTAATGCCTGCGCGCAGTCGACTATCAGGTGGAGGTCATCACGATAGAATCCGCTGAGCAGGAGATGACCTCCAGGCGCCAACCTGCTGACAAAGAGGGACATGTCGCTCAGGAGAATGTTACGGTTGATGTTGGCCGTCACGACATTGAAGGGTCCGTTGAGGGTAGGGATGACGTGTTGCGCATCACCAAGCAGCGACTGGAAACGGTCGTCGACACGATTGATGACAGCATTGTGGCGGGCGTTGTCGACGCTCCACTCGTCGATGTCGTAGCCCACGGCCCAGTGAGCGCCCAGCTTCAGTGCAGTGATTGCAAGAATGCCCGTGCCCGTGCCGCAATCCAGAAGCCGGGCATTGGTCAGGTTGAGTCTCAGCAGATGGGATATCATCAGGCGCGTCGTCTCATGATTGCCCGTGCCGAAGGCCAAGTGGGCGTCGATCTCGACCATCGTCAGCGCAGGATCGCCCGTCAGCACATCTGGCAAGTGACGGCCGTCGTGAACCACCACACGATCGTCCACCACAATCGGCTGGAAGCCCTCCTGCTCCCATTGTTCATTCCAGTCCTTGTCCTCGGCCTTGCTGACATTGTAGCTGACCTGCACCTCGTCGTCGTAGGGCATCAGCGCCAACTGGGCGTCGAGCTGCTCGGCGGAGAAGAGCTCCTGTCGGACATAGCCCACGAGCGTGCCCTCTTCGTCGTTCTCTTCAAAGGTTTCAAAACCTGCTTCGCCAGCCAGCGCAACCACCACGTCGCTGACATCGCCAATCAGCTCGGCCGGGGCTGAAAGGCAGAATTTCACTTCGTAATACTTCATATAGTGTTAATTTTTGCCGCAAAATTATAAAAAATAGGGAAAAACCTACCATGTTTTAGGGTTTTTCCGTAAATTTGCACTAAAAATAGTGGTATTTTTGCATCGTGAAACTATAAAAAGACAGAAGAATATGAAAAAGTGGATGTTACTTTCAATCATGCTGGGGGCTGTTCAGCTCTCCGTCATGGCTCAGGACGACGACATGTACTTCGTGCCTACGAAGGCCAATGTAGCCAAGCAGAAGGCTGCCTATGGCATTCCGCAGGACACCTATTACAGCGGTTCGTCGCGTAGCGTTGACGAATACAACCGTCAGGGCAGCAGCTACGAGGTGCTGCCTGCCGACACGGGCGATGTCATCTCATTCTCGGCCGTCGAAGGCGTCTATCCCGACTCCGTCGGCGACTTCGCCCTGACGCGCAAGATGCAGCGCTGGGACGGCTATGAGCCCTCGCAGGAATACTGGGACGGCTACAACCGCGGACGCAGCGACTCGTGGGGCTACTACGGATGGCACTCCCCCTGGTGGTATTCGTCCTATTATCCCTGGTACGACTACGGCTGGGGATGGTACGATCCCTGGTATGATCCCTGGTACTATGGCTCATGGTACGGCGGATGGTACAATCCCTGGTATTACACCGGCTGGGGCTGGGGTGGCTACTACAATTCCTGGTACTATCGTCCCTGGTATTATCATGGATGGTACGGCGGATGGTATGGCGGCGGACGCGGCCATTATGCCTACCGCAACGGCACTGAGAACCACGGACACATCGTTGGCGGCGGACCTACGGGCTCCATCAGTCGCGACGGACGCTCGCACAGCTATAGCAACGGCTCGTTCAGCGGTGGCCGCGTGGCACGCAACGGCAGCTTCGGCCGCGGAACGCGTAGCTATGGCAACTACTCCGGCAGCAACAGCAGCTCGACGACCACACGTCGTTCGTCCAGCGGTGGAGGAGTCTATAGCAACTCTAACGGCAACTTCGGCGGTTCGCGCAGCAGCAGCTCCTCGTCGTCGGCCCCTTCACGCTCCTATTCGTCTGGCAGCAGCGGTAGCGGCATGTCCTCAGGCGGTGGCTCGTTCGGCGGCAGCCGTTCTGGCGGCGGCAGCGTTGGCGGCAGTCGTTCCGGTGGCGGCTCCTTCGGTGGCGGACGCAGATAATACATCGAAGTTGTGACAATCAATATTAGTATACAATCATATAAATGCATATAATGACTATGAAGAGATATATCATGACCATAGTGGCCGGCATGCTTATGCTGCCCATGGCCGCACAAGACACTTACGAGAGCGCCAAACTGGCTGAGAACGACCTCAACGGAACGGCACGCTACGTCGGTATGGGTGGTGCTATGGAGGCTCTGGGAGCCGACATCTCCACCATCTCAACCAACCCTGCCGGCATCGGCCTCTTCCGCAGGTCGAGCGCCAACCTCTCGATGGGATTCGTCTCCCAGCAGGATGCCCCCGACTTCGGGGTTGGCAAGAAGACCTACATGAGTTTCGACCAGGTGGGCTTCGTCCTGGCCATGCAGACCAATCCCACGAACTACTTTAACTTCGGCTTCAACTATCACAAGAGCAAGAACTTCGACTATATCCTCGGTGCTGCCGACCGTCTGAGCAATGCCTCACAAAACAAGCTCACCTATGATAAGGCCTACGAGGGACTTCTCTATCAAGTTAATGCCGACGGCTCGCCAAACTTTGGCAATAGCTATCCCTCATGCAACCAGCTAGATGATATCTATGCCCGCAACCTCAACTATGACTCGCGCAACAATACTTGGTATTATGAGGACGCTACAGGCTACACAATGGATCGTTCGCACACGGGTTATATCGGCGAGTACGACTTCAACATCAGCGGCAACATCAACAATCGTGTCTATCTTGGTATGACCCTCGGACTCCACGATGTCCACTACAAGCACTACAGCGAGTACGTCGAACGCTTTGCAGAGAACAGCCCCATTACCGTCGCCGATGACCGCAAGGTGACGGGTGCTGGTTTCGACCTCAAGTTCGGTATCATCTTCCGTCCTATCGCTGAGTCGCCCTTCCGCGTCGGCCTCTCCATCGCTACACCCACGTGGTATGATCTCACCACCAGTAACTATACTACCGTCACCGACGACGGTGGCTCGGCCCATGCCAGCGAGGAGTACGACTTCAATATGACCATGCCCTGGAAGTTCGGACTCAGCCTTGGCCACACTATCGGCAGCAACCTGGCCCTCGGTGCCAGCTACGAGTACACAGACTACGGCAGCATGGACAACCGCGTGAAGCACGACAACCGCAACTGGGACACCTACGACAGCGAGAGCGACGACGTCATGAACCGCCACACCGAGCAGAGCCTGCGCGCCGTCAACACCCTCAAGCTTGGCGTCGAGTACAAGCCGGTGCCTGAGATGGCTGTGCGCCTTGGCTACAACTGGGTGTCGCCCATGTACAAGAAGGATGCCTTGAGAGACGGATCGCTGCAGAGCTTGGGTTCTTACTATAGCTCAACGACCGACTTCACCAACTGGCAGTCGACCAACCGCATCACCTGTGGCTTCGGCTATCAGTGCGATAAGAACCTCAACCTGGCTCTGGCCTATCAGTACCAGACGCGTAACGGAGAGTTCGAGCCCTTCATGAGCTATCGTGGAGAGATTCCCGAGTTCGACAACATCGTTGATCCCGTCAAGGTCAACTTCAAGCGCCACCAAGTGCTCTTGACTGCTACCTACTCATTCTGACAGAGCATCATTTATAGAGGATAATCTATTTAGATATAACGAAGAGGCGCTTCCCGATGGTAATATAGGGGTATATTACCATCGGGAAGCGCCTCTTTTACGTCATCATCGGCATCGAAGACAACGCCTCGGCAAGTCGTTCTAAAGGATAGGTGAAATACTAATGCAGGCTTTATTCTTCGTTGTGAATATTCACGGGGCCACCCACATATGCGAATTGATTAATCCTGCGATATTTGGCAGCCGTGAGCAGCAACACCTGGAATTTCTCCTTGCGCTCGTCGCTGAGCAAATCACGATGGAGACGTTTCTTGTTATATTTAATCCAGTTTGACATGAGGATCTCATTGTCCTTATACTTCGAGGGTCTGCGATGATTGACTTGCATAAATGTCATTATAGCATTATATTGCCTTTCCCAGCGATCATCCTGCTTCATTAGTCCTGTCTATTAGTTTATCCAAAATGTCCTTGAATTCATACATGTCGTGAAAGAGAAGGTCGGCTCCCTCACGGCTCAACGTGCAGTCGGGCAGGGGACCAGTGTTGACGGCGACAGTGAAGATACGAGCTGCCACGCCGGCTCGTACGCCTAAAGGGGCATTCTCGACCACGATGGCTTCCCATGGCTGCAGGCTACCTGCTTTCTGCAACCCCTTCAGGTATGGGTCGGGATTGGGCTTCCCTCGACTGACATCATAGGCAGTCACAATGCGCTCGGGAATAAGGTAGTGGCCAAAGTCGCGCAACAACCTGTCAAGGAGTGGACGCTGTCCGCTGCCCGTTACAACACCAATCTTCATTCCCCGCTCTGCGAGCGACGCCATCAGTTCTGGAATGCCCGGCATAATGGGGGCTTCCTTCATGGCGTGGAAGCATCGGCTCTTCTCTTCGTACATGCGCTGGGCCTCAGCCTCGTCGATGTCGCATCCCCGCTGGCGTCTGACCATATCGCGGATGGTATCGATGCCTCTGGCACCTTCAGTGGCGTAGGCATCGGCGGCCGTCATCCGAATGCCAAACTTTGCCATGGACTCCTGCCATGCAACGGCGTGATTGGGCATGGAGTCGTAGAGCACCCCATCCATATCAAAAAGCACGGCCCGAGGCGCAAACGCCTCGAAGCCATGCTTTTTCAAATAGTCAGCGACCTGCCTCATCATTCGCCCGCCAGACGCTCCTTGATAGCTTTCGACTCGGCCTCATAGCCAGGCTTGTCGAGCAGGGCAAACATATTCTTCTTGTAGGCCTCAACGCCAGGCTGGTTGAAGGGATTGACGCCCAGGACGTTGCCGCTGATGCCACAGCCAATCTCAAAGAAATAGATGAGCTGTCCAATGTAATATTCGTTGAGACGGGGGACAGAGATGCGGATGTTAGGCACGCCGCCATCGACATGGGCCAGACGCGTGCCAAGCTCTGCCATCTTGTTGACTTCGTCGACACGCTTGCCTGCCAGGAAGTTAAGCCCGTCAAGGTTCTCGTCGTCGGAGGGGAAGAGCAACTTGCGCTCAGGCTCCTCGACGGAGATGACGGTCTCGAAGATGGTGCGTTCGCCGTCCTGTATCCACTGACCCATGGAGTGCAGGTCGGTGGTGAAGTCGCAGGATGCGGGGAAGATGCCCTTCTTGTCCTTACCTTCCGATTCGCCGTAGAGTTGCTTCCACCATTCTGACATGAAGTGAAGCTTGGGCTGGTAGTTGACCATAATCTCTATCTTCTTGCCGCTCTGATAGATGGCGTTCCGGATGGCAGCATACTGGGCAGCCATGTTCTCCTCGAAAGGGATGTCCTTGCCACACTGGCGCTCCATCTCCTGAGCACCTTCGACCAAAGCCTTGATGTCGA
Organism: uncultured Prevotellaceae bacterium; assembly: GCA_902779455.1. Taxonomy (GTDB): domain Bacteria; phylum Bacteroidota; class Bacteroidia; order Bacteroidales; family Bacteroidaceae; genus Prevotella. The sequence goes on from CACZBS010000002.1 coordinate 112,297, forward strand.
ATCCGGCGCAGGCGATGGGCAGCAGGCCTACGGGGGTCAGGACAGAGAAGCGACCACCGACGTTGTCGGGAATGACAAACGACTTATAGCCTTCCTTGTCTGCACAGGTGCGGGCAGCGCCACGCTTGGCGTCAGTCACAGCTACTATCACTTTACGGGCCTCTTCGCGGCCACGCTGGGTCTCACACTGCTTCTTTAGCAGACGGAAGGTCAGCGCCGTCTCGGTCGTGGTGCCTGACTTTGAGATGTTGATGACGCCAAACTTCTTGTCCTTCAGATAGTCGGTCATCTCTGAGAGGTAGTCCTCGCCGATGTTGTTGCCGGCGAAGAGGATGACGGGATTCTTCTCCGACTTGATGAGCCATCCGAACGAATTGCCAAGGGCCTCAATGACGGCACGTGCCCCTAGATAAGAGCCGCCGATGCCGGCTACGACAACGACCTCACAGTTGTCGCGAAGCACCTTGGCCGTGGCTTCAATCTCGGCAAGGAACTCAGGAGTGATGGATGATGGCAGGTGGAGCCATCCTAAGAAGTCGTTACCTGGGCATGTGCCATTTTCCAATGCCAACTGTGCCTCTTTAATCTTTGGCTCAAAAGCCTCCACGGCGCCAGCTTCAAGGAAGCAGGCAGCCTTCGTGATGTCAAGACTGATATTCTTCATTATGTACTATAATATTTAAAATGTGTATCGATTAACGGAATGAATCAGTAAGCAGTTTGATTTCGATTTGCGGTGTGATACGTTCATATAGAATGTTGTAGACAGCGTCGAGGATAGGCATGTTGACATGCCAGTGGCGGTTGATTTCCTTCATACATTTGGTGCCGAAATAGCCTTCGGCTATCATCTCCATCTCCATCTGGGCCGACTTCACTGAGTAGCCCTTGCCAATCATGGTGCCGAAGACGCGGTTGCGCGAGAAGTTCGAGTAGCCCGTGACGAGCAGGTCGCCAAGATAGACTGAATCGTAGACATTGCGTTCTATGGGGTGGACGGTCTGAAGAAAACGCGACATCTCCTGGACGGCGTTCGACATGAGCACGGCCTGGAAGTTGTCGCCGAACTTGAGGCCAGAACAAATGCCGGCTGCAATGGCGTAGACATTCTTCAGTACTGACGAATATTCAATGCCTATGACGTCTGTCGACGTCTTTGTCTTTATGAACTGACTTGTCAGCACGTCAGCAAAGGCTTGGGCTTTCTCTTCATCGCTGCACCCGACGGTGAGGTAGCTCAGGCGTTCAAGTGCCACTTCCTCGGCATGCGACGGTCCGCCCAGGCATGCCAAATTGTCGTGGGGTACGTCGAATACCTGATGAAAGTATTCTGAGCAGATGAGATTCTCGTCGGGTACGATGCCTTTGATAGCTGTTACGATGAACTTGTCCTTCAGTCCTGTCTTCAGTTTGCGGAGGTGATTCTTCAGATAGGGCGAAGGCACAACGAACACCAACGTGTCGTATTGCTGTGCAATGCGGTTAATGTCGCTCTCGAAATGAATCTCTTGAGTGTCAAAACGTACACTTGTCAGATAACTCGGATTATGTCCCAGACGCAGGAAGTCGCGTATCTGGTCATCGCGACGCATATACCATCCGATGTGATGCGTATGCTGCACCACAATCTTGGCAATGGCTGTTGCCCACGAGCCACCTCCGATGATTGCTATCTTTCCGCAATTAAACATTAGCCTTGTCTATCCAGCCTTGCACTTCGTCGAGTGAAGGCCGTTCGTAGCCGAGCTTAAACTTCTTGTTGATTTCGCCAATCTTCTGCTGGAGACCTTGTGCTTTCTCACCGCGTATGTCCTGAATGAGGTAGAAGCCAGCTTTGCGCAGGACATACACCCAATCCTCCGGCACGCCGATCTCAGCCCATTCCTGAATGCTGCTTTGGGGGGCTTTCTTCTCAGGCTTCATTTGGGGGAAGAGCATAATCTCTCCAATGGCGAACTTACCAGTCAGCAACATGGCAAGACGATCGATTCCAATGCCGATGCCGCTCGTCGGAGGCATGCCATACTGAAGTGCACGAAGGAAGTCGTGGTCAATGATCATCGCCTCGTCGTCGCCCTTGGCTGCCAGCCGCATCTGTTCCTTGAATCGTTCCTCTTGATCGATGGGGTCGTTCAACTCGGAGTAGGCGTTAGCCAGCTCCTTGCCGTTGACCATCAGTTCGAAGCGCTCTGTCAGTCCGGGCTTCGAGCGGTGCATCTTGGTCAGAGGTGACATCTCGACGGGATAATCAGTAATGAAGGTTGGCTGGATGAAGGTGCCTTCGCAGAACTCACCAAACAGTTCGTCGATGAGCTTGCCTTTGCCCATGGTCTCGTCGACCTCCATGCCTTTGTCCTTGCAGAACTGACGAATCTCGTCCTCCGACTTTCCGTCGCAGTCGAATCCTGTCATCTCCTTAATAGCATCAAGAATAGGAAGACGGCGATAGGGCGCACGGAAGGAAATGACGTTGCCGTCTATCTCCACTTCGGGCTTACCGTTGACAGCCACGCATATCTCCTCCAGCATGCGCTCGGTGAACGTCATCATCCAGTTGTAGTCCTTATATGAGACGTATAGCTCCATGCACGTGAACTCCGGATTGTGGGTCTTGTCCATACCCTCGTTGCGGAAGTTCTTGCCCATCTCATAGACGCCTTCAAAGCCGCCCACAATGAGACGTTTAAGGTAGAGCTCAGTAGCGATGCGCATGTACATGTCTTGGTTGAGGGCATTGAAGTGGGTGATGAAGGGACGGGCAGACGCACCGCCGGCAATGTTCTGCAGGATGGGCGTGTCGACCTCGGTATAGCCGGCGTCGTCGAGGATGCGGCGCATAGTGCGGATGATGGTGGCACGCTTGAGGAACACGTCCTTCACGCCGTCGTTGACCACCAGGTCGACGTAGCGCTGACGGTAGCGCAACTCGGGATCGTCGAACTTGTCATAGGCCACACCGTCCTTATACTTCACGATGGGCAGGGGCTTGAGCGACTTCGAGAGTAGGGTCAGTTCCTGGGCATGAACCGAAATTTCACCCGTTTGGGTGCGGAAGACGAAGCCCTTCACGCCAATAAAGTCGCCGATGTCGAGCAGGCGCTTGAACACTACGTTGTATTGGTCCTTGTTGTCACCAGGGCAGAGATCATCGCGGGTGATGTAGACCTGAATACGCCCTTTGGAGTCCTGCAACTCTACGAACGATGCCTTGCCCATCACGCGGCGGCTCATCATGCGGCCTGCGATGCAGACTTGGCGAGGATCATCCTCATCGCGGAAGTTCTCACGAATCTCAGTCGAGAAAGCATTGGTGGGGTACTCAGCGGCAGGGTAGGGGTCGATGCCCATCTGGCGCAATTCGTCGAGCGATTGCCGACGAAGAATCTCTTGTTCACTCAGTTCAAGTATGTTCATTTCTGTCTCGTTATTATATGCTTTGAGGCTGCAAAGTTACGAAAAAAAAACGACCGTGCCAAGAATAGCGTGTAAAATAAGTCTAAAATGCATTATTGCCTGACGATGATGCTGCCGCTAGCCTGATGAGTGGCCAGCACGAGCACTTCGGCTATCTGGACATGCTTGGGGGCACTGGCGGCATAGAAGGCTACGTCGGCGATATCGTCACCCGTGAGAGGTTTGATGCCCTGATAGACTTTCACGGCACGGTCATCGTCGCCATGGAATCGAACGCGGCTGAAGTTTGTTTCAACAAGTCCTGGCTTGACATTCGTCACACGCACACCCGTATGGGCCACGTCGATACGCAGTCCGTCGCTGATGGTTTTCACGGCCGACTTCGTGGCACAATAGACATTGCCATTAGCATAGGCTGCATCGCCAGCCACAGAACCGATGTTGATGACATGCCCCTCACCGCGCTCAACCATCGTGGGTACGATGAGACGCGTCATGGTCAGCAGCCCCTTGATGTTAGTATCAATCATAGTGTCCCAATCGTCGTAGTTGCCTTCATATTCCGGCTCTAGGCCCAGGGCAAGGCCGGCATTGTTGATGAGGACGTCGACAGGCTTGAGTTCCGGACAAATGCTCTCAACGGCCGCACGGGCTGCATCACGATTGCGTACATCGAAACATAGAGTCTGCACCTTTGAACCAGTCTTTCTGGCTTCTTCGGCCACAGCTTCCAGTTGTTTCTCGCGTCTTCCTGTTAAAATGAGGTCATAACCTCCTTGGGCAAAGCGCTTGGCGCAGCCCAGTCCGATGCCGCTTGTAGCACCGGTTATCAATGCAACGGGTCTTTTCATGATGTGCTAGTGTTATAGTTTGATGAATATATGTCGGCGATAAAGCAGATAGCCAATGGCGTAATTGATAAGAACAAACGTGAGGGCATAGGCAAGCGAAGCCCACTTCGATGGAAGGATGAGGGCATGGAGTGCATCATAAATGAACGTCGACACGTCGAAATGTCCGAAGAGGATGGCCAGTAGTTCACTCCCGACGTAGAGGGCCAGTGCGTTTGTGCCGAAGACGCGAAAAGGCAAGGCCCATGTCTGTCGTCCTTGAATGTCAATCACGTAAACGAGTAGTCCCAGAAGAAGCGAAGCCAAACCGCAGGTGACGAGCACATAACTAGGGCTCCAGATACGTTTGTTGAGAGGCAGGCCATAGGTAAGCAGATAGCCGCAAACAATGAGCACCGTGCCTAGGACGAAGATGCGGAGTGCCTTCTCTCCGACGCTACTGCCCTTCGTGATGAGCTGTCCACAATAGAATCCCAGCAGAGTGTGGGCTACAGAAGGGATGGTGCCTAACAATCCTTCCGGATCGACCGGACTCTTATGGTAGATGTGGTCGTAGCCGAAAAGGCGGAGGTCGGCCTGTGCAATGACATTGACGGATGCATCTTCTGAATAGCCGTTGCCAAATAGGAGAATAAGCGTATAGGCTGCGAGGAGAAGCAGCACGACATGGATGACATAGCGATGGCTGACGAACAGGGCAAATAGCGAGACCAGAAAATAACACAACGCAATACGTTGCAGGACGGCCCATATACGCAGGTGGGCAAAGTCGAGCGGCCTTCCGTCAAGGGCCATCTCTACCCAATGGATAGCCAATCCGATGAAGAACAGGAGGAAGGTGCGCTTGAAAATCTTCCTAACAACAGGCCATGTCGGATTGAACTGGCTTTTAGACAGGGCCAGGTAGCACGAGACTCCAACGATGAAAAGAAAGAACGGGAAAACAAGATCACACGGTGTCATTCCATTCCATGAAGAATGGCGCAACATCTCGAATGACTCTCCATAGCCATTATTGACAAGAATCATGCCGGCCACGGTGAGGCCTCGCAGCACGTCGAGCGACAAAAGTCTTTGTTTACTTCCTTCCATCAGTGATAAACGCAATGATGTTTTTGGCTATCTCCAAGGCATTGCCTTCCGGGGTGGCAAAATATTTATTGTGGCTGAGCGTCCAAGGTTCCTCGATGGCATACCAGTCGATTTGAACCTCCTGCGGACGGGCAAGGGTCATCAGTTCTTCAGAAGTCTTATTAGCATTCGGCCCACCACCAAGCAGATCGGGTTCGGGCTTCTGTTGAGCCTCCATCTGGGCAAGCAACGCGTCGAAGTAGGTCTTCCAACGGGGATAATAAAAGTCGCGGAGCAGTCCTTGCCACTCTTTGTGTGCATAGTCACGGAGCCCTCCCGTGTCAGCACAGTAGCGATTGCCCCACGTCGTAATCTGCACACGAGCATTCCATTCATAGAAATGTTGCTCTTCAGGGGTGATTCCACATTGGATGGCGGCCTGAGTCCAATGTCCAAGGCGGAATTCAGAGCGAGTGCCAAGCAGTTGATCTTGCATGAGCAGCATTTTCAGGAATCTTTCAGCATCATTCTTAAAGGCTTCAATATCGAAGGCCTTATAGTCGGCTATCGTGTGATGATATTGGAGTCGGGCCTGGTCGGCAAGGGCCTGGCGGGTAATGTCAACCAGATCATACTCAAGGTTGTTGCTCATTGGCATTTGGCTGGCCCCCTCAAGGAACAACTGCGCAGCTTTCAATGTAGAAGCGGGCGAGTAGTAGTTCTTCATCTTCGACCAAGACGAAGCTTGGAAGTTGCTGAGCGAGGGTCGGCCGCAGAAGATACTCTCGTGAGGGCCTTGCTGGTTGTTGCCGGCAGGACAGTTGTAGATGGAACTGCCAAGGAGTTGCCAAGCTTCAAGTAACATCTTTGAGATTTGTCCATAACGGGCTTTTACATAACCGTTTATCCATTGCTCCTTAGTGAATTGCTCAGATCGCCAAGGCAGCTCACTCATGAGTTCGAACATGATGGGGTTGTTCTCAGAACCTTCCATGGTGAAGCCTATGCCGGATAGGCCTTTGGCAGCATGTCTTGCCAGTCTGAAGTTGTCAAGAAGCTGATCCATGCGGCCGTGCAATCCAACGTTGGCACCAAAGTTTTGCAGAAGACAGAAGAGCCATTGGTGCTGTCTGTAGCCGTCAGGGCGTCGCCAGATGCTGGGAGCTCCGAACATTGGGCGACACTCAGAGAAGAGATCAAGCACGAGCAAATCGTCAGCCTTCAAGGCATCAAGCATTTCAGGACGTGGATTCTCCGTCCAGCCCTGAATGACCCAGACGGCTTTGGGATTGACTTGCTTCATGGCGGCCATCAGCTTTTGTCCGTCCTTGCCATAGTCGATGGATGCATTGTCCTTACTCTCATGGAAGGGATCCATGGAGTAGTAGTCGGCCCGTCCGAAGAGACGCGTCAGTTCATTATAATATAAGGTAGCAATTTCGTCGAAGCGCTCGTCGGTTGGCAGTAGATTGGCAGGTCGCTGGAATCCGTTCCATAAGCCGGCGTCGCTGACGTTGAGACCTAACCGCTCATGGGCATCATGGGGAACCATGCCGCAGTAGCCTGGCAGAACGGGATGCATGTCGAGTTCCTTCATGCGCTTCAAGATCTGTCGCTGTAGATTCTCTTGCCGGTCATACCACGAGTGAGGAAGAGGACCACCCCATCCCTCAAGGTTATTCATTTCCCACCAAGCAAGAAAAGCCGGGCCAGCGATGAACCGACCTACCTCCTCTTCACTATACCCCAGTTTGATCAGCATGTTGCGCCATACACATTCCTCACCGACGATAGCAAGGGGGAGATTGACACCGTGCAGACAGAGCCAATCGATCTCCTGCTGCCAGCGATTCCAGTCCCAAAAAGCCATGGAGTAGCTGAATGTGCAATAGTTGAAGGCATAGCGCAAATGGAGGTCTGTCTCATGGCGCTCCTTCTGACTGACAGGTGGCAGCACCTTTGGCAGCCGTACATGCATCTGGTTCCATGACAGATGAATACCGGCATAATACTTGAGATACCAATTGATGCCCACACCGATGTTTGTCCACGTATTACCTCTGACGACAATTCGTTGCCCCTGTTGGTCGAGTTCAAAGAAATCGCTGTCGGATCTGACCTTTTGTATCTTGAACTTGCTTGAAGCCCCGGGATCAATCCGCTCCAGCAGATCATGAATGGGGTTAGCTGCCAAAGGATTGGCAGAGAACCATGTCACAGCCATAAGCAGGACGAGTCTAAATATTCTTTTCATACTTTTGCAGTTTTGAGGGCAAAGGTAATCATTTTTTGACGAATCTCCAAATATTGTTTGCGGGTTTCAGATAAAATATGTAACTTTGCACTCAGGATTTAGGATAATGACAACAAACTGTAAACAGACTGAGCCAAGTGGAGAAAGCAATTAAGAAGAAAATACTGTTCATCGACCGCGACGGTACCTTGATTGAGGAACCTGCCGACGAACAGGTTGACGCGTTCGAGAAACTGCGCTTTAAGCCAGGTGTGTTCCGCAGTCTGGGACGAATCTCCCGATTAACCGACTATGAACTCGTCATGGTGACCAACCAAGACGGACTGGGCACTGCCTCATTTCCGGAAGAAACGTTTTGGCCTGTTCATAATCTAATGCTCGAAGCACTTAAAGGCGAAGGCATCACCTTCTGCGAACAGCTCATTGACCGTCACTTCCCAGAAGATCATGCTCCCACCCGCAAACCAGGCACAGGCATGGTCGAGAAGTATATGAATGACGATGCCTATGACATGTCCTCCTCCTTTGTGATCGGTGATCGTGAGACTGACGCTCAACTTGCCGCCAACATGGGGTGCAAAGCCTTCATTCTTGGGCGCGACGGACTCGACTGGGATGGTGTGGCGGAACGGCTGCTGATGGAGGAACGTCATGCAGAGGTGCATCGTGTCACCAATGAGACCGATGTGCTTGTCTCTGTCGACCTGGACGGTCATGGTAAGACCGACGTCCAGACGGGCCTCGGATTCTTCGACCACATGTTGGAGCAGATAGGCCGTCATGGCGGTATTGATCTGACCATCCACACCAAAGGCGACCTTCACATCGATGAGCACCACACTATCGAGGACACGGCGCTTGCGCTTGGCGAATGCCTCAAAAAAGCCCTTGGCAGCAAGCGTGGTACCGAGCGTTATGGCTACACTCTGCCGATGGACGATTGCCTCTGTACCGTTGCACTCGATTTCGGAGGTCGTCCCTGGCTTAACTGGCATGTAGAGTTCCGTCGTGAACGAATAGGCGACGTGCCAACTGAGATGTTCATTCACTTTTTCAAGAGTCTGAGCGATGCTGCTGCCATGAATCTCTGCATCGAAGCCCATGGCGAAAATGAACATCATAAGGCCGAAAGCATCTTCAAAGCCCTGGCCCGTAGTCTGAAGATGGCCATCCGCCGCGACGTTTTCCATTATGAGTTGCCTTCTACCAAAGGTGTATTGTAGAAAAGAAAATAGACAAGAACCAAATTAGATGATCTTATGTTACGAATAGCAGTTCAATCAAAAGGACGGCTGCACGAGCAGACCATGGAGTTGCTCGCCGAAGCCGACATCAGGATAAGCAGTAGCAAACGTACGTTGCTCATGAATGCGGAGAACTTCCCGTTGGAGGTGCTCTATCTTCGTGATGACGATATTCCCCAAAGTGTGGCGACGGGCATTGCTGACATTGGCATCGTCGGCGAAAATGAATACGTGGAGCAAGAGCTCAAAGCCGATGTGGTCATGAGGTTGGGCTATAGCCGTTGCCGACTCTCGCTGGCCATTCCAAAGGAGGCCGACTACGCAGGACTTGATTGGTTTGAGGGCAAGATGATTGCCACATCCTATCCCGTCATTCTTCAGCGTTTCCTTTCTTCCCATAATATCCGGGCCGACATCCATCGCATTGCAGGCAGTGTTGAGATTGCCCCCGGCATCGGAGTGGCCGACGCCATATTCGACATCGTCAGCAGCGGTTCCACACTGGTGAGCAATAATTTGCGTGAGGTGGAGGTGGTGATGCAGAGCGAGGCGCTCCTTATCGCCTATCCAGGCCTCAGTGAGGAAAAGCAAGCCATACTGCAGCAGATGTTGTTCCGCTTTGAAGCCGTGCGTCAGGCTGAGCGCAAGAAATACATCCGCATGAATGTTCCCCGTGCCAGTCTGAACGACGTTCTCAGTGTCCTGCCAGGATTGAAGAGCCCCACTGTCATTCCCTTGGCTGACGAGGATTGGTGTTGCGTCCATACCGTTCTCGACGAGCGCCGCTTTTGGGAGATCATTGGGCGCCTTAAGGAAATGGGCGCACAAGGAATTTTGGTAACACCGATTGAAAAGATGATTCTATGAAACTGTTCCGTTATCCATCAGACGACGAGCTGGATGCTATTGTATCCCGTCCAGAAGTCGATCTCTCGGCTTTAAGTAGCGTCGTCAACGAGGTATTACAGCGAGTGAAATCGGAGGGCGACGCTGCCGTTCGTGCTTATGAGGAGCGGTTCGACCACGTCGTGCTATCCGACATTCAAGTCAGAGAAGAAGAATTTGCCGAGGCCGATGCTGCCTTGTCGCAAGAGCTGAAAGCCGCCATTGCTCAGGCTTATTCCAATATCAGTCGCTTCCATGCCGCTCAGCGCCAGGAGTTACCTCGCGTTGAGACTTCACCTGGAGTCAGTTGCTGGCAGACAGCTGTGCCCATTGAGCACGTTGGCCTCTACGTCCCTGGTGGCACGGCACCGTTGTTCAGCACCGTCCTGATGCTGGCAACTCCAGCCCGGCTGGCCGGCTGTCGCAACATCGTTCTCTGCTCGCCTCCCAATGCGGAAGGTCGCATCCATCCAGCTATTCTCTATGCAGCCCGTCTCGCAGGTGTGACCAACATTTTCAAGATTGGTGGCATACAGGCCATCGGAGCCATGGCCTATGGCACGGAGACAATTCCAAAGGTCAGCAAGATTTTCGGCCCAGGCAACCGCTTTGTCATGGCAGCAAAGCAAGCCGTCAGCCTCGATGGCACGGCTATTGATATGCCGGCCGGCCCTTCGGAGGTGTGTGTCGTGGCTGATGAACATGCCAATGCCGCCTTCGTGGCAGCTGACCTACTCTCACAGGCAGAACATGGCAGCGATTCACAGGTCTTACTCATCACTACGTCAGAAGCATTATTGCAGCAGGTGCAGGAAGAGATTGGCAAACAGCTGAAGGCTTTACCTCGATGTGCCTTTGCCTCAGACGCTCTTGACAACAGTCGCATGGTGCTTGTACATCATACTACAGAAGCCATGCGGCTGGCCAACCGCTATGCACCTGAGCATCTCATCCTTCAGACCATCGACTGTATGGATTTAGCCTCGCAGGTTGTCAATGCCGGCAGCGTCTTCCTCGGGAAGTATGCCTGCGAGAGTGCCGGCGACTATGCCAGCGGCACGAACCACACATTGCCTACCCATGGCTATGCTACGGCCTATAGTGGTGTCAATCTGGACAGTTTTATGCGCAAGATCACCTTCCAGCACCTGACGCCAGAAGGCATTCGGAGCATTGGAAGAACTGTAGAACTGATGGCCGAGGCCGAGGAACTGCAGGCCCACAAACACGCCATGACCCTCAGAATAGAAAGCCTATGAAACCACTGAACCAACTGTGCCGCCCCTGTATCTGGCGGCTCCGCCCCTACAGCAGTGCCCGCGACGAGTATAGTGGGCATGAAGCCACCGTATTCCTTGATGCCAATGAGAATCCATATAACCATCCACTGAATCGCTATCCCGATCCTTTGCAGACTGAGGTGAAGATGGCGTTGGCCAAGCGAAAGGGCGTGCGTCCTGAGAACATCTTCCTTGGAAATGGTAGCGACGAGGCCATCGACTTGGCCTATCGTTGTTTTGCTGAGCCAGGAGTGGATAACGTTGTGGCCATTGAGCCAACCTACGGAATGTATAAGGTATGTGCTGATATTAACAACGTAGAGTATCGGCCCGTGCTGCTCGACGAGCACTTCCAACTCAACGCCGAGAAACTACTCTCGATTGTCGACGACCATACCAAGCTCGTCTGGCTCTGCAGCCCCAACAACCCTACAGGGAATGATCTCGACGAGGATCAGATATGCGAAGTCCTTCGTCAGTTCCAAGGACTCGTCATCGTCGACGAAGCATACGCCGATTTCTCCTCCCGCCGTTCTTTCCGATTCAGGCTCGACGAGTTTCCCAACCTGATTGTACTTCAGACCTTCAGCAAAGCCTGGGGCAGTGCAGCCATCCGATTGGGCATGGCATTTGCCTGCGCTGACATTATTAATATATATAATAAGGTGAAGTATCCCTACAACATCAATGCCCTGACACAGCGTGAGGTGCTGAAGCTAATGGCTGATCCCATTAAGCCCTCTTGCTGGGTGGCTTCGTTGTTGGAGGAACGGACACGGCTGATGAAGCGCTTTGCCGAACTGGTCTTGTGTTACGAAGTCTATCCGACTGACGCCAACTTCTTCCTGGCCCGTGTCAGTGATGCACAGCGCATCTACGACCAGCTGGTGGCACAAGGCATTATTGTACGAAACCGCACCCGTGTCAGGCTCTGCGAGAACTGCCTACGCATCACCGTCGGCACCCTAGAAGAGAATGACACTCTCATTGATGCCCTCAAACAAATGCAGTTATGAAAGTAGCCGTCGTCAAGTATAATGCAGGCAACATCTGCTCTGTGATGAATGCTTTAGGGCGATTGGGCGTTGAGGCACGTCTGACTGATGTCCCTGAAGAACTGATGCAGGCCGACAAGGTCATCTTTCCAGGGCAAGGGGAAGCAGCCAGTGCCATGGCTTACTTGCGCAGCCATAGTCTAGACGAAGTGATTCTCCGCCTGACGCGTCCTGTCCTGGGCATTTGTATCGGCCAACAACTGCTCTGTCAACACTCAGAGGAGGGTGACGTCGACTGCCTCGGCATCTTTCCCATTGATGTGCGTCGTTTCCGTCCAACGGATGTCGACGACAAAGTGCCTGCCATGGGTTGGAATCAGCTCAGCGATCTCCGCTCGCCGTTGTTCCAAGGACTGAGCAATCCTTACGTCTATTTCGTGCATAGCTACTATTGCCCGCTCTCGAACGATACGATAGCTACGACCCACCACATTCTCGATTACAGCGCCGCACTCCAGCGCGACAATTTCTTTGCCACACAGTTCCATCCTGAGAAGAGCGGCAGCGCTGGCGAACAGATACTGAAAAATTTCCTTTCGATATGATAGAACTCATTCCTGCCATTGACATCATCGACGGACAATGCGTACGACTGACCAAGGGCGACTACGAAGCGAAGACCGTTTATAGCCGGAACCCCGTTGAAGTGGCCATCAACTTCGAGCGCATGGGTTTTCGCCGACTTCACGTCGTTGACCTCGATGGTGCAAAGTCGCGCCACATCGTCAATGCCGCCACGCTGCGCGATATCACGCAAGCCGCCTCGCTCATTGTCGATTTTGGCGGAGGCATCAAGTCTGACGCTGACCTCAGCCAGGCCTTTGAGGCAGGCGCCTCGATGGTGACCATCGGATCGGTGGCCGTCAGCCATCCTGAGCTCATGGCCCGATGGATTGAGACTTATGGCCCACAGCGCATCATCCTTGGTGCTGACGTACGCGACGGACTGCTGAGCATTAACGGCTGGCTGGAGCAGAGCGACGCTGACGTGCTCAGCTTCATTGGCCATTATCACAAGCTTGGCATTCGGCAAGTGCTCTGCACGGACATCGCCCGCGACGGCACCCTCACGGGTCCCTCGCTTCCTCTCTATCAGCAGATCATGGCGGCCTATCCTGACCTCCACCTCATTGCCAGCGGCGGAGTCGCAAGTGACGATGATATTCTGAGTCTTGAGGAGGCAGGCATCCCCGCCGTCGTATTTGGCAAAGCTTTCTACGAAGGACGTCTAAACATCACACCACGCAGCCATGAGCATCACTAAGCGAATCATACCATGCCTTGACGTCAAGGATGGGCGCACGGTTAAGGGCACTTGTTTCGTCCAGCTGCGCGAGGCAGGCGATCCTGTCGAGCTGGGCGAAGCCTACAGTCAGGCTGGTGCCGACGAACTGGTCTATCTTGACATCACAGCCTCGCACGAGGGACGACGCACCTTCACGCGTGTCGTCGAACGTGTGGCAGCGCGGATCAATATTCCTTTCACTGTAGGCGGAGGCATCAGCGAGCTTGACGACGTGAAGCGCCTGCTGGATGCGGGGGCCGACAAGGTGAGCGTCAACAGTGCAGCCCTGCGTCGTCCAGAACTCATCAGTGACATCGCCCGCCAATATGGCAGCCAGGTTTGCGTATGCGCCATAGACGCCCGCGAAGACCCTGACGGATGGCACTGCTACGTCAAGGGCGGGCGCGAGCGCACCTCGCGTGGTCTGCTCGAATGGGCATATGAGGCACAGGAGCGAGGCGCTGGCGAGATCCTTTTCACCAGCATGAATCACGACGGGACCCGCCAGGGCTTTGCCAACGCGCCGCTCGCCGAACTCCACGAACGGCTATCAATACCAGTCATCGCCAGTGGTGGGGCAGGGGAGATGTCGCATTTCCGCGACGCTTTCACCATCGGCCACGCTGATGCCGCACTGGCCGCCAGCGTGTTCCACTTTGGCGACATCCCTATACCAAAGCTTAAGCAATATTTAAGGAACGAAGGCATAAACGTAAGATTATGAATAAGATAATAGATTTCGAGAAGATGGGCGGACTCGTACCTGCCATCGTTCAGGATGAACGTACGGGCCGAGTGCTCATGTTGGGCTACATGAATCGCGAGGCTTATGAGAAAACCTTGCAGACAGAACTTGTCACCTTCTTCAGCCGCAGTCGACAGACGCTTTGGACGAAGGGAGAGACGTCTGGCAACCTGCTGCATCTGAAGAGCATTGCCGTCGACTGCGATGGAGACGCCCTGCTCGTCAAGGCGACGCCTGACGGACCTGTCTGCCACACAGGGACAGACACCTGCTGGGGCGAGGTCAACACCCCGCAGCCCCTGGCGTTCCTCAGCGAGCTCCAGGACTTCATCGAGACGCGCTACAAGGAGATGCCTGAGGGCAGCTACACGACGAGTCTCTTCCGCGACGGGCTCAACCGCATGGCACAGAAGGTCGGCGAAGAAGCTCTCGAGGCTGTCATCGAAGCCACTAACGGCACCAACGAGCGCCTCATATACGAGTGCTCCGACATGTTCTATCATCTCATTGTGCTGCTCACCAGCAAAGGACTGCGAATCGAGGACGTGGCCCGTGAACTTCAGACGCGCCACTCGCCACAATGGAAGAAACATTAGGACAGCTCATCTCGCTGGGTGTCGCCGTCTCATGGACCGTCTCCGCCCTGGCTGCCGAGATAGGCAGCAAGCGGTTGGGCGTCTTCGTCATGAACGTTTGGCGTATGGCCTTGGCCATTCTGCTTTCAGCGGTTTTGATGTGGCTTACGCTTGGTCAGCCTTATCCACTCTACGCTGGACAGACGACATGGGCCTGGTTACTCGCATCGGGTGTCGTGGGCTATTTCTTTGGCGACTGGTGTCTGTTCAACAGCTATCTGACGATCGGCTCGCGCATGGGGCAGCTCTTCATGACCCTTGCTCCCATGTTTACGGCCCTCGCGGCCTGGGTGATGATTGGCCAGACGCTGTCGTGGGCGGCCCTGTTGGCCATGACCGTCACGCTGTCAGGCATTGCCATCTCCGTCCTGGGGCACGACAGCCAGCATCACGTCACAGTAGCACTCCCAGCGAAGGGCGTCCTCTATGGCCTTGGTGCTGCCATCGGACAAGGCGTGGGACTGGTGCTGAGCAAGATAGGAGTGGACAGCTACACGCATGATGTGCCTGAGGCTTTGGTCGACGACGTTGTCGGCTACCTGCCCTTTGCATCCAACATGATTCGCTGCATAGCGGGACTGGTCTGCTTTTCTGCCTGGCTCATCCTCAGCGGCCATGCTGATCGGATGCGCGAGAGCCTCCATGAGCGCAAGGGGATGCTGGCCATGCTCTGCGCCGTCTTCTCTGGCCCGTTCATCGGAGTGGGCTTCTCGCTCATGGCCGTCCAGCTGACGCCTGCAGGCATCGCCAGCACCATCATGGCCATGACGCCCATACTCATCCTGCTGCCCTCGCGATGGTTGTTCGGACAGCCCATCACGCCGCGTGCCGTACTTGGTGCATGTATCTCTGTCATAGGCGTTTCGATGTTCTTCCTGATGTGAGTCTCAGCATCGCATCAGCACCACCACTCATCCGCCAACATCGTTTCGCTATAATTAAAGTACCGCTGTGTGAATGACACAACGCCGTTTCGCGCCCGACAAAGTGCCCCTGTGTCATTCGCACAGCGGTCCTTTGTCGACAGCAAAGTGCCGTTTGTTTTCGCTGCGCTAATACCGCAAAAAGCCAGAAGTCGATAAAAAATCTTGGTCTTTTTATCCTTTTTCAGAATTTATTCGTACCTTTGCATCCGATAAATTAAAACATATATTGTAGATATGATTAACATTACCTTCCCGGACGGCTCTGTTCGCTCGTATGAGCAGGGCACAACCGGACTTCAGATTGCCGAGAGCATCTCGCCGGCTCTGGCACGCAGCGTCCTCTGCTGCGGAGTGAACGGTGAGACCGTAGAGCTGAACCGCCCCATCATGGAGGACGCCAAACTGGAGCTCTACAAGTGGGACGACGAGCAGGGCAAGCACACCTTCTGGCACACCTCAGCCCATCTGCTGGCCGAAGCCCTCAAGGAGCTTTACCCTGGCATACAGTTCGGCTTCGGACCTGCCATTGAGAACGGCTTCTTCTATGACGTGCTGCTGCCTGGCGGCGAGAGCATCAAGGAGAGCGATTTCCCCAAGATTGAACAGAAGATGAAGGAACTGGCCTCGAAGAAGGAGCCCGTCGTGCGCCGCGAAGTGGCCAAGGCCGACGCTCTCAAGGAGTTTGCCGCTGACGGCCAGACCTACAAGTGCGAGCACATTGAGCAAGATCTTGAGGACGGCTCCATCTCAACCTACACACAGGGTTCGTTCACCGACCTCTGCCGTGGTCCGCACCTGATGGACACGGGCGAGATCAAGGCCGTCAAGCTGACCTCCGTGGCAGGAGCCTTCTGGCGCGGCGACGCTACCCGCGAGCAGATGCAGCGCCTCTACGGCATCTCGTTCCCCAAGAAGAAGATGCTCGACGAATACCTCGTCATGCTCGAAGAGGCAAAGAAGCGCGACCACCGCAAGATCGGAAAGGAGATGGAACTCTTCATGTTCTCCGACAAAGTGGGCAAGGGTCTGCCCATCTGGCTGCCCAAGGGAACGGAGCTCCGTCTGCGTCTGCAGGACCACTTGCGTAAAGTTCAGAAGCGCTTTGGATATCAGGAAGTTATTACGCCGCACATCGGATCGAAGAATCTCTATGTCACCAGCGGCCACTATGCTCACTACGGCAAAGACTCATTCCAGCCCATCCATACACCTGAGGAGGACGAGGAGTACATGCTGAAGCCGATGAACTGTCCCCACCACTGCGAGATCTTTGCATGGAAGCCCCGCTCATATCGCGACCTGCCGCTGCGCATTGCCGAGTTCGGCACAGTCTACCGCTATGAGCAGTCAGGCGAGCTGCACGGCCTCACGCGCGTGCGTTCATTTACTCAAGATGATGCCCACATCTTCTGCCGTCCCGACCAGGTGAAGCAGGAGTTCCTCAACGTGATGGACATCATCGGCATTGTGCTCAAAGCCTTTGGATTCAACTTCGAGGCTCAGATCTCGCTCCGCGACCCCAACGACCACGACAAGTACGTTGGCACCGATGAGGACTGGGCTCTGGCTGAAAGCGCCATTGTCGAGGCATGCCGCGAAAAGGGCCTGACCGCCAAGGTGGAATATGGCGAGGCCGCTTTCTACGGCCCCAAACTCGACTTCATGATCAAGGACGCCATCGGCCGCCGCTGGCAGCTGGGCACGATTCAGGTCGACTACAACCTGCCGAAGCGATTCCAGCTGGAATATACCGACGAGGACAACACCAAGAAGACGCCCGTCATGGTGCATCGCGCACCCTTCGGCTCCATGGAGCGATTCACGGCCGTGCTCATCGAGCACACGTCGGGTCACTTCCCGCTTTGGCTCACGCCTGACCAGGTGGCCATCCTGCCCCTGTCGGAAAAGTATAACGACTACGCACGCCGAGTGGCCAAGGAGTTCGACCTGCAAGGCGTTCGCGCCAACATAGACCTTCGCAACGAGAAGCTGGGACGCAAGATTCGTGACAACGAGCTCAAGCGCATACCCTACATGGTCATCGTAGGCGAGAAGGAAGAAGCTGAAGGACTGGTCTCTATGCGCCAACAAGGTGGAGGCGAACAGGCGACCATGACCATCCAGGAATTCATCGACAAAGTGAACGCAGAGGTCGAGGAGCAGACCAAGGACTTCTAAACTAAGCAGTTAGGAGCTGAAAGCTGTCTCATTAGAGACGGGTTAGTTAAAAAAACGTAAAACGTAAAAATAACTGCCCGAATGGCGCTTTCAACTCCTAACTTTTTTGTACCTTTGCAGCCGATTTTGATAAAAGTTGAATGAAGACAGACAAAAAACAGAACCAATACCGCATCAACGAGCAGATTCGTGTGCGTGAAGTACGCATCGTAGGCGACAACGGATCAACGGTTATGCCTACAAGACAAGCGCTGGACATGGCTCATCAGCAGGGAGTCGACCTTGTTGAGATATCGCCAAATGCCAATCCCCCTGTATGTCGTCTCATTGACTACTCAAAGTTCCTCTACCAACAGAAGAAACGCCAGAAGGAAATGAAGGCCAAGCAAGTCAAGGTAGAGGTAAAGGAAATCAGATTCGGACCGCAGACGGATGAGCACGACTATCAGTTCAAACTGAAGCACGCCAAGGAATTTCTCGAGGAAGGCAACAAGGTGCGTGCCTATGTCTTCTTCCGCGGACGAAGCATCCTCTTCAAGGAGCAAGGCGAAGTGCTACTCCTGCGCTTTGCCAACGATCTGGAGGAATACGGCAAAGTTGAGTCGATGCCGTCACTTGAAGGAAAGAAGATGTTCCTCTATCTGGCACCGAAGAAAGCCGGTGTGGCAAAGAAGAGTCAGCAGGCTCGCGACCGTGAGGCCGAAGCCAAGGATGTCGTCAACAACAACGCCAAGCCAAAAGCAACTGATATCGAAATCGACACAGACACGCCCGCAAACGGCGGACTGCTGGCTAACGCCCGCATTAGCGCTGAAGCCTTGAAGCGACTGACAGAAGAAACAGATGCGTAACGCCCGGTATATGCGTTGCCATCGCCATTTAATAATAATTTAAACAAACAAAACAATGCCAAAAGTAAAGACAAACTCCGGTGCAAAGAAGAGATTCACATTCACCGGTACAGGTAAGGTTAAGAGACACCACGCCTACCACAGTCACATCCTGACTAAAAAGACCAAGAAGCAGAAGCGTAATCTGCAGGGTTACACCATTGTTGACAACAGCAACATGAAGCAGGTCCGCGATCTCCTGTGTCTCCGCTAATTAACCTATTGTCTAACATTTAAAGAAACAAAATTATGCCAAGATCAGTAAATCACGTTGCATCAAGAGCAAAACGTAAGAGAATTCTGAAGCTCACTCGCGGTTACTTTGGAGCCCGCAAGAATGTTTGGACAGTAGCAAAGAACACTTATGAGAAGGGTCTGACCTACGCCTATCGCGACCGCCGCAATAAGAAGCGCAACTTCCGCGCTTTGTGGATTCAGCGTATCAACGCTGCCGCTCGCATGGAAGGCATGAGCTATTCGAAGTTGATGGGTGCATTGACCAAGGCTGGTATCGAGATTAACCGTAAGGTGCTCGCTGACCTCGCTCTCAACAACCCTGAGGCTTTCAAGGCCATCGTTGCTAAAGTGAAGGACTAAGAATAGAGTCGAAAGAAAATGAAAAAGGGCTGTGCTAATTGAAGCGCAGCCCTTTTCTTGTTATATTCAGAGATTCAGAATTTCCACCAAGGCTTCTTGCGAGGATGCATCTCCTCATAGGGGGTAAGCGTGGCACTCTGCACCTCCTCTATCATGAGATCATGCCAGCTCTTGTGACGAGAGATCATTCGATAGATAGTGCCCCAGTCTGGCAGCCCGCCAATGTTGCGGTCGTCTATCCAAATGTCTACAGAGTTAAGCTTACGGCTATAGAACTGATTGCCCGCTTTCGTCTCTTCTGGATATTCACGATTGATGGCATAGAATTCCACACCTCTTTCCCGGCACCAGTTGACAGCTTCGTCAAGAAGCCGCCCCTCGCGGACCGTCCACAGGATAAGCCTGTGGCGGTCGTTGATGAGCATCTTTAGAGTATCAGTGGCGAATGGAAGCTCCTCGCCAATTTCAGGATATTTATGTTCGACGATTGTGCCGTCGAAATCCACAGCGATAGTCATACGTGGATGTTCTTAGCGTTTGATAGAGTTATCATCCTTCCTGCCGTAGTGGCTTTCTGCATAGTTGCCGTATGCGCCATAGTTGCCATAGCCATAACCATATCCGTAGCGGCCGTACTTGCCGTAGCGGCCATAGCCATAGTAGTAGCCATATTTCTTCTTTGACATATCGACACCGTTGATGACGACACACATGTTGGGCAGCTTATTCTCGGCTGAAAGCTGGTTGACCATTGCGAAACTGTTCTTCGGCGTATAGTCAGCACGGCAAACGAAGGCCGTCACATCGGCATAGCGTCCAATCTGTAGTGTATCAGTAACCAGGCCTATAGGTGCTGTGTCAAGAATGATGTAGTCATACTTCTCGCGCAGGATATTAATAATAGTACCCAGATTGGGACGGGCCAGCAACTCTGTGGGATTTGGCGGGATAGGACCTGCCATAAGCAGGTCAAGATTCTGATTCACGCCTGAAGGACATATTTGCTTGCTGATGTCACTCTCTGTAATCTCTGAACGGGTAAGCAAAGTGGTGATACCCATTTGACGATCAGATATCTCAAACAGGCGACCAAGCGCAGGCTTACGGATGTCAAGACCCAAAAGGATTACCTTTTTGCCAAGCAGTGCAAAACTGACCCCAAGGTTGGCTGCATTGAAAGTCTTGCCTTCACCAGATGTTGATGATGTAAAGAGGATTACTTTCTGATCGTCTTTCATCATAAATTGGATATTGGTACGCATCGAACGGAATATCTCGTCAATCTGGTTGTTCTGATTCTCATGAACAACGATACCAGCTGTGCTCTTCACGGCATCACTTGCCACAGCCACATCAGCCACGATGGGAAGTCGGGTAAGCTTCTGAACGTCGTCGTGTCCCTCAATCTTATATCTCAGAATCTGCAGTAAGTAGCAGATGAGCAAGGGAATGGCAAAACCAAGCACGATAGCAGCCAGCAAGATGATTGAGCCCTTGGGGCTGACCTTGCCACCAAAAGAGGGCTCATCGATAAGTTTGCCTTTGTCTGCTGTGGCAGCCAAAGAGATGGAATTTTCCTCTCGTTTCTGGAGCAGCATCAGGTAAAGCCCTGATTTAACCTCCTGCTGACGACCGATTTGAGTAAGGACACGCTCCTGTTCAGGCGTGTTCTCGACACGCGTCTGATAGGTCTGATACTGCTGCTGAATGTTCTGGCGTTGAATATCGGCCGTACGGCGAGCCTGGGTGAGGGCTTCACGGATACTCGACTGAAGATGGTCGAGTGTGCTGGTGAGCTGCATCACCTGAGGCGAGTTCTCTGAAGCTGAGGCCAACAAGCGGTTGCGCTCCTGGACCGTCGTATTGAACTGATTGATCAGCGAAGCGGAGATGGGGTCGCTCAGTCCGACATTCGAAGGTATAATCTGATACTTATTAGTATTCTGATTGACGTAATCACGCAAATAGTCAAGCAACTGCAACTGTGTGTTCGCATCAGCGAGCTGCGAGGAGAACTGGTTAGCTTGAGCCATGGTCTGCGTGGCATCAAGGCGCAACTGAGTCAGGTTGTGACGGCGTTTATAGGCCTCAAGGTCACTCTCCGTCGATCCTAATTCCGCATTGATTTTCTCAAGTCTGTCGTTAATGAATTGTTCCGTCTTGACGGCTATCTCGTTTTTGTCTGCATTGGCCTGTCGATTGTAGACGATAGCCAGTTGCTTAAGATAATCATAGGCACGCTCGCGGTTCTGGTCATTGATGGTGAGCTGAGCTATAGAAGTCAACTTCGACGTGGGAGCTACAGACAGGGCTCTGGCATAACCTGCCGCAACTGCAGCAGGAGAATAAATAGTTACGATGAGAGTCTGCTTGTCAAGCATCTCTTTTGCTGGATTCTTCGTAAATGTGATATTGCCATAGGGCGTTTTCATTAAGGCTGGCATCGTGGAAAATGAACCTTCGAAGACGCGTTCCTCGTCAACCACATGATACTTTGCTCCATCCTTTGTTATACGAAATCGAAAGCCGGAACGCATCTTGTCGAGTTCTGACAGATGGGCAGCATCAAGATCAACATTGATGGGCTGGTTCTTGTAAATAAGACTCTTCTTTACCTTTCCTTCACTGCGATACTCGACATAGAGCTTTAAGTCCTTGACAGCATCAAGGGCAAGAATCCTTGACTTCAGTATCTCGACCTCATTCTCAATACCTGCAGAATTGGAAATAAAGCCAAAATCCTGCATATTTGCCAGCATCTGGTTACTGGCTCTACGATTGTTTGTCTCCTCCTTGATAAGCATCTTGGCAGATACTTGGTAGACAGGAGATTTGTAACGAAGGTAAATGCCCGCTAAAGCGACACAGGTAATCAGTGACAACACGAACCATTGCCAATTAAGCACAATCAGCGTGAAGATAGTTTTGATGTCAAATGACGACTCTTCGTTTTGTACTTGAGAGTCAAGGTTTTCCACCCCGGACTCAAATTGTTTGTTTAATTCCATTAGTTTCTGTAATCTATTTTATTTAATTGTTTTATTCAATACCCGCAAGCTGAAGCAGGTAACGGCCATAGTCATTCTTCTGCATCGGCTTGGCATCTTCAATCAGTTGCTCACGACTGATCCAGCCATTCACATAGGCTATTTCCTCCAAGCAGGCTATCTTCAGCCCCTGTCGTTTCTCAATAACCTCGATAAACGTGCTAGCTTCTGCTAAAGAGTCGTGAGTACCTGTATCTAACCATGCAAAGCCTCGTTGGAGCGTCTGCAAACGTAACTGTTCACGCTTGAGGTATTCCTGATTGACACTCGTAATCTCTAACTCACCACGAGCACTTGGCTTGATATTTTTTGCTATCTCAATTACGCTGTTGGGATAGAAGTAAAGTCCGACAACAGCATAATTGGACTTGGGGTGAGCAGGCTTTTCTTCGATACTAAGACATTTTCCAGACTCATCAAACTCTGCAACGCCATAACGCTCTGGGTCGTTAACATAATAGCCGAAGATTGTAGCCTGATTGTTAACCTCCGCATCCTTTACGCTTTGACGAAGCAAACCTGTAAAACCTGTTCCATGGAAAATATTATCGCCCAAAACCAAACAGGCACAATCGCTGGCTATAAATTCCTCTCCGATGATGAATGCCTGAGCGAGGCCATCAGGCGATGGTTGCTCTGCATATTCAAATCTGACGCCCAATTCATGCCCATCGCCTAAAAGCCGACGAAATGCTGGCAAATCATAAGGCGTTGAGATGATTAAGATCTCACGGATGCCAGCCAGCATTAACACCGAGATAGGGTAATATATCATCGGCTTATCGAAAATTGGTATCAGTTGTTTACTGACACCTTTAGTGATAGGGTAGAGGCGTGTGCCACTCCCACCAGCTAAAACAATTCCTTTCATGTCCTTATTACGTAATATGAGAGTGCAAAGATACGGATTTTTTTGCTCTTAAATATGTTTTTGAAGAAAAAAATGATTGTATCTAATAAAAAATGCTTAACTTTGCAGCAAAAATTACACATGTTATGGGAATTTTATCAAATCTTTTTGGTCGGAAACCGATCGATGATAAGGAAATGAAGATAGGAGGCATGGAGGATTTCATGACTCTGATTCGAGTTTATTTTCAAGCCGTCATGGCTTCAACAATCAACATCACTAACATAGCTGCACTGCCAGATCTTAGAGTCTTCAAGACAACTTTACGTATCCCCACGCAAGGCGGGCGACTAGGCATTGCCGAAAAAGCAAGATGCAGAAAGATGTTGAAAGAGATGTATGAGATGGATGATCAATTCTTCAAGGAAATAGACCAAAGCATCAGTCGACGATGCCGCCGAATTCAGGATGTGCAGGCCTACCTGCTACAGTTCCAGGCATTTGTCCAAGACATCATGATGCTGACGGGGAATCTTATGAAGTTTAAACTTCGCTTGCCAAGTTTCTTCAAAAAGGCGATCAAGTCGATGACAGAAAAAACAGTTCATGACATATTTACAAAGAACGACTATTCAGATGCATCTGTCATGAAAACTGTCATAGCTGTTCGAGAGTACAACAAGCGTTTAGGGTTCTCCGAAAAGTGGGTGACAGATTTTGTTTATCGAGTTGTCATGCTTGCTAAAAAAGAAAAGCAGCCGCAAACCGACGATAAATAATTAAATTATATTAAATATATAACACAAAGGCAATCAATTCGCTGAATTTTAATTACCTTTGTGATGAAATATAAAGTTATGGTTCAAAACGAGAAATTACTCTTAACGTTCCAAACGCGTGTAAGGCAGATGATTCTCCAGTTTCAGAAATTGAAAAAGGAGAACGAAGACTTGTACGCAGAATTGGAACAATACGACGTGCGTGTCAAGCAGTTGGAGAAAGAGATTGCTCGGAAAAATCATGACTACGAAGCACTGAAGATGGCGCGCATGATTGAAATTTCCGGTGGAGACATCGAATCTGCCAAAAACAGGATTGCCCATCTGATTCGCGACGTAAACAAATGCATAGCTGTGCTCAGCGATTAACTAAGAAGTGAAGCGATGGCAGAAGGAAACAAAGAGAAATTCAATATAAGGTTGCACGTTTACGACGAAGATGTCCACGTCTCGATCAATCGCGATGATGAGGAGTATTATCGTCGGGCTGCCAAGCTTGTCAGTGAGCGCTATGGCGCTTATGCGCAAGTGTTTACGGGGCGTAAAAGTGACCATTCCATAGCATTAATGACCCTCATTGAGATTGCATTACGCTATGAGAAAGAGGCTGACCGAAACGACACCAGTCCTTATGATCAAATTCTCGGCACGTTGACTTCTGAAATCGAGGAGGTTCTTAAATAGAGTAGGGGAGATTACCCATTTCTATTACTCATGATGAATCAACGAAAGCTTAAGAGAATTATAAACCTTATATTTATAAATAAAAAATGATCAGTACAATTTTAGCAATCATCATTGCTGCAGCTACACTTGTTGTTGGTGTAGTAGGCGGATATTTCTTTTTTCTTAAAGTAGTAAAAGGGAAGTATAACGAAATGGTAGACGCTGCCAATAAAGAGGCAGAAGTCATTAAGGAAAAGAAACTTCTTGAAGTTAAAGAGAAGTTTCTCAACAAGAAGAGCGAGTTAGAAAAAGAAGTCCAGCAACGGAACCAGCACATTCAACAAAATGAAAATCGTCTTAAACAACGTGAAATTTCGCTCAATCAGAGACAGGAAGAGTTAGGGCGACGCAAGAATGATTTGGACAACCAGCAGCAGCGGATTGACAACGAAAAGCGTGCACTCACTTTAAAGCAAGAAGAACTTGGCAAAATGCAACAGAAGGAGCGCGAAAAGCTCGAAGAACTGTCTGGTCTTAGCGCAGAAGAAGCCCGCAACAGGCTTGTAGAGTCGCTTAAGGATGAAGCCAAGACTCAAGCAGCAAGCTACATCAACGAAATCATGGATGAAGCCAAACTCAATGCCAACGCGCAGGCAAAGAAGATTGTTATTCAGACGATTCAGCGCGTTGCCACTGAGACGGCCATTGAAAACTCTGTTTCCGTTTTCCATATTGACAACGATGAAGTGAAGGGACGTATTATTGGTCGTGAAGGTCGTAATATCCGAGCATTGGAAGCTGCCTGTGGTGTTGAAATAGTTGTTGATGACACTCCAGAAGCGATTGTTATCAGCGGATTTGATCCTGTGCGAAGAGAAACTTGCCGTCTGGCACTTCATCAGTTGGTTAGTGATGGTCGCATTCATCCAGCTCGAATAGAAGAAGTTGTTCAAAAGGTTAAAAAACAATTAGACAACGAAATCATTGAAACTGGGAAGCGAACGGCAATTGATCTTGGGATACATGGATTACATCCTGAGCTTGTTCGCATCATAGGTAAGATGAAATATCGTTCCAGCTATGGTCAAAACCTTCTTCAGCATGCGAGAGAAACTGCTAACCTCTGCGCTGTGATGGCATCAGAGTTAGGATTGAATCCTAAGAAAGCCAAGCGAGCTGGCTTGCTTCATGACATCGGTAAGGTGCCTGATGAAGAGAGTGAGATGCCTCATGCTCTTTATGGTGCAAAAATCGCTGAGAAATATAAAGAAAAACCAGATATTTGCAATGCGATAGGTGCTCACCATGACGAAATGGAAATGCAGACTTTATTAGCTCCAATTGTTCAAGTTTGTGATGCTATTAGTGGAGCTCGGCCAGGTGCACGTCGCGAGATTGTTGAAGCTTACATCAAACGTCTGAATGATCTTGAAGCTATTGCAATGAGCTATCCTGGTGTTACAAAAACTTATGCCATTCAAGCCGGTCGCGAATTGCGTGTTATCGTTGGAGCAGACAAGATGGATGATGCAGAATCGGAAGCACTCAGCGGTGAAATTGCTACGAAAATACAAAATGAGATGACTTATCCTGGTCAAGTAAAGATAACGGTTATTCGAGAAACTCGATCTGTCGCATATGCAAAATAATAATTGGTAAGAGGGGGAAAACCCCTCTTACGATTTTAATGTATCAATTTATCATAATGCCGATTCTAACTTGAATTTCTTTGCCGTTTTAACGAAGTTATCAAACTGTTCTATCTCGGGATTGTCATAAACTTTTTTACCCATACAATGATTAATCGTCCATTGTACAACTGTCTTGTTTGCGTTCGGATAAACGCTAAGAAGATAAAAACCTATACAATCAGGAATAATCGCATCGCGTGTCATCATTTCACGCTGTTGCTTAGAATAATCGAACTTAATGTACGAAGGATAGTCCTGACCTAGATACTTGTCAAGTGATATACCAAGTAAGCCATCGCTAATGATAATACTTTGATTTAAAGAACCTATCTGTGTGTATACTTTTGGAATAACCAAATTAGGCAGTAGTTTTTGAAGATGTCCAAAAGCTTTTCCTAAATTCTGACTTATATCATCCAGATTAGCAAATTCGAGGTCGACATCGTGAATAATCGTTTGCAAGGTAGAGTCTTGAAAATACATAAGAAAACGACTATTTATGTCATCTTCGTTGACCTGCCCAAGACAAAGTACGTCTTCAATGAGGGTACGTGTTTCTGTAGGATAAAGCGTTTTAAGTTCTTGCAAAGCTGCAAAATCTCCAGTTGTGAGGAACTGCCGTTCAATCACGTCGTAGCGCTCAATGACAAACTCCTGTCCTGAATCGGCGTTGTCATGAGGCGCCAACTTCCACTGACATCCCATACAAACCATTATGATGAGGAAAGATATGATATAAAACTTATTATGCATCGATTATTCTTTTATGTATGTTAAATACCGATGCAAAAATACTAAAAAATATTGAAATAGGCAAGCTTTAACCTAAAATAATTAAAAAATAGCTACTTTTTGATAGCTTTTGTGTACTTTTGCAAAAAACAAACGCTATATGAGACATAAACTAACCTTACTACTATTGTTGGCTGGCTTATCCACTAAAGCTCAGCAGACCTTAGAAATTGTCGTTGAGAATCCTCTGAAAACTGAAAGGAATGACATGCCAGTTGTCATTGATTTGACAAAATATGGTCATGTTAGCCGCTCTGTTGTTCGGCTGGACGGGCAGGAAATTCCCTCTCAACTTGATGATTTGAATTTGGACGAGGAAGTGGATGAACTCTGCTTTCTTGCGAATCTGGCTCCTAAACAGAAACAGATCTTTCATGTGGAACTTTACGATGAAGGCGAGCAATCCCCCTACCCTGCCCGTGTCTATACAGAAATGCTGATGCGCAACGATAAGGTCAAAGAGAAAAACAAACACAACAATTTTGTGGCAAGTCTGTCAGTTCGAGGTGATTGTGCCAATTCTTACAACCTTTTGCACCATCATGGAGTATGCTTTGAAAGCGAACTTAATGGCATACGTATCTATTTTGACAAACGACAGACTCTCGATCTGTATGGAAAGTATTCCAAGCGGTTAGAGCTTCAGGCTACACAGTTCTATACCAGCAAAGAGCAGAAGGAGCAAGGCTATGGCGATGATGTCCTGTGGGTAGGCAACACCTTTGGCTTAGGTGCATTCCGCGGATGGGACGGCAACAGTCCAACTATGATTGAACCTGTGAAGACCCGTACCCAAAGAATCGTTAGCTACGGCCCCCTGCGAACTATTGTAGAAGTTGTTGATCAAGGATGGCGTCCTTCTGAGGATTTGCTAGCAGTCAACATGACGCTTCGCTATACCCAGTACGCAGGTCATCGAGATACCGATGTAGATGTCTATTTCAACCGTTCTGTCGACAAATACAAATTCTCAACTGGCATCATCAACGTTAAAGGCTCAGTTGATTTTTCTGACCACAAGGGTTTACGCGCTTGCTGGGGCACCGACTATCCTTCGACTGATACTATTAACTGGAAACCAGAGACGGTAGGACTGGCTATACTGATTCCTTCAAAAAATATCGTCAGTGAGGAAAAAGCCACGAAAGACAACTACGCCTTTGTTGTAGAAACAGCCGATAAACAGTTGAGTTACAAGATTGCTTATACATCGGCCAATGAAAAATTCGGCTTCCCCAACTCAGATGCGTGGTTTGAGTGGTTGCAACAATGGCGTCGCGAAGTCGAACATCCAATTAAAGTCACGGTAAATCACTGAAGCGTCGTCTACCTTTAGCATAGTATTGCCAGAGCAGCATAAATGATCGCTGCTCTGGTATTTCTTTTATGACCCTACCCTTCTGAATCTTTTCGCGATCCTTATCGAAATCATGTTTCCAACGAAGGAATGCCTTTCGAGCCTTATAGACAGCACGGAAATCACCCCAGTTACGCTTCAGTATTAACATCTCCCAAGCAGCCAGATAGTCAAGAAACCACCTCGTCCTCATGACGTGATGTAGTTCATTGTCCGGCAGGCACTTATAGAGCATCGTCAAATTGTTTCTGAAATTATAGAACGTCTTCATAGGATTTACCTTTGGAAGTGTGCCCCCACCAACATGGAACACCTGACTGTCTGGTACACAGACAATGCGCCGTCCAAGAATACGGAGCCGCCAGCAGAGATCTATCTCCTCGTTATGTGCAAAAAAGCGTCCGTCCAGTCCCCCCACCTTATTATAATCGCGCGCGCGTATGAGGAGAGCTGCGCCTGTTGCCCATAGCACGTCGGCCACGTTATCATATTGTCCATTGTCTTTTTCAACAGTCTCGAAGATACGTCCACGGCAAAATGGATAACCATAGCGGTCGATAAAGCCACCACTAGCTCCGGCATACTCAAAACTCGTACGATTGAATACGGATAGCAGTTTAGGCTGACATGCAGCTATATCTGGATGAGCATCGAGAATCTGTATGAGAGGCGTCAGCCAATGGTGAGTCACCTCTACATCGCTGTTCAGCAACAAATAGTATTCTGCTTCTATCTGGGCAAACGCACGGTTATAGCCCTCGGCAAATCCCCAATTACGCTCAAGTGTGATCAGTCTGACTTCAGGAAAGCGACTTTTAAGCAGTTGAAGACTGTCGTCAGTTGAAGCATTATCAGCAACATACACCGTAGCTTCCTCGCGCGAATAGCGCACGACACTCGGCAAATACTGTTCAAGCATCCTCGCGCCGTTCCAGTTGAGGATGACGATAGCGACCTTATCCATTTATGAGACGTTTTACAATAAGTGACGATCGATCATGATTAAAATCACCCAACTCAACTTCGAAGAGCTGATTATCGTATTCCGGACGTACTTCTTGAGGAGGCAACTCTACGCGAATATAATTTCTTGTAAACCCATGCATCGCTTTTCCGCGCCGTGCCTTCTCGAAGAGCACTTCGGCATGTTGGCCGATATGACTGGCATAGAAAGTTTCCGTCTTCTCGTCACTAAGCGATATCAACTCATGTGCCCGACGTTTCTTCTCCTTTTCGTCGACGACATAAGGGATGCGAAGTGCAGCTGTCCCAGGACGCTCTGAATAAGGGAAAACATGCAATTGGCTTACAGGCAACTGTTTCAGCAACTCATAAGTCTCATTAAAGCATTCCATCGTCTCGCCACGACATCCCACCATCACGTCAACACCGATGAAAGCTTGAGGCATGAGTTCCTTGATGCGCAGAATTTTTTCGGCAAAAAGATGGCTGTCATAATGGCGATGCATCAGTCGAAGCACCTCATCGCTGCCACTCTGCAGTGGAATATGGAAATGAGGCATAAAGGCACGGCTGGAAGCGCAATATTCAATCAACTCATCCGTGAGAAGGTCAGGCTCAAGGCTACTGATACGATAACGGCAGATGCCTTCAACGTCATCTAGCGCTTTTACAAGATCAATGAATCGCTCGCCGGTTGTCTTGCCAAAATCGCCGATATTGACACCAGTCAGCACGATTTCGCGACCACCCTCGGCTTGCGCCTCACGGGCTTGTTCGACCAAGGATGCTATCGATGGATTTCGGCTGAAGCCACGTGCATAAGGGATAGTGCAATACGTGCAGAAATAGTCGCAGCCGTCTTGTACCTTGAGAAAATATCTTGTCCGTCCGCCACGAGAGCAAGATGGGGCAAAAGATCGAATGTCCTTGGTCTTACGCGTGAAGACACAATCGTTATGACTGTTCGTCCCGTTTGTCCACGCATCATTCAGATACTGGATCAGCTGAGCTTTCTCATCGCTGCCCAGTACAAGGTCGACACCATCGATAGTTATCACTTCGTCAGGTTTCAATTGTGCATAGCAACCCGTCACCACCACGAAGGCTCCAGGATTCTCGCGGACAAGTCTGTGGATGGCTTGCCTGCACTTATGATCAGCCACATCGGTGACTGAACAAGTGTTCACAAGGCAGATATCAGCCTGCTCGCCACTCTCAGCCGTCCGCACCCCCATCTGTTGAAGCATCTTGGCGAAAGTGGACGTCTCTGAGAAATTGAGTTTGCAGCCGAGTGTGAAGTAAGCGGCCGTCTTTCCTTGAAAAGCTGAACTGTCAATCATATCGACTACAAATATACATAAAATATTTGATATAACAAATCTGTTAGGGTAAAAACTGATACTATTTGGTCAGAAAAATAGAGAACCAAGGCTCAATACAGTCAAGTTGTCAATGAAGAAGTAGCCCTATGCTGACAGCAAGACCATATATAAAGATGTTGCGAGCCGTCTCCCCAAGACAATCGTTGAGGCCGCGTCCTTCCCAGATGCGGCACATACGACGATAGGTAACGACATGGAGGGGCAGATAGGTCAATATGGGCAGCAGGAAGGCCATCCAACGTCCTTGTGGAACGTAGAAAAGTCCTAAGGCACAAGCAGCGATGCCGACAGCGAGATAGGTCATGAGACTCCACTCGGAGCCTATCCGAACAACAAGCGTCAGCTTGCCGGCTTGTCGGTCAGTATCGCGGTCGCGGAAATTATTGACAAGAAGGAGGGCGTCGATGACGAGGCCACAAGCCAGCGATGCCGCAAAGACTGGAAAGCTAAAAGTGTGGACCTGTAGGTAATAAGTAATACAGACAGGCACAAACCCAAAGAATATGAGCACCAGCACGTCGCCCAGTCCGAGATATGACAGATGAGTTGTATAAAGGAAGCAGAATACGACACAAAATATTCCGACAAGCACCATAGGCCACCCACCCCACAGAATGAGCGGAAGGCCTACAACACATGCCAGCATGGTGGTCAACGCGATAGCCAGTCGCATATGGCCGACACTCACCCATCCTTGTGCACAGGCGCGCTCGGGACCAAGGCGCGTAGAACGGTCGTCGGTGCCTTTGAGAAAGTCGTAAAGATCATTGATGAAGTTGGCGTCGATCTGCATGATGAAGGCAAAGAGGAAGCACAAGATGGCGGCCTGAACATTGAACGCTGATCCACTCAAATCGCTATAAGCCAGCGACAAACCTATCATCACTGGGACGGCAGCTCCCGTTAGTGTCTTTGGCCGTGCAGCCAAGAGCCAAGCCTTGAAAGAGTTCTTTTTTACTTCCATAAGACAAGAAAAATCTAAAAACGCTTGCAAAATTACGCATTTATTTGTATATTTGCAAACATATTACGGAGAATATTATGATCAGCAACACTGCAAGTCTTGATTTGGTCGAGTTCATAGAGACTCAGATCCTTCCTCAGTATGCCGCTTTTGACAAGGCCCACAACCTAGAGCACGTGACGCGTGTGATACGTCGTTCGATGGAACTGGTGCGTCGCACCGGCACCGATATCAACATGGTCTACACTATCGCTGCTTATCACGACCTAGGCATGTCGGGACCACGCGCCGTACACCACATCACAAGTGGGCGTATTCTTGCGCAGGATGCACGACTTCGCAAGTGGTTCACTCCAGAGCAAATCAAGATTATGAAGGAGGCAGTCGAGGACCATCGTGCCTCAGCGTCTCATGCCCCCCGAAGCATTTACGGCAAGATTGTGGCCGAGGCCGATCGCGATATCGTTCCGGAGGTAGTATTTCAGCGCGCCGTGCAATTCGGACTTTCAAATTATCCAGAGAAGACGCGCGAGGAGCAATGGGAGCGGTTTCGAGAGCACATGGAAAGCAAATACAGCCAACACGGCTACATACGTTTGTGGATTCCTGGTTCACCAAACGAGCAGCAACTAAAGCAGCTCCGAGAGATCATCGCTCATCCGGATCAACTTCGTGCCCAGTTCGACCGCTACTATGATGCAGAGGTGCTGAACCAGTAGTAAAGCAATGCCATGAAGGCCAGCAGGACGGCTAAGACAACTGTTCGTATCAGGCAGCTGGCCACCTTCTTGACGATTGTCACTGCCACGATGATTGCAATGATTGCAGCGGCATAGATAGTCCAATTATCCATTCGTCTTCTGATTTTTGAAAAGTTGGCGGAAAGCCGTCGGCACGGGCGTCTCAAACTCCATGGGCTCACCCGTGACAGGATGGGTGAAAAAGAGCAGCCAGGCATGCAGGCAGAGACGATGAATGGGGTCGTCACCGTTTCCATATTTCACGTCGCCGCAAACGGGATGACCCATGTCAGCAGAGTGGACACGGATTTGGTTCTTACGACCTGTCTCGAGTCGAAACTCTACGAGTGAGTGGTCTGTAGTGCGGTCGAGGACGTGGAAATGTGTGATAGCCAGCTTACCACCATTGTCGACGGGCGACGAATAGGTGACGTAGGCCTTGTTGTCTTTAAGCCAGTTCTGGATGGTGCCCTCGTCTTGCTCCATCTCGCCGCTAACCACGGCCACGTAGCGACGGTCGTAGACAATCTGATGCCAGTTGTGTTCGAGAATCTGCTCGGTCTCAATATCTTTAGCATAGACCATCAAGCCACTCGTATCGCGATCGAGGCGATGTACTACATGGGCTGTGCACTTCTGACGACTCTTCTTGAAATAATCATCAAGCACCGATTTCACGTTGAGCGATGAATGACCGCCTGCCATCGACAGAATGCCCTGAGCTTTCTCAATGACTATGAGCCAGCGGTCCTCATAGACAATTTTTACATAGCGGTTCTTGAAACTTTGCTGATTGCGCTTGCTCTTCGAGACAGCCACCTTCATGCCAGGCTTTAGCATATAGTCGAACTGGCTTACAGTCTTGCCGTCGATCTTAATGCCGCGCCCCTGAAGGGTGGCCTTAATTTTGGTGCGGCTCTGGGGCACCATCTTGAGCAGGAATTCCAACAGGGGCATGCTTTGCCCCTGCTCGACGATGTAATGGTCGTATTCACCTTCGCGGTTGAATCCGGTGTTGAGTCTCATCAATATGATTTATTAGTTTTATTCAATAAGCACACTATTGCGTACGCGTGAAAGGGTCTCAGGGGTCATCTGCAAATAGCTTGCGATATAGACAAGAGGGGCTCGGAGAATGAGCTGTGGGCTCTCCTTGACCAGCCTACGATAGCGGTCCTGTGCACTCTCAAAGCGAAGCATGTCAGCATGGTGCTGACTGATGATGAGCGACTCCTCAAGAATCTTACGATAGAGCATTTGGATATTAACGCTTTTCATGGCGACCGCTTCGAGGTCCTTCATCGGAAGAGCAAAGATGACCGTTGGCTCAAGGGCATGGATGATCTGATGCGAGGGTGCCTCGCGGAAGAGGCTCTCGATGCTCATACAAATGGTATTCTCGGCAGCCATGTATTCGGTCAGTTCCTTTCCGTTCTTGAAATAGTACTGTCGCACGAGGCCCTTGACAATCCAGTAGATGTAGCGGCATACATCGCCGTCGTTGAGGATTGTCTCTCCCTTGGCATATTTCATGGGGACGAGAATCGACTCCAGCATGTCGAGCTCGTCGTGGGTCATCGTACTGTAACGGCGGGCCAGTTCGCGGGCCACATCGCGTGGGGTAAGGCTTAAAGTTGGCATGGCTTGTATAGGGTAGATTAAGGATTATTGTTAATGTTATTGCAAGGATCAGTCTAACTTCAGGACGGCGAGGAAGGCCTTCTGAGGTACCTCGACGTTTCCAATCTGCTTCATTCGTTTCTTGCCGCGCTTCTGTTTCTCAAGGAGTTTGCGCTTGCGGGTGACGTCGCCGCCATAGCACTTGGCCAGCACATCCTTACGCACCTGTTTGACTGTTTCGCGGGCGATAATCTTGGCGCCGATGGCAGCCTGGATGGCAATATCGAACTGCTGGCGGGGAATGAGTTCCTTAAGTTTCTCGCACATACGACGCCCGAAAGTGACGGCGTTGTCTTGATGGGTCAGTGTGGAGAGGGCATCAACTGACTCGCCATTGAGCAGGATGTCGAGTTTGACAAGCTTTGACGGACGGAACGAGTCGACGTGATAGTCGAACGATGCATAGCCCTTTGAGATACTCTTGAGCTTGTCGTAGAAGTCGATAACAATCTCGCCCAGAGGTAGCATGAAGTGGAGTTCCATACGATTACCCGAGACATATTGCTGGTCTATCAACTCGCCACGCTTGTCGAGACAAAGGGTCATGATGGGGCCAATATAAGCAGAGGCAGTGATGATCGATGCGCGTATGTAGGGCTCCTCAATGTGGTCGATGAGCGTCTGGTCAGGCAGCCCCGAAGGATTGTGCACCTCCTTGACTTCGCCTTGCTTGGTATAGCACATATAGCTGACATTGGGGACCGTTGTGATAACGTCCATGTCGAATTCGCGGTCGAGGCGCTCCTGGACGATTTCCATGTGGAGCAAGCCCAGAAATCCACAACGGAAGCCGAATCCAAGGGCCACTGACGATTCTGGCTGGAAAGTCAGCGAGGCGTCGTTAAGTTGAAGCTTTTCGAGTGAAGAGCGGAGATTCTCATAGTCTGTGGGGTCAATCGGATAGACACCAGCAAAAACCATCGGTTTGACCTCCTGGAAACCCTCGATGGCTTTGTCGCATGGACGGGCAACGTGAGTGATCGTATCGCCCACCTTGACCTCCTTGGAGTTCTTTATTCCGCTTATTATATAGCCCACATCGCCCGTTCGGAGTTCCTGTCTGGGTATCATATCCATCTTGAGCACCCCCACCTCGTCGGCATCGTATTCCATGCCTGTGTTGAAGAACTTGACCTTGTCGCCCTTAGCGATGGTGCCGTTCAGAATCTTGAAGTAGGCAATGATGCCACGGAAGGAATTGAACACTGAGTCAAAGATCAAGGCCTGAAGAGGAGCCTTCTCGTCGCCCTCTGGATGAGGGATACGGTCGACAACGGCATTAAGGATCTCGTCGACTCCCTCACCTGTCTTGCCGCTGGCGCGGATAATCTCGGAGCGGTCGCAGCCAATGAGGTCGATGATTTCGTCCTCGACCTCGTCTGGCATGGCCGAAGGCATGTCGATCTTATTGATGACGGGAATGATCTCAAGATTATTGTCGATGGCCATGTAGAGGTTGGAGATCGTCTGAGCCTGAACGCCTTGCGTGGCATCAACCACGAGCAGGGCTCCCTCGCATGCGGCAATGCTGCGGCTGACCTCATAGGAAAAGTCGACGTGGCCCGGGGTGTCAATCAGATTGAGAATATATTTCTGACCATCGCGAAAATATTCCATCTGGATGGCGTGACTCTTGATGGTGATGCCTCGCTCGCGCTCAAGATCCATGTCGTCGAGCATCTGTCCCTCAGTCACCTGAATAGTGTTGGTGCGCTCAAGCAGACGGTCGGCCAGCGTTGACTTTCCGTGGTCGATATGTGCAATGATACAGAAATTCCGGATATGATTCATATTAGTCTTTACGCTTATGGCTTGCAAAGTTACGAAAAAAAATGCCGATTATGCCCTATTTAAGTTTTTTTTTGTATCTTTGCGGCGCAAAAAGTATAAAAATAAAGAGCAATATGAGAAAAATCATCTTATTTGCGGCCCTTGCGTTGGGAATCACAGCCTGCCAGGAGTCGCTCGAGGAGCAGGCCGCACGTCAAGCCAGGAAGTTTACGGCTGAGAAGTGTCCGATGCAAATGGAGATGCAGGTCATGGACAGCATGGTTTTTGATGTTCCCACGCGGACGCTACAGAAGTACTATCGGCTGACAGGCGAAGCGGACCGCGAGGACCTGGAGTTCGACAGACTCCGCCAGGCGCTTATCGACGAGTTGCGCAATGAGCCGAGCTATCGCATCTATCGCGAGCGTGGCTTCAATTTCCAGTACACCTACCGTTCGGAATCTAATCCAGAGAAGGTCCTGTTCGAGGCCATACTGACCAAGGACGACTATAAATAAAGCAGAGAGTTGAGCCTAACGATAGGCTCAACTCTCTGCTTTTGTCTCACGTAGCTGCTCAAGGGCTCGGCAGAGCTGGTCAGGACATGAGGTCCCTTTCGTCCCGCATCGGACGCCGTTGAGCCGTTTGATCACGTCATCAATCTTCTGTCCTCGCACGAGCAATGAAATACCTTGGAGATTGCCGTTGCAACCTCCAAGGAAAAAGACCTGCTGGATGACGTTGTTCTCGTCGGCCGTCACGTCAATGAGCCTGGAGCAAACGCCTTTTGGCTCATACATGATATGCTTTACTGCCATCTCTTACTCCTCAGCGGGCTTCATGTTGGTGTAGACGGTCTGAACGTCGTCGAAGTCCTCAAGCTTCTCCACCATCTTGTCGATGGCTTCGCGCTGTTCGGGGGTGACGTCCTTCAGATCGTTGGGGATACGGGTAAACTCAGCTCCCGTAACCTCATAGCCCTCAGCCTCGAGATGCTTCTGGATGGCGCTGAAACTTGAGGGGTCGCCATAGATGGTGACCTCGCCGCTCTCCTCGTCCTCGTCGAACTCGTCCTCCACACCGTAGTCAATCAGGTCGAGAATCATCTCGTCCATGTCGAGACCATCCTTCTTCTTAAAGGTAAAGACGGCCTTGTGGTCAAAGAGGAACGACAGGGACCCCTGCGTGCCCAGATTGCCGCTGAACTTATTGAAGACGGAGCGGACGTCGCCCACCGTTCTGGTGGTATTGTCAGTCAGCGCCTCGACAAAGATAGCTACGCCGTGAGGGCCGTAGCCTTCGTAGCTCACCTCCTTATAGTCGCTCTGATCCTTGCCCATGGCGTTCTTGATGGCACGCTCGATGTTGTCCTTCGGCATGTTCTCGCGCTTGGCATTGGCGATGATGGCGCGCAAGGCAGGATTGTTCTCGGGCTCAGGTCCGCCAGCCTTCACGGCGATGGCAATCTGCTTGCCGATCTTAGTAAACGTCTTGGCCATGTGGCCCCATCTCTTCAGCTTTGTAGCTTTACGGTATTCAAATGCTCTTCCCATTGGATTGTAATTATTATTTTATTTATTGTTATCTAAGTTCTGCACCCAATTGCTTCTTCAATTGAGCGATGAGTTTTTGCATGACGGCATCAATCTGCTTGTCGTTCATCGTGCGTTCCGTGTCCTGAAGGATGAAGTTGACGGCATACGACTTTTTGCCGGCAGGCAGTTTGTCGCCCTCATAGACATCGAAGAGTTCCACCTTCTTGAGCAGTTTCTTCTCCGACTGGCGGGCTATCTGCTCAATCTGTGCAAACTCAACGCTGGTGTCGACCAGCAGAGCCAGGTCGCGGCTGACGGCAGGTTGCTTCGATATCTCGCTATACAGCACCTGATTCTTCTTCGTGGCCTTCATCAGTTGCGTCCAGTTCAACTCAGCGAAATAGACGGGCTGCAGCAAATCGAACTTCTTTAGTACCTGCTTAGCGATAATGCCCATCTCAATGAGCTTCTTGCCGCCACGATTCTCGACAACGACGCCCGCAGAGAAGAGCGGGTTGTCCGTCTTCTTCGTTACAGTAGCACCTTGCTTAAGTCCGATACGGCTGAGAATATTCTGGACATAGGCGCTCAGTTCGAAATAGCTTGAGTCCTCATTAGGATGTGCCCACGAGCCTTCCACGCGTTTGCCCGTCACCCAGAGGCCGAGGTAGTTCTCCTCCTTATAGGCCTGCATGGGGTTGTCGTCGCTCTGCTTCTCCGGATCGAAGAAATAGCAATTTCCGAACTCGAAGAAACGGAGGTTGGGCGACTTACGCTTCACATTATATTCCACGCTTTCCAGTCCGCCATAGAGCAGGGTCTGGCGCATCACGCCCAAGTCTTGCGAAAGGGGATTCATGATACGCACGACATCCTGACGGTCGCCATAGTAAGCCGACTTCGTCAGCGAGTTGTTCAGTATCTCATTAAATCCTGC
The DNA here is from genome assembly GCA_902779455.1 of uncultured Prevotellaceae bacterium. Taxonomy (GTDB): domain Bacteria; phylum Bacteroidota; class Bacteroidia; order Bacteroidales; family Bacteroidaceae; genus Prevotella. The sequence continues at coordinate 150,760 of CACZBS010000002.1, forward strand.
TCCGACAAGCTGTTCGCTGACAAGGTTCTGTAGTTTGTGCTTGCGGTCCTCGTCGGCCTTGATGACCAGACTCGACTTGAGCTGGGTGGGAATCTCCACATTATTATATCCATGGATACGGAGAATGTCCTCCACGACGTCGCAAGGACGCGTGACGTCGACACGATAGGCAGGCACGTCGAGCACCAGCCCGTCGGCCGTCTCGCTGACCACCTTCATCTCCAGCGTCTCACAGATGCTCTTGATGGTATCAGCCGGGATATCCTTGCCGATGAGGCTGTTGACATAGGCATAGGCCAGCTCCACACGCGGATCCTCGATCCGTTCAGGATAGACGTCGCAGATGTCCATCGACACCTTGCCGCCAGCCAGCTGCTGACAGAGCAGGGCTGCCTGCTTCAGGGCATAGATGACGCCGTTGGGGTCGATACCGCGCTCAAAGCGGAACGACGCGTCTGTCGACAAACCATGACGGCGGGCCGACTTGCGAATCCAGGTGGGATGGAAGTAGGCACTTTCCAGTACCACGTTGCGCGTGGTCTCATAAGTACCGCTGCCCTTACCGCCGAAGACGCCTGCGATGCACATGGGCTCCTCTGCGTTGCAGATGGCCAGGTCGCGATCGCTCAGCTTGTGCTCAAGACCGTCAAGCGTGACGAAGGGCGTGCCCTCGGGCATGGTTTTGACGACAATCTTGTGACCCTTCACCATATCGGCATCGAAGCAGTGAAGCGGCTGACCATAGGCATGCATCACGTAGTTGGTGATGTCCACAATATTATTAATAGGACGGAGTCCGATCGTATTCAGCTTCGTCTTCAGCCATTCGGGCGACTCCTTCACCTCGCAGTCCGTCAAGCTGACGCAGGCGTAGCGCTTGCAGGCTTCCGTGTTCTCAATGACCACCTCGATGGGCAGGTCATGGTTGTCCACATGGAATGTCTCGTCTGTCGGACGGTGCAGGCTGGTCTGATAGCCATTACGCTTCAGCCAGGCATAGAGATCGCGGGCCACTCCCCAATGGGACAGGGCGTCAGCACGGTTGGCCGTGATGTCAACCTCAATGAGCCAGTCGCTCTCCAAATGGAAGAATTCAGCGGCAGGCGTGCCAACCACGGCATCCTCAGGAAGGACCATGATGCCGTCGTGGCTCGTGCCCACGCCGATTTCGTCCTCAGCGCAAATCATTCCGCACGACTCGACGCCGCGAAGCTTCGACTTCTTGATTACAAATTCCTTGTCGCCATCGTAGAGCACGCAACCAAGGTCGGCCACGATGACTTTCTGACCTGCAGCCACATTGGGCGCACCGCAGACAATCTGCGAGGGCGCACCCTTGCCAAGGTCAACTGTTGTCACATGCAGGTGATCGCTGTCCGGATGGGCCTCGCACGTCAGCACCTGTCCGACGTAAAGTCCCTTCAGACCGCCACGTATCGACTGCACTTCTTCAAGGGCATCCACTTCGAGTCCCGTAGAGGTCAGTGCATCGCACACCTCCTGCGGCGAAAGGTCGAAGTCGACGTATTCCTTCAGCCATTTATAAGAAATGTTCATCCTAAAACTATAGTTAAAAATTCGAATTCGGCTGCAAAGGTAATACTTTTTTCGGAAAGCGCCAAAACTTTGCAAAGGATTCTGACATGCCTTTGGCAAAGTGGCCCTTTGAGGTTGACAAAGCGGCACTTTGACCACTTCAAAGCGGTACTTTGAGCACCTCAAAGCGGCACTTTGACCATCTTGAAGCGGCACTTTGTCTGAAGAAAGCAGCCTGCCTTTGGATTTTAACATTTTTAATCGCTCCGAATGTTCTTTGGTTTAATTTATTTTGTGTAACTTTGCCGTCTGAAACAATCAACCCGTTAAAAGAGAACAATCAAATGGAAAGAACATGGAGATGGTTTGGCAAGAAGGATAAAATCACACTTGCCATGCTGAGACAAATCGGAGTCGAGGGCATCGTCACCGCTCTGCACGACGTGCCGCTGGGACAAGTGTGGACGCGCGAAAAAATCCACGAACTGCGTGAATATATCGAGAGTTATGGCATGCTATGGAGCGTCGTGGAGAGTCTGCCCGTCGTGGAGACCATCAAGTACGGAGGGCCAGACCGCGATCAACAGATTGAGGTCTACAAGGAAAGCCTGCGCAACCTTGCCGCCGAGGGCATCCACTGCATCTGCTACAACTTCATGCCCGTGCTCGACTGGGCCCGCACCGACCTGATGCACCTCAATCCAAACGGTGCATCCAACCTCTACTTCAACTATGCCGAGTTCGCCTACTTCGACATTTACATTCTCAAGCGTGAAGGCGCACGCGAGGAATGGGCCGCCTTCAAGTTCCCTGAGGGCTGGGGCAAGGGCCGCAACGTACTGGCCGAATGTGACGAGCTGGCCAAGACAATGACCCCAGAGAAAGACCACAAGCTGGTGGAGAACATCGTCATCAAGACGCAAGGCTTCGTCTCAGGCAACTTCTCTGAGAACGACGAGGCCCCCATACAGAAGTTCCGCGAATTCCTCGAGCTATATAAAGGCATCGACAAGAAGCAGTTACGCGAAAACATGAAATACTTCCTCGAAGCTATCATGCCTACGTGCGACGAGTGCGGAATGAACATGTGTGTCCATCCTGACGATCCCCCCATTGAGATTCTTGGCCTGCCGCGCATCGTCCGCACGGAGGAGGACATCCAGTGGTTCCTCGACGCTGTGCCGAACCGCCATAACGGTCTGACGTTCTGCGCAGGAAGCCTCTCTGCCGGAGCATATAATAATGTGGTGGAGCTGGCCCGCAAGTTCGCTTCGCGCACCCACTTCGTACACCTCCGCTCGTGCCACATCTTCCCCAACGGCGACTTCACTGAGGCTTCGCATCTGGGTGGTCGGGCCGACCTCATCGAGCTCTGCCGCATCTTCGAGAAGGAGAATCCGCATCTCCCCATGCGCGTCGACCATGGAATGACTTTCAACGACGCCCCTGGCGGCATCATGGACGAGTCGAGCCATGGCCACAATGCCGGCTACACCCTACTCGGCCGCATGTTCGCTCTCGGACAGGTGCAGGGCATCTTGGCCACCGTCGACCGCGAACTCGGCATCGAATACAAACAACCAGGATTCTTTGATTAATTCATAGTTCATCGATATGAAACTGACTGACATACTGAGCGGACAGCTGAACACCGCAGAATGGGAGCAGAAAGGCTACGAGCTCCCTAAGTTTGACATCAAGGCCTTGCGCGAGAAGACCCGCAAGGAGCCCACATGGGTACACTTCGGAGGCGGCAACATCTTCCGTGCATTCCCTGCCGCCATCCTGAACGAGGCACTTAACACTGGCAAATACGACCGTGGCGTCATCGTGGCGGAGACCTTCGACTACGAGGTTATCGACAAAGCCTATGCCCCCTACGACAATCTGTCGCTGGCCGTGTCGCTCTGCTCCGACGGCAATATTGAGAAGAAAGTCATAGCCTCCGTCACAGAGGCATTAAAGGCTGACTATCAGTTTGATGACTGGAAACGCCTCATTGAAATCTTCAAGAGTCCTACGCTCCAAATGATCTCCTTCACCATCACAGAGAAAGGCTACACATTCAATGAAGCAGACCTCGCTCGCGGACTGAAGCCCGTCTTCGCCATGGGCAAGGTGACGGCCCTGCTGCTGGAGCGCTACGAAGCCGGACAGCTGCCACTCACCGTCCAGTCGATGGACAACTGCTCACACAACGGCGACCGAGTGAAGGCTGGCGTCATGGCCTACGCTGAGCGCTGGCTGAAGGACGGCCTCGTCACACAGGGCTTTGTAGATTATCTGAAGGATGAAACGAAGGTGACCTTCCCATGGTCTATGATCGACAAGATCACGCCCCGTCCGCACCAGAAAGTGAAAGAGATGCTTGAGGCCGACGGCTTCGAGGACAACAACTATATTGAAACGGAACGCCACACGTTTACGGCTCCGTTCGTCAATGCCGAGGAAGTGCAGTATCTCGTCATCGAGGACCACTACACCAACGGACGTCCCCCACTCCATCTTGGCGGCGCCCTCTATACTACACGCGAGACAGTCGACAAGGTCGAGACGATGAAGGTGACCACATGCCTCAATCCGCTCCACACGGCCATGTCCATCTATGGCTGCATGCTCGGCTATACGCTCATCTCTGCCGAGATGAAGGACGAAGACTTGCGTCCGTTTGTCCAAAAGATCGGCTACATAGAAGCGATGCCCGTGGTCACTGACCCAGGCATCCTTAACCCCTACGAATTCATTGGCGCCGTCATCAACCGCCGTCTGCCGAATCCCTTCATGCCGGATGCTCCTCAGCGCATAGCCATGGACACCTCGCAGAAGCTGCCTATCCGCTTCGGCGAGACAATCAAGAAATATATCGCCCGCGGCCTCGACATGGACAATCTCGTGCTCATACCCCTCACGCTGGCAGGCTATGCACGCTATCTGAAAGGCATCGACGACGAGGGACGCCCCTTTGAGCCGTCGCCAGATCCCATGCTTGCTGAACTCCAGGCCATCGTTGCCCCGTTGGAGCTGGGCCGGCCCGACCAGGATTTCTCATGCCTCCGCAAGCTATACAGCCGCAAGGACATCTTCGGCCTCGACCTCTATGAGGCCGGTCTGGGCGATGTGATTGAAAGGATGGTATGCGAACTGTATGCAGGTCCGGGTGCCGTCCGTCGGACGCTCCATAAGTACGTCATGGCCCGCTAATTCCGCAAACCTTTACGCGTTATTTTTACGACTTAATAAGACGAATATTTGGTCAATTAAAAAAAAATGTGTAACTTTGCCGAAACTTAAAACGAACTAATTTATAAAGCAAACAAATGAAACCACTAAACAAACATTTCGCACCTAAGAGTGTGGCACCTGAGAAGGTCATTCAGTTCGGCGAAGGCAACTTCCTCCGCGCATTCGTAGATTGGATCATCTGGCACATGAACCAGAAAACCGACTTCAACGGCTCGGTCGTCATTGTGCAGCCCCTTGCTCAGGGCATGATCGAATGGCTCAACGGACAGGACTGCCTCTACCACGTCAACCTTCAGGGACGTGAAAACGGCAAGCCCGTCAACACGCTGGAGCGCATCGACTGCATCAGCCGCTGCCTGAACCCCTACTCACAGAACGACGCCTTCATGGCACTGGCTGACCAGCCCGAGATCCGCTTCGTCATCTCGAACACCACTGAGGCCGGCATTGCCTTCGATCCCGCATGCAAGCTCGAGGACAAGCCCGCAAGCAGCTACCCCGGCAAGCTCGTCCAGCTGCTCTATCGCCGCTGGCAGACTTTTGAGGGCGACCCCACCAAGGGACTGATTATATTCCCCTGCGAGCTCATCTTCCTCAATGGCCATGTGCTGAAGGACTGCATCCGCAAGTATATCGACCTGTGGCAGTTGCCTGAGGCCTTCCGTCAGTGGTTCGAGACCAGCTGCGGCGTCTATGCCACACTCGTCGACCGTATCGTGCCGGGCTTCCCCCGCAAGGAGATCGCCCAGATTCAGGAGAAGATTTCGTATCGCGACAACCTCGTTGTTCAGGCAGAGAACTTCCACCTCTGGGTCATCGAGGCTCCGAAGGAAGTAGCACGCGAGTTCCCTGCCGACAAGGCTGGTCTGCATGTTCTCTTTGTCCCCTCTGAAGAGCCCTACCACAAGCGCAAGGTGACGCTGCTCAATGGTCCCCACACGGTGCTCTCGCCCGTGGCTTATCTCAGCGGCGTCAATATCGTTCGCGACGCCTGCCAGCATGAAGTCATCGGCAAGTATATCCACAAGGTGCAGTTCGACGAGCTCATGCAGACGCTCGACCTGCCTATTGAGGAGCTTGAAAAGTTTGCAAACGACGTGCTTGAGCGGTTTGACAATCCATTCGTCGATCACCAGGTGACGAGCATCATGCTCAACTCCTTCCCCAAGTTCCAGGCTCGTGACCTGCCTGGTGTGAAGACTTATCTGGAGCGTCGTGGCGAACTGCCAAAGGGCCTCGTCTTCGGCTTGGCTGCTATTATCACCTATTATAAGGGTGGCAAGCGTTTTGACGGTGCCGACATTACGCCCAACGATGATCCCAAGATCATGCAGCTCCTTGCCGACCTCTGGGCTACTGGAGACACGCAGAAGGTGACAGACGGCGTACTCTCAGCTGAGTTCATCTGGCAGGAGGACCTCAACAAGGTGAAGGGGCTCAATGCGCTCGTCAAGCAATACCTCGACCTCATTCAGGACAAGGGCATGCTCGAAGCTGTTAAGACGATTCTTTGATTAGATAAGTTTTGATAAAAAATGAAAGATATGATTAGTCGTGAATTAATCATATCTTTCATTTTTTTGATCCCTATGAATTACTCCTCATTGTTTCTGTAGGCATCTACGCCTATGCTTTCCTGACTTCCGATCGTCAGCTGTCGTAGGTCATAATAGGAACCGTTGTAGATGTTGAAGTCAACATCGCCCTTAATGCCGGGCAGACGACCAACGTCGGTGTGCTGCCAGAACTTCCATGGTCCTTTATAGGCAACGCTATCGACGTAGTAGTGCGCAATCCAGTAGGGGTACTGATTGAAGATGGTGTCGTTCAGATACGCCATCTTAAACTTATAATAGGTATAGAGGATAGGTTTCACCTGATAGTGTGCTTCCACACGGTTGAGCCACTCCAGGATACTACTCTTGAATTCCGTATCGGTCTGGTCTTTCGGCTTCTGTTCGACATCGAGCACAGGGGGAAGGTCGCCCTTGATCAACTTCACCTGTCGGATGAAGTGTTCTGCCTGCTCCTTAGCCGAGGATTGCGTACTATAGAAATGGTACGCGCCGCGCGTGAACCCATACTCATGGGCTTGCTGGAAATTGTATTCAAACTTAGGATCGATGCGGTTGGAGCCCTCCGTAGCCTTAATCATTACAAAACGTATGGGACATTCGTCGATTGTGCCGCGATTGCGGAGCAGTTCCCAGTCGATGTTGCCCTGATAGTGGGAGATGTCAATGCCATGGATGTCGTAGCCTTCAGGATAATTGACGTCGCCAAAGAGGGCCTTCCATCGCAGTCCGTAAGGGGATACAAAGAAATAATAGAAAGCCCAGACATACAGAGCAGCTATTGCTACGCCGCCCAACCACCATGCCCAGCCTGGCAGATGACGACGTAGCCACGCGAACCATGTGGTTTTCTGTCGCTTGGTTCGCGTGGCTTTACGTTTTGCTTTTGTTTTCTTCTTTTGTACGGAAGGCATTCAGAGAAATGCTTATTTGGCCTGTTCGAGGGCCAGCGTGCGAGTCGGTTGGTCGCAGACTTCTGTCGGGCCCCAATACTGGATTGGGCCAGGATAGACATAGGCGGTCTCGCGTGACCAGCGCTCGCGCTGTTCGGCAAAGGTCTTGAAGGGCATACCTTCAAGATCGACGAGGGCCTTGCGGATGACAGGCTTCATCTGGCCGTTACGGCGCTCCATGTTCATCATCATGGTGATGGGCACACCGCCAGCCTTCCACTCATCAGCTGGAGCTGTCGTGTTCTTTACGATTGCCATGTAGCCCGTCTTGCCATTAGCGATGAGCTGGGCAGCGCTTGTGCCCAAAGCGTAGCAGTAGTCAGCGTCGAAGTTGGAGGGGGCAGCACAGCGTCCCTCGTAGCCGAAGAAGTGATGCTGAGTGGCAAACTTACCCTTGAACATGCCAGTCTTGCGCCAGCGCTCCAGTTTCGTGGCAACCATTGAGGACAGGAGTTTTTCCGTCTCAATGAGACTAACCTGGACATTGCCGTGAGGATCACGGTCGAGGGCAAGCTGATGAGCAACGCTCGTCGGTAGCGAGTTAAATACGGCGAGGTTCTCGTCGCTGATCTGCTGCTTGACGAAGTCAATCTGTTCGTCGCGGCTCAGATTCTTAGCCTCAGGACGTGCGAGGACGTCGTTGAGTTCTGCAATAAGTTTCTTAATGGCAGGGATGAACTCAATGAGTCCCTCAGGAATAATAACCGTACCGAAGTTGTTACCTTCCTCAGCACGACGTGCCACGACGTTGGCAATATATGTGACGACGTCGTCAAGCGTCAAGTCATTCTTCTCAACCTCTTCAGAAATGAGACAAACATTGGGCTGCGTCTGCAAGGCGCATTCCAGTGCAATGTGTGAAGCCGAGCGACCCATCACCTTGATGAAGTGCCAATACTTACGGGCTGAGTTGCAGTCGCGCTCGATGTTACCGATAAGCTCTGAATAGGTCTTGCAAGCGGTGTCGAAACCAAACGACGTTTCAATCTGATCGTTCTTCAGGTCGCCGTCAATAGTCTTAGGACAACCAATAACCTGCACACCGTAGTTCTTTGCGGCATAGTATTCTGCTAGCACACAAGCGTTTGTGTTCGAGTCGTCGCCACCAATGATGACGATGGCCTTGATGTTGAGCTCGCGAATAATCTCGAGACCTTTTTCAAACTGTTCTTCCTTCTCGAGCTTCGTACGGCCAGAGCCAATCATGTCGAAACCGCCAGTGTTGCGATATTCATCGATGATGTCCTTCGTCAGTTCCATATAGTTATGGTCGACCAAGCCGCCAGGGCCCAATATGAAGCCGTAGAGGCGGCTCTCGGGATTCAGACGCTTCACGGCATCGAACAAGCCCGTTATCACGTTGTGGCCGCCAGGAGCCTGACCGCCTGAGAGAATGATACCGACATTCATCGGCTCATGCTTCGTCTCCTCACCGGGGATGAACTCGACGAGAGGCATACCGTAGGTGTTGGGGAAGAGAGCTTTGATCTCATCCTGATTGTCGACACTCTGTGTAGGAGCACCCTCCTGCACCTTTACTGCACCCTGCAAACCGCGTGGCAGTTTGGGCTGATACGCGGCTCTTGCAATCTGCAATGCACTTTTTTCCATAATTTACTAAACCTATTATTTTATAATGAATAATCTTATATGCTTTCGCGATGCAAAATTACACATTTCCTACGAGAAATAATCACATTTACCACTTTTTTTTGCGAAAACCCTTTGTAGTTTCGTTTTTTTTTCTTAACTTTGGCGATGCAAACATAATATTTAACTGAAATGGCAAACAAAAGGGCATTAAAGCAAGCAATCAATGCCATTTGCGAGGAGCTTTTCGTCGAATGTGTGGCTGCATCTCTATACAGCCCCGAGAATCACAAGGACGACGCAGAAGCCCTCTTGGCATCGATTATCAAGACGCAAGCCGAATTCACAACCCGTGTGTCGCATCCCGAGCCGGGCATGAAGCCAAAACTTTACTACAAGGACTTGCGCGAGAAATTCATGGCTCATGTGAGCGACATTGTCGATCAGATCAACAATCATTGAAATGTGGCGTAAGTTTTGTCGTTGGATATTGTTCAAACGTATGGGATGGACTCTGAATGTCACAGAGCCCCATCCCGACAAGTACATCATCTGCCTGGCACCACACACCAGCAACTGGGACTTCCTCATCGGACAGCTCTATAACCAGGCCATGGGCCTGGGAAGCAACTTCATGATGAAGAAGGAGTGGTTTTTCTGGCCCCTTGGTCCCATTCTTCGTCTCATGGGAGGCATTCCCGTCTATCGGCAAAAGCATACGAGCATGACCAATGCCATGGCCGATGCAGCCTGCAAGAACGACAAATTCAGGCTTTGCATCACCCCCGAAGGCACGCGGTCGAGAGTCGAGGAGTGGAAGAAGGGATTCTATTTCATTGCCCTCAAAGCACGGCTACCCATTTTGCTTTATGGACTCGACTATGAGCGGAAACTCATCCAATGCACCCGCACGGTTATCCCGACAGGTGACGTCGAGGCCGATCTCCGCCAGATAAAACTCTATTTCAAGGACTTCAAGGGTCGAAAACCAGAAAACTTTACCATCGGAAATGTGGAGCTATAAGGTGTTATCCGTCTTTATGCTGCTCGTCTCCAGTACGATAGTCGGTGCCCAGACCACCTCGTGGGGCAAAATCGACCATCGTGGTGCACCTTGGGTCAGAAATGAATCGCGTCCCTACTCCATCGAGCGCGGACTCGACGGGCGCCATCTCTCGTTGTGGGCCAGCCATGGACGTTATTATTCTGTCGACGAACAGCAATGGAAATGGCAGCGTCCGCCGCTTTTCTGCACGAACGAGGATCTGTTCACACAGACAATTGTCGTCCCCTATCTGATACCGATGCTCGAAAATGCCGGAGCCGTTGTGTTTACCCCTCGCGAGCGCGACTGGCAACGCCATGAGGTGATTGTCGACAACGACGATCACGCTTCGCTCGTCTACTATCAAGAGCGCGACTTCCAGCACAAGTGGGTCGATGCACCCATGCGAGGCTTTGCCCGCCATGAAGGCGTCTATCACGATGGCGAAAATCCTTTCGAGGCAGGCACTCTCCGCATGACGGAGTCTACCAGAAACAAATCGCGCCAGAGTACGATTAGCTATCAGCCCCAACTGCCATCGTCAGGCCGTTATGCCGTCTACGTCAGCTATGCCACGATGGACGAAAGTGTCGATGATGCACGCTACACCGTCTGGCATAAGGGGCAACCTACGGAGTTCCGCGTCAATCAGCAGATGGGCGGCGGCACATGGGTCTATCTCGGTACGTTTGATTTCGAGGGCGGATGCTCTGAGCGCAACCGCGTTGAATTGAGCAACGTCAGTCAGCACCGCAATGGTGTTGTCACGGCCGATGCCGTCCGTTTCGGCGGAGGTATGGGCAATATCGAGCGGGGCGGCACCACGAGCGGCTATCCTCGCTGTCTCGAGGGAGCCCGCTATTATGCGCAATGGGCCGGTATGCCTTATAAGGTATACAGTGGGCGTGAAGGCACCAACGACTATGCTGACGACATCAACGTGCGTTCGCTCATGACCAACCACCTGTTGGGCGGTTCTGTCTATGCTCCCGACTCTGCCGGACTCCATGTCCCTATTGAATTGTCGCTGGCCATTCACAGCGATGCAGGCCACACCGACACGGGACTCGGCGTCTATGGCACGCTCTCAATCTGCACCACTGGCTTCGGCGACCCACAACTGGCTGCAGGAATGAGCCGACAGGCCTCACACGAATTAGCAACAGACCTGCTCAACAACACAACAGCCGACCTTCAGTATCGTTATGGCGAATGGACGTTGCGTAAGCTATACGACCGCAACTATTCCGAGACGCGAGTGCCCGTCGTGCCCAGCGCCATCCTCGAGACGATGTCGCACCAGAACTTCGGCGACATGCGTTATGGCCAGGATCCCAATTTCCGTTTTACCCTTGCACGTTCTATTTATAAGACGCTGCTCCGTTACATCACCTCGCGGCATGGCGAGAAATGTGTTGTCCAACCGATTTCCCCCGATAATTTCCACATTGAGTTTACAGACAAACGTGGCGAAGTGCGCCTCAGCTGGCAGGGGCTCATTGATGGTCAGGAACCCACGTCCGAGCCAACCGGCTATGTGCTCTATATGGCCCAAGGCGACGGTGACTTCGACAACGGCACCACCCTACGCGGCACATCGTGCAACGTACGGCTGACGCCTGGCGTGCTCCATCACTTCCGGGTCACGGCCACCAACGACGGTGGTCAGAGCTTCCCGACGGAAGTGCTCTCTGCATTCTACGACCCTACGGCTGAACATACGGCGCTCATCGTCAACGGATTCCATCGACTGTCGTCTCCCGCCATCAGTCGCTACGGACAAGGGTTCGACTTCGACGAGGACCCTGGTGTCAGCTATGGTGTGACAGCAGGTTTCCTTGGCCGCCAACAAGTGTTCGACCCGCGCCAGATCGGCATCGAGGATTCCACTGGCTTAGGCTTCACCTCAGGTGAACTGGCGGGCTACTTCATCGCAGGCAACGATTTCACGGACGTCCGCACGCATGCCGAGGCCATCGCCATGGCCGGCGGATTCAGCTTTGTCAGCTGTTCGTCACAGGCTGTCGAGAGTGGTCATGCCTCTCTGCTGCCCTACGATGTGGTCGACCTCATGCTTGGACTTGAGAAGGACGATGGTCATAGCCTCGTCAGCTATAAGTCCATCCGGCCCTCGCTACAGGCTGCACTGCGCGATTTCACGTCGCATGGCGGCCGATTGCTGGTCAGCGGCGCCTACGTCGGGAGCGACCAGACGACCGATGCTGACAAGGCGATGCTCCGCGAGCTCCTGAAGGTCGAGTACATACGTCCGAACCGGCTGAACAATTCGGCCGTCAGCGGTCTTGGTCTCGACTTCCGTATCTATAGCCAGCTCAACGACCGCCACTATGCCGCCACCAGCACCGATGTGCTTATGCCCGTCGGGACAGCCTTCCCCGCCATGGTCTATCTGAACGACGACACCAGTGCTGCTGTGGCCTATCAAGGCGTCGACTACAGGTCGTTCACCATGGGATTCCCCTTCGAATGTATTATGGACAAACAACAGCGTGCCAGCATCATGCGCGGCATACTTAATTTCTTAACAAACAAATAATTATGGCAAAGATATTAACTAACGCTTCGGGCTCTCGGAGCATCGAGGTGACTGAGCAACATCTGGCAACAATCGAGCGTTATCAGTTGTTACGCGACCTCATCGATTCCAACGGATTTGTTGATGAGCAGGTGCTCGACAAACTGAAGCTCAACGTCCGCTCTCTTCTCGAATCGGAGGCCGGACTCGATAAGGACCTGCTCGACCTCTGTCTCGATGTGGTCTACCACTCGAACATGAAGGCATTGGGGCTGCAGAACCTATTACAGCTCTACGTAGAATGGCTGGAAAAGAAAGAGGATGGAGTATCGGCTGACTGATTTCCTTCCAACCACAAAGAAGGAACTGGAGCTTCGTGGATGGGACTACGTCGACGTGATCCTGTTCTCGGGTGATGCTTATGTCGACCACCCGTCGTTCGGAGTAGCCGTCATTGGCAGAACCCTCGAGGCTGCCGGATTCCGCGTCGCCATCGTTCCGCAGCCCGATTGGCACGGCGACTATCGCGACTTCCGCAAGCTGGGGCGCCCGCGCCTGTTCTTTGGCATCGCGCCTGGCTGCATGGACTCCATGGTCAACAAGTACACCGCCGCCCGCCGCCTGCGCTCCGAGGATGCCTATTCGCCAGACGGGCGCCATGACATGCGCCCCGAATACCCCACCATCGTATACACCCAGATTCTGAAGAAACTCTATCCCGACGTGCCCGTCGTGCTCGGCGGTATCGAGGCCTCGCTCCGCCGACTCACCCATTACGACTATTGGCAGGACCGTCTGCGCCCCTCCATCCTGGTCGATTCGGGGGCCGACCTGATCATTTATGGCATGGGCGAAAAGCCTATCGTCGAGTTGGCCCGACTGTTGGCCCGCGGCGAGCCTTTCGAAGCGGCACTTCAGTTGCCTCAAAGTGCCGCTTTGTTGCCCTCAAAGCACCGCTTTGCTGCCGTCAAAGCGGCCGATATCTTGCTGCATTCCCATGAGGAGTGTCTGCGCAACAAGCGGGCACAGGCCGAGAACTTCCGCTACATCGAGGAACAGTCGAACATGATGCATGCCCAGCGTCTGCTGCAGCAGGTGGGCGAACGGGTCGTCGTCGTCAATCCCCCCTACCCTCCGATGACCACCGAGGAACTTGACGCCTCGTTCGACCTGCCATACACGCGACTGCCCCACCCCAAGTATAAGGGCAAGCGCATCCCCGCCTACGAGATGATCAAGTTCTCGGTCAACATCCATCGCGGCTGTTTCGGCGGATGCGCCTTCTGCACCATCTCTGCCCATCAGGGCAAGTTCATCTCATGTCGCTCCAAGGAGAGCATCCTGCGCGAGGTGAAGCAAGTCATTGACATGCCTGATTTCAAAGGCTATCTCAGCGACCTTGGCGGCCCGTCAGCCAATATGTACGGCATGCACGGCCGCAATCGCAATGCCTGCGAGAAGTGCCGACGCCCTTCATGCATCCATCCGCACATCTGCCCCAACCTCGACACCAGTCACGACAAGTTGCTCGACGTCTACCATGCCGTCGACGCCCTGCCTGGCATCAAGAAGAGCTTCATCGGCAGTGGCGTGCGCTATGACCTTATATTATATAAGAGCAAGGACGAGGTGGCCAATCGCTCCGCCATGCAATATGCCCGCGAGCTCATCTGCCGCCACGTCAGCGGACGGCTCAAAGTGGCCCCCGAGCACACCAGCGACCGCGTGCTCATGCTCATGCGCAAGCCGTCGTTCAGTCAGTTCGGAGAGTTTAAGCGCATCTTCGATCGCATCAATCGCGAGGAGCATCTGCGCCAGCAGATCATCCCATACTTCATCTCGTCGCATCCCGGATGCCATGAGGAAGACATGGCCGAACTTGCGGTTCTCACGAAGGACATGGACTTCCAGCTCGAACAGGTGCAGGACTTCACGCCCACGCCCATGACCGTGGCTACTGAGACATGGTACACCGGCTTCGATCCTTACACGCTTGAGCCCGTTTTTTCAGCCAAAACGCCCCGTGAGAAGTTGGCTCAGCGACAGTATTTCTTCTGGTATAAACCAGAGGAACGACGCAATATTGAGCAGAGTCTTCGCCGCATCGGTCGGCCCGACCTCATTCCCCGATTGTATAAAACGCCTACATCATCATCCACTCCTTTCACTCCGACAAACATACATGCAAATCATCGAACAAGCCCTTATACCGAAAAACCCAACGAAGAAAAGCGAGGACGGCATCGTCGTAAGCGATGACTTCATTGCCGTCATTGACGGTTCCACCTCGAAGTCAACACGTCGTTGCAACAAGGGCTTCAACATTTTTGGACGCAGCAACGGTGAAATAGCGATGCGACTTGTCAGCAGCTATATCCGGCGTATGCCCAAGACCACGACATGCCATCAGTTTTGCATTGGAACGACCCGTCTTTTTCGACAGCATTACAAGTCCTCATTACTGCCACACCTTGCGGCGCATCCCGAGGATCGCATGGCTGCCAGCGCCGTCGTCTTCAGCCGTCTGCGACGCGAGATCTGGATGGTTGGCGACTGCCAGTGCCTGGTCGGCGACGAATATTTCGACAACCCTAAGCCCTACGAGCAGAAGCTGGCAGAGCAGCGTGCAGAGATCATCAAGAGCAGCCCTGAACCATGGGATCACTACCTTAGCGACGACACCGCGCGAGCCGCCATCATTCCCCTGATGCTCGAGAAGATGAAGCAACAGAACGTCAGTTACTCCGTCATCGACGGCTTTCCCATCCCGGAGCGGCACGTCCGCATCATCACACTCGACTTCCAGCCATGGGAAATCGTCCTGGCCTCTGATGGCTATCCACGGCTCTGCCCCACCCTTGCAGAATCTGAGGCTAAACTGTCGGAACAGAAAGCTAACGACCCGCTCAACATCGGCCTTTTTAAGGCTACCAAGGCATTTGCCGAAGGAAATAATTCGTTCGACGATCGTGCTTATATCAGATTTAAGGCCTAAAATTTGGCTGTTTCACAAAAAATGACTACCTTTGCAACCGCTAAGAGCAAAGCAATGCTTGGTTCCGTAGCTCAGCTGGATAGAGCAACAGCCTTCTAAGCTGTGGGCCTTGGGTTCGAGTCCCAACGGAATCACAGAGAGAGAGGGCACACATCCCTCTCTCTTTGCATTTTTAAGCGTAACATAATTCCATTTTCAAAAATAATCAAGAGATGAAAGATAAACTTTGAGAAAACAAAAAGCAGAGACATTCCTCTAACTGGAAGTCTCTGCAAAACCTGGTAGGAACATTGGGACTCGAACCCAAGACCTCTTCAATGTGACTGAAGCGCTCTAAACCAACTGAGCTATGCTCCTATCAAAACCTGCCGCTAACAGGCCCCTGGTGAACCCGAAGGGATTCAAACCCTTGACCTTCAGAACCGGAATCTGACGCTCTATTCAGCTAAGCTACGGGTCCTTTCTGCGGGATTGCGGGTGCAAAGGTAATGCTTTTTCCCGAACTGGCCAAATTTTTTCCTACATTTTTTTGCTCTTCGCTCGATTTTTTGTACCTTTGCAGTCCAAAACAGAAAAAGATGTACTAACGCACGAAGATGTTAAAGAGATTCATGCCTCTGATGATGGCAGTCCTGCTGATTAGCGGATGCAGAGGAGGCCAAAATAAAGACGTCGGGCCCGACGACATCGATGACGATGATTCGCTTACGATAATTGCCGATGAGTCCAAGCAACTCACGGAGGAGGAAGCACGCGACGAACTGATCGCTCAGGAACCCCTGCCACAGTCGGCCGACGAGCTCTTCGACGACTTTATCTTCAACTTCGCCTCCAACCATCGACTGCAGAAGGAGCGTATCAAGTTTCCGCTACTTGTCAACAGCGGTTCTAAGAAGGAATACATCGCCCCGGACAAGTGGCAGATGGAGCATTTCTTCATGCACCAAGGTGAATACACCCTGATGTTCGATCATGAGGACCAGATGCAACTGACTCAAGACACGGCTCTCGTCAATGTCGCACTGGAAAAGATTTTCCTTGACCAGTCCTTCGTTCGACAGTATTTGTTCAGCCGTGCTACAGGACGCTGGATGCTGACAGAAATCCGCAACCAGACGCTTCCCCGCAACGCTAACGCCGAATTTATTGCTTTCTATCAGAAGTTCGTCACTGACTCGGCATTCCAGCGACAGAGCCTGGCCGATGAGATAGAGTTTATCGGACCTGACCCTGATGATGACTTCTCACAGATGGAAGGCGTCATCACTCCAGACTTTTGGGATGCGTTCCGTCCAGAGCTCCCCCAGCGCATGCTTTTCAATATCGTTTATGCGGCTCAGGATCCACAATCACGACAGAAGATTCTCGTCGTACGCGGCATCTCGAACGGATTGGAGCAAGAGCTCACTTTCCGCTTGGTGGGCGACCGCTGGATGCTCGTCAAGCTCGTTGAATAATTTCCTCCCTTTCATACAAAAGGAATATGACAATCAGGAATGACTATCCTCTAAAGGCTCACAACACGTTTGGACTGTCAGCATGCTGCAGACAATTCATTGAATATTCCTCTGACGATGAGGCGATTGAAGCAGCACGGATGCTGCGTGATGCCGACCAGCCCTTTCTCATCATCGGCGAAGGCAGCAATCTTCTGCTAACTAAAGACTTCCCTGGCATCGTGGTGCGGTCGGCCATCAAAGGCAGAACCATCAAAGCCCGGGCCGACGGCACATTGCTGCTCGAATGTGGCAGTGGCGAGCAATGGGAGGAGACGGTCAGATGGACCGTCAGCCAGGGCTATTCGGCATTTGTCAACTTGTCACTCATCCCAGGCGACGTCGGTGCCTCTGCCATTCAGAACATCGGCGCTTATGGTGTTGAAGTAGCCCAATATATCGACCACATCCGTGCAGTCGACATAGCCACTGGCCAAATGACGGTCATCGATGCAGCAGAATGTCATTATGCCTACCGCGACAGCCGTTTCAAGCATGAATGGAAGAATCGATTCCTGATATGTCAGGTCTGCTATCGGCTCCCTCAGGACGAGACTTTACGCATCGGATATGGCAACATCAGTGAGGAGTTGGCGCGACGGCAGATCACATCGCCTACCGCTGAACAACTCCGACAGGTCATCATCGACATACGTCGCCAGAAACTGCCTGACCCGTCTGTGCTCGGCAATGCCGGCAGCTTTTTCATGAATCCCATTATCAGTCGTGAGCACTTTGAGCGACTCGTCAGCAATTACCCGGATATGCCTCATTACGAGGTTGATACGGAAATGGTTAAGATTCCTGCCGCGTGGCTGATCGACCAGTGTGGATGGAAAGGTCGGAGCATGGGCCGTGCCGGTGTCCACCAACGTCAACCGTTGGTACTTGTCAATCTTGGCGGAGCTACGGGCGATGAGGTTGTGGCTCTTTGCCAGGCTATTCAGGACGACGTCAAGCGCAAGTTTGGCATCGAACTCCATCCTGAAGTCAACATAGTATGAACACTCTTTCACAACGACAGCATTCCTAACAGCAATGAAGATCACGATACTTGGCACTGGCACGTCATGTGGTGTCCCCGTACTGGGCTGCCAGTGCGAGGTATGCCGCTCGGGCGATCCACTCGACCATCGCCTGCGCTGCTCCATTCTCGTCGAAACTGAGCAGACACGAATTCTTGTCGACATCGGCCCTGACTTCCGACTGCAAATGATGCCTCAACCATTCCGCAGGATTGACGCCATTCTCATCACCCACGCACACTACGACCACATGGGGGGCATGGACGACATCAGACCCTACTGCCAGTTTGGCGACGTCAATGTCTATGCCGATCGTCTGGCTCGTCAGGGCATGCTACAGATGCTGCCCTACTGCTTCGAAGCCAACCGCTATCCAGGCGTGCCTGCCATTGGGCTTCATGAGATCAGCGCTGGCCATGCCTTTCGCATTGGCGATGTCGACATACTGCCTGTCGAAGTGATGCACGGAAAGATGCCCATCCTCGGCTATCGATTTGGCTGTTTCACCTACATCACCGACATGAAGACAATCGCCCTTGACCAAGAACAGCTTCTCAGAGGTACAGAGATTCTTATCGTCAATGCACTACGTTTCGACCGACCACATCATAGCCACCAGCTGGTCGACGACGCCATCTCGTTTGCCCGACGCATCGGCGCCCGCCAAACCTGGCTGACTCATCTCTGCCATGATGTCGGTCTTCATCGTGAAGTCAATATGCACCGTCTCCCTCACGACATACAACTTGCATACGACAATCAGATAATATTCATATAAAATACGTTAACAAAATTGGTGATTTGTTAAACATATGTTATAATTTGAAAGATTTTCAAGCAAAACACTTGCAGATTAAAAGAAAATACTTATATTTGCAATGTGTTTTTCATAGTATTAGATTTAAGGTTAACAAAAGGTTGGACTACAGCGGTAGTCCTTTTTTTATGTTTTTATTCAAAACCTTTTATGATTTTACATCACTTTCTGCATCAGCCGACACCTCTTCAGCATCCTCAGACTTAAGGAATTCGCAGAAGAGATTCATTGCACGGTTGGTGGCAATGGCCAGGTTGATGTCGCGGCCATGGTCTTCTTCAACCTTACAGGTGACGACATGATCTATGGTGCCACATGCCAGCCAAATAGTCCCGACGGGGATGTCCTTTGTGCCACCAGTAGGACCGGCAACACCAGTAGCCGAGATGGCATAGTCGGTCTGAAGTGCCTTGCAGGCGCCCTTCACCATCTCGACTGCCACCTCCTCACAGACCGCCGTTTTCTCCTCAAGCACCTCATGACTCACGCCAAGGAGGCGTTCCTTCACCTCATTGACATAGCTGATGATGCCACCCTTGAAATACTTCGAAGCACCAGGCACAGCAATGATGGCCTCGGCGATCCTGCCGCCCGTACAACTCTCAGCCGTAGCAACGGTCTTCTCCTTTTCCCACAGCAGTTGACTGATCTCTCTGCTGATAATCTTTCCTTCAAAATCCATATTCACTATCTTTTTACTTAAAAGTTACTTTTGAGAATGCTGGTGCTTCCATCGAGCAGAAGTCGCCGTCAAGATATTTGAAATAGCCCGTAATGCCAATCATGGCAGCATTGTCAGTCGTGTAGCTGAACTTAGGAATATAGATGGTCCAACCATAGCGACGGGCATAGTCATGGAAAGCGTTGCGCAATCCGTTGTTGGCACTTACGCCGCCAGCCACTGCCACATGCTTGATGCCGGTATCCTTGACTGCCAGACGCAACTTCTTCATCAGAATGTCGACGATGGTCCACTCCAGCGACGCGGCCAAGTCTTCCTTATGATGCTCTATGAAGTCCGGGTCGTCGACAATCCACTTACGCAGGTTATAAAGGAACGAGGTCTTCAAACCAGAGAAGCTGTAGTCGTAGCCTGGAATGTGAGGCTCTGCAAACTGATAGGCTTTCGGATTGCCCTGACGAGCCAGCCGGTCGATGATGGGACCACCTGGATAGCCCAGCCCCATCACCTTCGAGCACTTGTCGATAGCTTCGCCAGCTGCATCGTCGATTGTCTGGCCAAGCACCTCCATGTCATTATAGGCACGCACCAGCACTATCTGCGAGTTACCGCCAGAGACAAGCAGGCAGATAAAAGGCAGTGGCGGCTGACTGTTGTCATCATCTGACTCCTTGATGAAATGAGCCATCACATGTCCCTGCAGATGATTGACATCAATAAGCGGAATGCCCAGCGAACGGGCGAAGCCCTTCGCAAAGTTCACTCCAACGAGCAATGACCCCATCAGACCTGGACCACGTGTGAATGCAACAGCCGACAGCTGCTCCTTATGGATGCCAGCCCGCTTGATTGCCTGATCGACGACGGGCACGACATTCTGCTGGTGTGCACGCGAGGCTAATTCCGGCACTACGCCGCCATAGGCCTCATGTACCGCCTGCGAGGCGGTGACATTGGAGAGCAGAACGCCGTTTCTCAGCACAGCGGCCGACGTATCGTCGCAACTCGACTCTATTCCTAATATATAAATATCCTTATTATTAACCGTTTCCATTAGAAGAACAAGATTAATATGTCAGTACCTCAACGCCATGCTCAGTCATCAGCAGCGTGTGCTCCCATTGGGCGCTTGGCAGCTCGTCTTCTGTAATAACCTCCCAACCGTAGGGGTCGTCGGCATCGATAAAGACGCGCCATGTACCCATGTTGATCATGGGTTCAATCGTGAAGACCATGCCAGGGACAAGGAGCATGCCCGTACCACGATACGAATCGTGCTCTACGTCCGGCTCTTCATGGAAAGCCAGTCCTACGCCGTGTCCTGCCAAATCTCTGACGATGCCATAGCCATATTTCTTGCAGTGCTTCTTGATGGCATGACCTATGTCGCCGACAAAGCCCCAGGGCTTGGCTGCCTCCATTCCGATCTCAAGGCATTCCTTGGCCACACGTACCAACTGCTCTTTCTCCGGCGTGGTCTTGCCAATGATGAACATGCGTGAGGCGTCGGCATAATAACCGTCGACGATGGTCGTGAAGTCCACGTTGATGATGTCACCCTCCTGAAGCACATCTTCTTCTTTCGGAATGCCATGACAAACCACCTCGTTGATGCTGGTGCATACACTCATGGGGAATCCTTCGTAGCCTAGGCAGGCAGGTGTCGCATGGTGCTCTTCACAGTACTTGCGGCAGATCTGATCAATCTCGAGTGTATTCATGCCCTCATGAATAACAGCTGCCACGGCGTCGAGCACGCCGGTATTGACCACACCAGCACGCCGTATGCCCTCTATCTGTTCAGGGGTTTTTATCAACTCACGTGTCGGAACAAGTTTTCCCTTGTCCTCCCAGTACATTATCTTCTTGTCAAATTCGGTCGGCTCCTGTCCGGGCAGACAGTGCCATCTGCGTTTTCTTGCCATTTGTATTTCTTATTGATCTCTTATTCTGTTGAATGGTTGCCCTTGGATAATTCAGCGACATGGCTTCTGAGAAGCCGGATGGTCGACTTGTCGCTCATGAAGACGCTGTTGAGTCCCTGCGGCTCCTGGGCCGGATCGCCGACGTAGGGGTCGCCCTTCTGCCATCGTTCATGCTGAGGCCGAACCAGTCCTCCCCATGCCCATAAGTTGACGCCTGCTATCAGTGGCTCACTTTCTGCCAGGGTCAACATATAGTCGAAATAGCGGTCGCGGGCCTCCACTGAACTTTCAGGCGAAAAGCTTCCACCGTTACGGGAATAGCCGAACTCCTCGATGACAATGGGTTTGCCCAACTGGGCTGCAACGTCAAGATGGCGGCAGACATATTCGCGTGACAGCGTACAGGAGCGCTCGATGTCGGCCTCTGGCATGTTGCGGTTGGCCCAGCTCCAATTGACAGGCCATACGTGAATGGTGATATAATCGACATTCGGATCGGCTGAGATACGTGCATAGAGCGTACTGTCGAGCTGACAGCCGAAAATGCCCTCACTGCCTAATGACACCAGATGGTTAGGATCAAGCCGCTTGATGAGTTGTGATGCCTCGCCAAGCCATCCGACAAAAGCGTCCTTAACGTTGTCGCTGAAGGGTCGAGGCTCATTGCATATCTGCCAAGCCATGATGGTGGGGTCGTCACGATACGGCTGGTTCGTGTAGCGGTTGGTCCGGCCTACAATGAATCTCACGTAGTCGTAGAAAAGCTGGTGGGCTTTTTCGCTCGTGGCAAACTGTGACACATGGTCGACGTAGGCTTCATATCCCTCACTATTGGGCAACGGGCAACGGCCAAGGCCAGCTTGCTCGAGGTAGTAGCCATAGCCCCCACTCCACTCCCAGGCATTGTTCAAGTATAGCACGGCCTTCATGTCGCGACGGGCCATCTCTGCCAACAGATAGTCGAGTCCGGCCAGGATAGTGTCGTTGTAGACGCCTGGAGCCTGCTGCAGCGTCGGTTCCACCTTGTCTCCGATACCTGCCTGACCATCACTGCCTACGAGGATACGCAAGTTGCAGAGCCCTATGGCCCGCAGCGAGTCAAGCTCAAGGCAAAGGCGCCGTCTGTCGCCCCCCTGTCCCTCGCTGCCGAGGATGGCGCCATACCAGAAGTTGGTGCCAACAAACCGATAGTCACTGCCCTCGCAAACGAGTCGGCCGTCGCTGACCGTGACGAACTTTTGCGACTCCAGCGGCAAAGTCTGCCGGCACGCCACCAAGGCTATTGCCATTGTGGCTATAAGCAGGATGTTCTTCATCATAAGTCTTGTCATTTCAGTCCTTTTATTTAATACCACTGCACACTGTTGGAATAGCTTGATCGCTTGTCGTACTTCAGGGCGTCGGTCAGGGTCGAGGCATTGCATCGGAACGAGAAGTTGTAGCTCGTATAGGGCGCGAGCACCACTGAGCACGACATGTTGAAGCAATGCAAGTCGCGCGAGAGTGAGGCGGTGGTCATTGATATTTTTTTGTTCTCGAAGTCATAGCCGGAGGAGAAGGAGATATTCCATCCGTCGCTGATGCGCACATTGCCGCTGACGTTGAGGTTCTGAGTGAACTTGTATGGATAGCGCATCGTGTGATAGTTAAACTTCGAGCGATCCTGATTCTCGCGCATCGTGATACCATAGCCGAAGCTAAGCGACCATGGCACCGAGTAGGTCATGTAGCCGTCCTCGTCGGTGTCGGCCTTATCCGACTTCTTGCGCTCGGCACCATGCTTGCCACGCTCCAGGTCACGGTCCAGGTTGGTGTCCACCTCGTTCTCATCCTCGTCGTCCCATTCGTCGTCCGGATTATCCCGGTTGCTCTTCTTCTCAGGGCGCTCACCCTTTAACCACTTGATAATAATGCTCACCTTTGAGTTGTCGAACGTATAGGAGAAGTTCTGCGACATGCCCTGGAATCGGCCTATCTTGCCCATACCCCAGTAGGTCTTATGGTCGCTGACGCGTGGAGTCGCCCCTACCGAGTCGGCTTCGTAGACATAGCTGGCAAAGACGGCATTCAGGTTGAGCGTATAGCGCTTGGTCAGCTTCAGGCGGATGCGGGTGGAGAGGTCGCTCCAGGGACGTGTCTTGGCTGACATGTTGTAGGACATCGAGCCGCCAAGCTCATCGATGATACTGACCTTCTTCAGCGAGTCGTTGCGGTCGCGGATCTTCATTTCCAGGTTGTTGGAGACGTCGAAGGAAACACTTCCAGTCTTGCCCCTGCCGGGGACGCCATAGAGCTGCCCCTGATAGGGAGAATACTCCACCAACGTCACCTCGCCATTGGCATCAGTCTTGGCATAAGTTTCATAATAGCCATAGCGCGAGGCACTGAAATCTGGGGCATAAGAGAGGCTCACCTGCGGAGTGAAGACATGGCGGATGCGGTCGATCTTGTTGCCGAAGAGCTTGCGTGAAGGTATATATGAGCCATAAAGCTTCGTGGAGGCCGAGAAGCTCATGTTCCAGTTATAGACGTTGTAGAATCCGTTGAGTGTGTCGAGCACCTCACTCTGGCTCTGCTGGCTCCACGACCGCATGACTTTATTTGTGTAGGTGCGGTCAGTGAAGTTGACCGAGGGATTGATGTTGATATATCCCAAGAGCGTGAAGTTGGCGCTGATGGGGATGGAGTGCTGCATGCCGTTGCGCCAGTCCTTGATGATGTTCTTGTGCAGCAGTTCGTCCTCCTTTGATGTGATGGAGTTAGAGAAATGTCCTGTATACGACATCGAGATCTTCTCATACCAGCGCTCCTTGCCCACCATCTTCTTGCGTTTGAAGGGATAGAAGCGCGAGATGGAGATATTGAGGTCAGGCAGAGTCATGCCTATCGTGGAGTCGCGCATGTTTTGGTTCAGGTTCATCGTGGTCGAGAGGTTCATTCCAATGCTCGAGAACGTGGTGCTGTAGCTGACCGACGAGGTGCGTGTCGACTGGGTCATCGACTGCGGATTGTACATCGACGTCAGGTTGTTGCGCTCATAGCTCGACGTCGCAAAGTTGACCGATGCCGAGAGCGTGGAGAACGGGT
The DNA here is from genome assembly GCA_902779455.1 of uncultured Prevotellaceae bacterium. Classification (GTDB taxonomy): domain Bacteria; phylum Bacteroidota; class Bacteroidia; order Bacteroidales; family Bacteroidaceae; genus Prevotella. The sequence goes on from CACZBS010000002.1 coordinate 175,264, forward strand.
TGGCCTTGGCGTCCTGCCGATGGCTCCACTGAATCTTGAACGATGTCTGCTTGGAATAGTCAGGCATGTTCTTTTCGCCCGTGACGGAGTTCTGATAGCTGGCATAGACGGAGCCGCTGAACTTATAGCGCTTACGATAGTTGGAGGCGGCCGATATGCCCCAAGAGCCTTTGGTGTAAATCTCGCCGATCAGCTTGAGGTCCATCTTGTCAGAGATGGCGAAGTAGTAGCCGCCGTCGCGGAGGTAGAATCCGCGTTCGGTCTCGTCGCCGTAGGTCGGCATAATGAAACCGCTGGAGTAGCTTTTCGTGAAGGGGAAGAAACCGTAGGGGATGGCCAGCGGCAGGGGCACATCGCAGACGACAAGGTAGGTGGGACCGAAGACGACGTCCTTGCCGGGCCTGACCTTGGCGCGCGACATGGCCAGATAGAAGTCCGGATGCGGGTCGTCGCAGGTAGTGTAACGGCCATGTCCGAGAAACAATTCGCCGTTGGCCCCGCGCTTGGCCAGCTCGGCGGTGAGGAAGCCGTCCTCCTGTTCGGTATAGACCTGCTGGATGAGTCCTTTCTTGGTCTTGAAGTTGAAGGCCATCGTGTCGTTCTCATACGTGTCCGACCCCATCTGAAATACGGGAGTACCCGTAAGCAAACCCGTTGTGGTGTCACGTATGCCGGTAGCATGGACGAGTGAAGAGTCGAGACACATGTAGATCTTCTCGCTCTTGAGGTCCATGTTCTGATATTTCACGTGGGCATCGCCGAAGAGGTGGGCCATGCCCGAACCGGCCTCATAGATCAGCGAGTCGGTAGCGGAGAACTCAACAGGTGCATCGATGCCGTTCTTCTTCTGACGGTTCAGCGAGTCGAGGGCCAGCGAGTCGTCGATGGCCTTATTGTGCTTATAGATGGCAAGCTGCAGCGAGTCCATCGTCGACGTGTCGCGCTTCAGTGCCGCTGCTGCCGGACGTTTGGTCTCGATGATGGTGTCCTGGGGGATCGTATCGTCGGTCAAGAGCGTATCAAGCACGTCGGCCCAAGCGCGCTGGCGAGGGGCCGACGAAGGGACTCCGGCCAACAATACTACGACGGCCAAGAGCATCACGAATAGTACCGACTTTCGTTTCACAATGCAAAATTACACAGAAAATCCCGAATAACGGGCTGTTTACAATAGTTTAACGCATTTTTTCACTCAAACATCGAGGCCCAGTGGCGGAACTTCTCGACACCGGCTTCGCCAAAGCGGGCCAGGCTTTCAGCCGCCTGACCGACGGAGAGGATGCGGTCAGGGTGACTCTTGGAATAGAATTTATCTGCATAGCAGACCACCTGCTCCTCCATCGTTTCTGGCTCCAGGCCAGGCAGCCCCGTCCCTGTATGACGCTCAGCCACACGGGCATGGCGTTCGTAGCCTTCGTGCCGCAACAGTTCGCCGCCGATAGGTCCATGGCGCAGATAGGGTTCCGTGCCGTGGCAATGAATCGACGGCGCCTGACACCAGCGGATGCCGATGTCGTGGAGCATGGCTGCCTCTTCGAGGAACGTAGCGTCGAGGTGTAGCTCCGGATGGCGGCTGGCGATGAGCAGGCAGCGGTCGGCCACTTGCCGGGAATGCTTCAGGAGCAGCCGGCGCAGCGCATCATCCTCCGTATAATACTTCTCTATGATTGAAAGATAATCCATCGTTGTCTATTTGTCTACAGCGTGTCACACTCCTTGAGCCAGAGCGACGACGAAGCATCACTGGGCATGCGCCAGTCGCCACGAGGCGAGAGGCTGACGCTGCCCACCTTGGGCCCATCGGGCAGACAGGAGCGCTTGAACTGCTGATTGAAGAAACGGCGGCAGAAGGTCTGCAGCCACCGCCTCAGGGTGTCGTCGTCATACTTCTGTCCGAAGGCTGCTTGGGCAAGCATATAGATCTTACGTGGACCGAAGCCATGGCGCAGCATGTAGAAGAGGAAGAAGTCGTGGAGCTCATAGGGCCCGACGAGGTCTTCGGTCTTCTGGGCGATGTTGCCTTCGGCGTCGGCTGGTGTCAACTCGGGCGAGATGGGGGTGTCGACAACGTCGAGTAGCGTCGGCTGCTCTTCGGCGAAGGCCGGCAACTGAGCGGCGTAGCGTATGAGATGCTGCACGAGGGTCTTAGGCACACCGGCGTTGACGGCATACATCGACATGTGGTCGCCGTTGTAGGTGCACCACCCAAGGGCGAGTTCTGACAGGTCGCCCGTTCCGATGACGAGTCCACCCACCTGGTTAGCCACGTCCATCAGTATCTGGGTGCGCTCACGAGCCTGCGAGTTCTCGTAGGTCGTGTCGTGTTGCTGCGGGTTATGGCCAATGTCCTCGAAGTGCTGCGTGACGGCCGCGGCGATGCTGATCTCGCGCTGGGTGATGCCCAGAAGGTCCATCAGCCTGACGGCATTCTGATGGGTGCGGTCGGTGGTGCCGAAGCCGGGCATCGTGATGCCGATGATGCCTTCACGGGAGAGTCGCAGGCGGTCGAAGGCCCGTACGGTGACGAGCAGAGCGAGCGTAGAGTCGAGTCCGCCGCTGATGCCTATGACGGCCTTATAGCATCGCGTATGCTCCAGACGCTTGCAGAGGCCGAGGGTCTGGATATTGAGGATCTCCTCGCAGGCGTCAGCCATCTCTGTGCCCTTTGGAATGAAGGGATGCGGGTCGACGGGACGGATGAGCTCGAAGTCGCGCGGCGTCGTCTGCCGCATGTCGACGATGCGTGCGTGGGCACCGTCCTGAGCAGTGCGGAAGGTGGTGTTGTTCTGACGTTCGGAGCGAAGTCGCTCGACGTCGATCTGCTGTATCTTCAACTGAGGCTCCAGCGCGAAACGATCTGCTTCCGCGAGCAGCCGGCCGTTCTCGAAGATCATGGCGTTACCGCCGTAGACGACGTCCTGAGTGGACTCGCCATAGCCACACGAGCTATAGACGTAGCCGCACATCATGCGGGCACTCTGCTGGGCCAGCAGCGACGTGAGGTAGTTGTGCTTGCCGATGAGCTCATCAGTGGCCGACAGGTTGACAATGAAGTCGGCACCGGCCAGGGCGAGATTGTTGCTCGGAGGCAGCGGGGCCCAGACGTCCTCACAGATCTCGATGCCGAATCCGACGCCGTCGCAGGTGCGGAAGACCTGCGGCTCGTTGCTGACGTGGACGGGGTTGCCGGCCAGGTAGACGTCCTGTTCCTGCAGGTCGGCAGCTGAGGCAAACCACCGCTTCTCGTAGAACTCATTATAGTTGGGCAGATAGGTCTTCGCCACCAGGCCGAGGACAGCTCCGCGCTGAATGACGGCCGCACAGTTATAGAGGAGCGAGCCGATGCGCACGGGCAATCCGACGACGGAGATGACGTCGAGCTTGCGGGTGAAGTCGAGCAGCATCAGGAGCCCCTCCTCAGCCTTGTCGTTGAGCAACTGCTGGCGGAAGAGGTCCTGACAGGTATAGCCCGTCAGACAAAGTTCCGGGAAGACAAGCACCTCCGTGCCCTGACCTTCGGCCTTGGCGATGAGACTTTCGATTTGCTGGACGTTATACTCCACGTCGGCCACCCGTATGCCTGGTATGGCGGCGGCCACCTTGATCAATCCGTATTTCATCTGTTCTTTGCTTAATTATTCACTGTACATCGTACATTATCACTTAATCGTAACCTGGGTGGCGCCATAGCCGTATTCGCGGAACGAAGCGTCCTGATAGCTGTACTGCTTATAGCGATACTGGAGCTCGTTGACTAGCGCCTTGCGGAGCACGCCCTCGCCCTTGCCATGTATGAAGACGATGCGCTGGCCACGCTTCTTGGCATACTCCTTGAGCGTACGACGGAAGACATCGAGCTGATAGTTGAGGATGTCGCTGGCCGACATGCCCTGAGTGGTCTCGAGCAGTTCGTCGGCATGGAGGTCGATGACGAGCGGCCCGTCGGGGGTCGCCGATTCGCGGCGGATGGTGGTGCGGGGCTTGGGCTCCGGCTCGTTCTTCTGAAAGAGGTTCGCCTTCAGCTGCTGACCGTCGATGACGAGCGGACGGATGGCCTTGTCGTTCTCAATGATGGTATAGACGAGGGCCGGCTGCTCGAAGAAGGCACTCTGCTGGAAGGTATGCAGCTTGTAGAACTTGACGGGGTCAATGCGCAGCTGGACGTCGACGGCGGGTTTGAGGATGAAGGGTTTCTCGCGCTTGTATGGCAACAGCTGGACGGCGATGCGCTCCATGGCGTTGAGGTCCTCGCGGCCGAACTCCTCGATGAACACCTGCGTGTTAGGCTCCACCTCGGCCGTGTCGCGCAGTCGCCATGCGTTGCCCTCCGCGGTCATGTAGGTGAAGCGAAGGTAGTAGTTGGAGTCGTTGACGAAGTAGGTCTCGAAGCGCGTCTGCGAGAGCTCCTTGACGTCCATCGGCACGAAGGCCAAATAGGCAGAGAGCTGCTCCCCACCCTTGCGCTCCTCGACGGGGGCCTTGAACGTGATGGGGCGGTCAGCCGGTTCCTGCTCCACCTGCTTCTTCTGTTGTTGCTTCACTTCGATGACATGGCTGGTGTCATAGTTCTCCTGGCCGATGACGACGACCTCGCTCATGGGCATGGGCACCTGGAAGCCGTCCTCGTCCTCGACGAGCACAATATTCTTTCCCTGGAAACCGGCCACGCGGCCGCCTCCTATCTCACTCAGGAATCTGACTTTATCTCCTATTTTCATTATTCAGGGTATTAAGAGTGAACTGTCGCCATAGCTCAGGAAACGGAAGTCGTGAGCCAGGGCATAATCGTAGATACGGCGCCAGTCGCCATTGACAAAGGCACTGACGAGCAGCAGCAGCGTCGACTGCGGCTGGTGGAAGTTGGTGACGAGCTTGCTGACGATCTTATAGTCATAGCCCGGGGCAATGATGATCTGCGTGCTGGAGTGGAGCACGTCAAGATCATGACGCACCATCCATTGGAGCAGGGCCTGCAGGGCGCTCTTCGTGTCGAGCCGCTCGCCTTCTGCGATATCATAAGGCTCCCACTGACCGACGTGAAGGCCAGCTTCGCTCATCTCCGGGTCGGCTGCCGCCTTGAGTCCCATGTAGTAGAGGCTCTCGAGGGTGCGCACGCTGGTGGTGCCGACGGCGATGGCCTGACAATCGTGACGGATGATCTTTTCTATCGTCGAGCGCTTCACGCTGACATATTCGGTGTGCATCTCGTGATCGGCTATCTCCTCGCTCTTGACAGGCTTGAAAGTGCCGGCACCGACGTGGAGTGTCAGCTCCTCACGGTCGATGCCGTGAGCGTCGAGGGCCTGCAGGACGCGTTCGGTGAAGTGAAGCCCGGCCGTCGGAGCAGCCACGGAGCCCTTGATCTTCGAGTAGACCGTCTGATAGGTCGTCTTGTCGCTCTCCTGCGTCTCACGGTTCAGGTAGGGCGGAATGGGCAGCTCGCCCATCGTCTCGAGAATCTCGGCAAAGGAGACGTCGGCGGCGTCCCAGCCGAAGTCGACCCAATGGCTGGTGCCTACCTGATGGCCGCGCGTGGCGGTGATAGTGACGGCCCTGCCCTTCACGTCGATGGTCCGCCGCAGTGTGCCCTCCTTCCATTTCTTCAGGTTGCCCACCATGCAGAGCCATGCGCACTGGCCTTGCGTCTGGAACATGAGCTCGTAGTCAGTAGGCTGTGCCGGCTCAAGCAGGAACACCTCGATCAGGGCGCCTGTCTCCTTGCGGAAGTGGAGGCGCGCCTGAATCACTTTCGTGTTGTTGAATACCATCAGGGCTCCCTCAGGCAGATAGGACGGGAGGTTCATGAAGGTGTCTTCGCTGACCTCGCCGTGACGATAGACCAGCAGTTTCGAGTGGTCGCGCTCAGCCAAGGGGAACTTGGCGATGCGCTCGTCAGGGAGCGGATAGTTATAGTCGCTGATATGTATGTGTCGTGTATCCATGAAGATTCATTATTTATATATAAAGGTAGCAGCATGCCCGCAGGATGGCATAGACCATGGTGAAGAGCATGACGCAGACGACGGCGTCGACATCGGTGATCTGATAGCCGGTCGACGTGTACTGGCTGGAGATATAGCTGCCTGTCGTTGCGATCCGACGGCTGATGCGATTGTGGACGAACCACATGGCCGTGCCGACGAAGCCGCCCCAGAGGAGGCCGCAGAGGACGTCGCCAGGAAAGTGGACACCCAGGTACATGCGCGTCCAGCAGTTGAGCAGCGACCACGCCACGAGTGACACCGTGAGCAGTCGGCTGCGCACCAGCAGGGAGAGGAAGACGGCCAGGCTGAACGTGTTGGAGGCATGCGACGAGAAGAACCCGAAGTTGCCGCCACGATAGCCGTTGACCACGTCGACCAGCATGCCGATCTCCGCGTCGCGCGTCGGGCGCCATCGGCCCACGAGGGGCTTGACGATCATGTCGTTGAGCGAGCCGGCCAGGAAGACGCACAGCAAGGCACAGGCGATGACGAGCATGACCTTCTGGATGCTGTCGTTGTTCTTGATGACGAGATAGATCAGCGCGGCGTAGAGGGTAATCCACGTTGGTCCTGCCGTCAGCGTCTTCACCAATCCATCGAGGAACAGCGAGTCGCTGCCGTTGATGGCGAGCAGCAGTTGCTTGTCGAGCCCTATCAGATATGCCAGATCCATTCCTTATTTCCTAATAGCTACGGATTAAATCACCTCTATCTGCTTCGCCTCGACCCAGCCCTGCTTGCCGTCGGGCACACGGATCTCCTTCCAGTCGGCCATCGTGTTGTCGATGATGTCGACGCGGGTGCCTTCGTGGAGGATGAAGAGGTCGGTGCCGCCAGCGGTGGGCGTGCTCTTGACGGGCACGGCCGACTCGAAGATGATGGCCCCCGAGCGGTTGTCGGCCTGTTTCAGCTGCTGCCAGGCAAAGACGTTGCTCAACACGAGGACGACGAGCATCAGCAGTCCGCCGAAGAAGCCCACCTTGCGGAGCCACAGCGGATTGGTGAACAGATAGATGAGCAGGAGCACGATGGCAAGAGCCAGCGAGACGAGGGCCGTGCGGGCCCATCCGTCAGCACTGGCCATGTTGACCAGCGAGCGATACCACGTGGCGAAGAACATCTCAGACTCAGGGACAATCTTGTCGACGGTCTTCGAACGGGCCATCTGAAGGTTGAAGCGGATGTCTGCATCGCCTGGGGCCAGCCGAAGCGCACGCTCATAGGCCAGGATGGCACGTGGCATCTCCTCCATGCGGTAGTAGCAGTTGCCGAGGTTATAGTAGAGCTCTGGGCTGACGCCCTCGCTGAGCAGCTGTTCGTAGGCTTCGGCAGCCTTCTGATACTGGCCGTCGACGTAGGCGCTGTCGGCTTCGGCCTTCGTGGCAGCATTGGCGGCCGTGGCCACGCAGAGGAGCAGGAGGGTCACGACGGCGGTCTTCGTCGACTTCTGCTTCGATGTGCGCTTCATGCCTCCTTCGATTTTCTCAATGGCCGTGATGGCCTTATCGTAGACTTTCTCCATATTGCCTTTCGGATCGCCAGGGGCATAGCGCTCAAACTCGCACTCGTCGATGGCTTCGAGGAACTGGCCGATGGTCTCGCTGTCGACCTGTCGCTCAGCGAGCCGCTCGGCTATATTCTCGCGCGAGAGCTGCTCGACCGAGATGTTGAGCTTGTCGCCGACGTAGCCCCAAAGGGCACGCAGGGCCTCGTCGTAGAACTCACCCGGCTTGTTGTCGCGCATCAGTCGGGCAGCCTTCTTGAGGCGCTTCGTGGCCACCTTGTTGGCCTTGCCGGCACGCGTCTTCACCACGTCGGCATTGCTGATGGCACGCTGGCGGAAGATGACGAAGAGCGAGATGAACACGAGCACGAGGAGAGCCATCAGACCCCAGTAGAGCGACGAGCCGAAGAAGTGCTCGTCGGCGGAGTGCTGGCGGACGTTGCCGAGCTTGATGTGGCGGATGTCCTTGGCCAGCATCTGGACGTCCTCCTGGCGCGTGAAGTCCTGAATGCTCGACTCGCCGCCCTCACCCTTGGCCACGTCGAGCGTGAAGCCCTCGGTGGTGAGCGTCTTGTAGGCGCGCTCCTGGGTGTCGTAGTAGACGTATTGCAGGGCGGGAATCTCGAACTTGCCCTGATGGCGGGGCACGGCGAGGTATTCATAGACGACGGAGCCCTCGACGCCACTGGCCGTCAGGCGCGTCTTGTCGGTGGTCTTGGGATCATAGACGTCGAAGTCTTTGGGGAACTTCACGTCAGGCTGTTTCAGCAGCTGGAGGTTGCCGATGCCTGAGACGGTCACCTTCAGCGTGATCGGGTCGTTGGCCTTCACCTCCGTCTTGTCAATCTCTGCCTTGACGTTCAGGCGCCCCACTCCACCCGAGAAGCCAGCCGGACGGGCGGGCAGCGGGTCGACCTGGATCTCGACGGCTGGTGCGACGATGGCCTTCTTGACCTCCGTATAGCCCGAGCCACCGTTGAAGAAGGCCTCAAAGGGGTCGACGTAGCGGTTCTGCTGCATGACGATGCCATTGAACGTGATGCTGGGGATCTGGAGCTTGCCCGTGATCTGGGGGAACATGACGTACTGGCTCCATGTGACGGTCTTATACGGGCGGCCGTTGAACTCCTCCACCTTGAAGCTCTTCTCCTGCGGCAGGGGCACCTCCTGGGTGTGGAATCCCTTCAGGTCGGGCATCTTGCCCTCAAGCTGCGTGAGGCTGACGAGGGTGTAGACCTTATACGTGAGCAGGACGGGCTCCTGTTCGACGACACGCTTCTTCGAAGCACTGACGCGGATGAAGAGGTCGCTGCCCGAGATGGGCGTGCCAGAGGGGCGCGTCTCGGTGCGGGGCTGCCCACCTTGTGAGCCTCCCTGATGGGCCCCGGAGCCTTGCTGCTGGGGCTGGCCCGTCACCTGTATCTTCACCGTGTTCGACGTCACCTGCTTCCCTTCGACGGTGATGGTGGCGGGGGGGATGGTGAACGTGCCGTTCTTCATGGCACTGAGGATATAGGTATACGTGATGGTCGACGTCTGCGAGGTCTTGCCGTTGATCATGCTGAAGCTCGACTGGCGCGACGTGCTCGGACCCATCAGCACCTCGAAGGCGTCGCTGGGAATCTGTCCGATGCGGAATCCGCTGACGTCGTGGGAGTTGACGGTGTAGGTCAGTCGGAACTGCTGGCCCGGCGCCACCTGTTGCGGGGCGTTGGCCGTGAGCGTCTGGGCAGCGAGGCCCATGAACATGAGTTGTACGAACGAAATGATTAAGAATAATTTCTGTTTCATCGCTTATTCATTTGTCTGTTTTCTGGAAAGCACCGCTTTACATTGAATGAAGTGCCGCTTCAACCATGACGAAGGACCACTTCGGACGTGACGAAGGACCGCTTCTTCAGGGTGAAAGGACCGCTTCGTTTCTACCAGTTCTTTTCTATCTTGCGGCGCTGGGGCTGCTTCTGGGCATCCTTCAGCCGCTCCTGCGTCTTCTTCTCCTGCTGCATGGCAGCCTGGAGGAGCTGCTCGGCGTTCTCCTTGCTCATCGGAGGCTCCTGCTGCTGTTGCTCATCCTTCTGCTGTTGCTGCTGTTGCTGCTTGTCCTGTTGTTGCTGGTCCTGCTTCTGCTGGTCGCCGTTCTGGTCCTTGTCCTGGCCCTGCTGGTTCTGATTCTGAGGGTTGTCCTTCTGCTGTTTCTTGCAGACGGCCAGGTTGTAGCGGCTCTCGTCGTCATTGGGATTGTTGCGCAGGGCCTGCTTGTAGGCCTCGATGGCCGTGCCGTAGTCCTGGGCGGCTTGATAGAGCACGCCGACATTATGGTAGGCCTGGGCCTTACGGATGGGGTTCTCTTCGAGCTCGGCTGCCTTCATCAGCGCAGGCACCTGATTCTTGATGGCCGTCGTGTCGACCTGCTGCCACTGCTGCGGAAAGAGCGACGTGGCGTAATTGTAGACGGCGGGCGCATAGGTGGAGTCGGCCTGCAGGGCCTTGAGATAGGTGACTGAGGCCTCCTGCCGCTTGTCAGCACGATACTGGCGGTTGCCCTGGCGTACGAGTTTGCGCACCTGTTTTTGGCCGATCTGTGCCGAGGCGGCGGTGGGCAGGGCGAGTGCGAGGGCTATGATGAGGAAAAGTCGGATGTGGTTCATTTCTTGAATAGTTTAATGTTCTTCAACAAGGGATTCTTGCGGTCAAGGATGCACACCTCGAGGATGAGCAGCAGCAGGGCCAAGAGGCCTACCTCCTGGAACCGCTCGGCATATTCGCTGTAGACGGTCGACTCCTGATGCTGCAGCTTCGAGAGCTCCTCGTCGAGCATCCGCTGCGCGTTGCTGTTGTTCTCCACGTGGATATACGCGCCGCCGCCGGCCTTGGCGACCTCGCGGCACATGTCCTCATTGAGCTTCGACATGACGGTTTCGCCCTTGTTGTCAATCATATAGCTGCCTGTCTGCGGATCGGGCACGGGGGCTCCCTTGGTCGAGCCGACGCCCAGCAGATAGATGTTGCGCCCCTGCTTCTTGGCCTCCTCGGCCGCTTCGGTGGCTCCTCCCTCATGGTCCTCACCGTCAGTAATGACGATAATGGCCTTGCCGACTTTCTCCTGCTGGGTGAAGCTGCGCGAGGCGAGCGAGATGGCTCCTGCGAGGTCGGTGCCCTGGTTCTGGATCATCGTGGGGTCGATGCTGCTGAGGAACATCTTGGCCGAGACGTAGTCGCTCGTGATGGGCAGCTGTACAAAGGCGTCGCCAGCAAAGACAATCAGGCCGATCTTGTCGTCAGTGAAGTTGTCGACAAGGTTCTCGACCATCATCTTCGCACGGTCCAGTCGGCTGGGCACGACGTCCTTGGCGCGCATCGAGTTGCTGATGTCGATGGCAATGACGGTCTCGATGCCCGAGCGCTTCTCCTCGCCGATCTTCTTGCCGTCCTGCGGACGGGCCAGCATGACGATGAGCAGGGCCAGGGCAGCCTCGAGCAGCCAGAACTTGACGCCGGGCCGCCAGCGCGACACGTCGGGCATCAGCTGGCGCAGCAGTTCCGGGTCGCCGAACTTGCGCAGGCGGCGCTTCTGCCGGCTGTAGGTGATGAGTCGTATCAGGGCCAGCACGACAACGGCGGCGAGCAGATACAAGTATTGTGGGTCTTGGAATCTGAACATGGTTAGGGTATCCTCCTGAATATGGTTATACGAAGAAGAATCTCGAGCAGCAGGGCCAGCACGGCGCCGAGGGCGAAGGGCTGATAGGCCTCATACTTGCGGTTGATGCGCTGCACGTTGAGCTTCGACTTCTCGAGCTTGTCGATTTCCTGATAGATGTTGCGCAGCTCCTCGGCATTGGTGGCACGATAGAACTGGCCCTTCGTCTCGCGGGCGATGTCGCCAAGCGTCTTCGTGTCGATCTCAACAGGCACCTGCACGTACTGTACGCCGCCACCCACCTGCATGGGATACGGGGCCGTGCCGTTGGTGCCCACGCCGATGGTGTAGACGCGGATGCCCATGCTGCGGGCGATCTCGGCTGCCGTCATGGGCGAGATGTCGCCACGGTTGTTCGAGCCGTCGGTGAGCAGGATGACCACGCGGCTCTTGGCCTTCGAGTCCTTCAGTCGGCTGACGGCGTTGGCCAATCCCATGCCGATGGCGGTGCCGTCCTCGATGAGCCCCTTGGCAGCTATGTCGGTGCGCACGTTCTGAAGCAACGAGAGCAGCGAGGCGTGGTCGATGGTCATGGGGCACTGCGTGAAGGCCTCGCCGGCAAAGATGGTCAGTCCGATGTTGTCGTCAGGACGGTCGCTGATGAACGACGAGGCGACGGCCTTGGCAGCCTCCAGTCGGTTCTTGATGCCCTGCGAGCGGTCCTTCAGGTCCTCAGCCAGCATCGAAGTCGACACGTCGATGGCCAGCATGATGTCGATGCCCTCGACGGTCTCGTTCTTCCATGAGTTGTGGGTCTGCGGGCGGGCCAGGGCGACGACCAGCAGCGTGAAGGCCAGCAGGCGCAACAGCAGCTGCACCGGCATGAGCACGACGCGCCATGAGCGGGGCGCAAAGCGGAAGGCCTGCGTGTCGGCCATGCGGATGGTGGGCTCGCTCTTCTTGCGATACATCACATACCATATTATATATGGCAGGATGAGCAGCAATAGCAGCAGATATTCTTTATTGGCAAATTCCATATTGATGCTTCAACTTTAGAGTAACTGAACGACGGTGATGACGACGTAGAGGAAGAGCACCAGCGACATGAGCAGCAGATAGCCGATGGCCATCTTGAGCAGGAAGCGGCTCGACTGCGAGCGCTTCTGTTCGGCGGTGAGCTCCTCACGGACGACGCGCTCGCCCGTCTCGGCCTGGGGCGTCTCAATCTTCGTCTGATTGATGAACTCGACGGCGTTGACCAGGTTGGCGTCGTTCTCGTTGATGAGTGTCGAATATTTGGCAAACTTCACGAGGTCGGCCGTCTGGAACAGCTGGCGCAGCTCGTCGAGCGACTTGGGGTCGTCGGTCGACATGAGCCGCTGGATGATCTCCGACGAGGTCATCTCCATGGCCGAGAATCCGTAGCGCTCCTCGATGTAGTGGCGCAGCGTGTCGGTCAGTCGTGTGTAGTAATCCTTCGGGTCCTCAGCCTGAGCCATGTGCTCAGCCTTAATCTCCTCGATGGCCTCCATAGCCTTTTGGTGCGGCGGGATGCGCTTGACGATGCGTATGCGGGCGATGACGGGCTTGTTGTCGCGCAGCCGCAGGTAGAGGTAATACGACAGGGCCAGCAGCACGAGCATGAGCACGCTCAGCCAGAAGGGCAGGCGCCAGTCGTCCCACGAGAAAGGATTGTCCTGCACGGTCTTGGGTCCGTAGTAGCGGGGCCCCTGGAACTCGTCGACGAAGGTCGTATCGATATCGACATTCAACACCTTCAGTGCCAGCTTATTGGCTTCATACTCTTTACCGTCTACTTTAACCTTGAACGGGGGCAGATAGTAGAGCGTGTCGTCAAACGAGGTCAGCACGTAGCCACGCTGATAGCGCAGCATGCCGTCGTCGGCCTTCTCCGTCGGCATCTCGATGGCACCGAGGAATTCGATGCCGGCCGGCAGCTGGGCCTCCTTGGGAAACTCCACCTCGGCGTCCTTGGCGGCTGTGGCCGTGACGGTCAGCTGCACCTGCTGGCCGATGAGGATCTCGACGGCCGAAATGCTCGACTCGACCTTCACCTGAGCCCCCACGGAAGTGGCCGCAAGCGTCAGCAACATCAATACGTTTATGATGCGTTTCATCAAATATCTATTATCTTTTATCTCTTATCTATTATCTTCTCTGAAACAGTCCCATCATCGACTTGACGTAGTCCTCGTCGGTAGCGATGGTGACGCTGTCGACGTTGCTCTTGGCAAACGTCTCCTTCAGGTCCTGCTGACGCTGAAGCCATTGCTTGCGATAGGCTTCGCGAAGCCGGCGGCTGCCCGTGTCGATATATTGCTCGAAACCGGTCTCGGCATCGACGACCTTCATCAGTCCGACGTCGGGCAGTTCGCGGGCACGCTTGTCGTAGACCTGGATGGCGACGACGTCATGCTTGCGGTTGGCGATCGTGAGCTGCTGCTCGAACGACTGGCGACTGTAGAAGTCGCTCATGATGAAGGCGGTGCAACGGCGCTTCGACACGCCCGTGAGGAACTCGACGGCCTGGGCCACGTCGGTGCGGCGGCTTTCGGCATGGAAGTCGAGCATCTCGCGGATGATGTAGAGGATGTGCTTGCGGCCCTTCTTGGGGGGAATATACTTCTCCACACGGTCAGAGAAGAAGATGACGCCGATCTTGTCGTTGTTCTGGATGGCCGAGAAGGCCAGCGTGGCGGCAATCTCGGTCACCATGTCGCGCTTCATCTGGCGCTGCGTGCCGAAGTCGAGCGAGCCGCTAACGTCGATGAGCAGCATGACGGTCAGCTCGCGCTCCTCCTCGAACACCTTGACGTAGGGCTTGTTGAAGCGTGCCGTCACGTTCCAGTCGATGTCGCGCACGTCGTCGCCATACTGATACTCGCGCACCTCCGAGAAGGCCATACCGCGGCCCTTGAAGGCCGAGTGGTACTGGCCAGCGAAGATGTTGGAGCTCAGGCCGCGCGCCTTGATCTCGATCTTGCGGACTTTCTTGATGATTTCCGATGTTTCCATCAGGGCACTTCCACCTTGTTGACGACTTTCGAGACGATTTCCTCGCTTGTGACGTTAGAGGCTTCGGCCTCGTAGGTCAGTCCAATGCGATGGCGCAGCACGTCGTGGGCCACGGCTCGGACATCCTCGGGCACGACGTAGCCGCGACGCTTGATGAAGGCGTAGGCGCGTGCTGCCTTGGCCAGGTTGATGGAGGCACGCGGCGAACCGCCGAACGAGATCATGTCCTTCAGGTCCTTCAGCCCGTAGCGGTCAGGATAGCGTGTGGCGAAGACGATGTCGGCGATGTACTGCTCGATCTTCTCGTCGATGTAGACCTCGCGCACCACCTCGCGCGCCTTCAGGATCTCCTGTGCCGTCGTGACGGGGCGCACCTCGGGCAGTCCGGCGCCGATGTTCTCGCGGATGATCTTCTTCTCCTCGTCAATCGTGGGATAGTCGATGACCACCTTCAGCATGAAGCGGTCCACCTGGGCCTCGGGCAGCGGATAGGTGCCCTCCTGTTCGATGGGGTTTTGGGTGGCCATGACGAGGAAGGGGCTGGGCAGGTCGAAGGTCTCGCTGCCGATGGTGACCTGCTTCTCCTGCATGGCCTCGAGCAGTGCGCTCTGTACCTTGGCAGGAGCGCGGTTGATCTCGTCGGCCAGCACGAAGTTGGCGAAGATGGGGCCCTTCTTGGTGAGGAATCGCTCGTCCTTCTGCGAATAGATCATGGTGCCGGTGACGTCGGCGGGCAGCAGGTCGGGCGTAAACTGTATGCGGCTGTATTTAGCGTCGATGAGCTGTGCGAGGGTCTTGATGGCCAGGGTCTTAGCCAGACCCGGCACGCCCTCGAGCAGGATGTTGCCGTCGGAGAGCAGTCCGATGAGGAGTGAGTCGACGAGGTGTTTCTGACCTACGATGACGCTGTCCATGCCACTGGTCAGGTTGGTGACAAATGCGCTTTGCTGTTCAATCCGCATGTTGAGTTCGCGGATGTCGATGTTTTCTGCCATTGTGTGTTAGTCTTATTTATTTTTTACGTAAGTTCTTCTTCCATTCCAGTTTCGGGATCTTGATCTCCTGGCCGGGGGTGAGCGGCTGGCTCGACTTCAGTCCGTTGAGGGCTTCGACGTAGCACTCCATGTCGGGACCAAGGTAGCGACGTGAGATCTGCTTGAGGCTCTCGCCGGCACGGGCCTTCACCGTCTCCTGGACGCCGATGATGCGATAGGCTCCCAGGCGCACGCGGGCGTCCATATCCTCATATTTCTGCGAGTCGAAAGCGGGCACGGCGGCTGTGGCGGACGCTACGGGCTCTGCGACGGCCGGCTCCTCTGCCTGCACAGCTTCCGGCTCTGAGGCGACCTCTGCGGGCTCTGCGACGGCGGGTGCTGCGACGGCGGTGTCAGCTGTCGGCTGGGCCACGGCTGCCGTGTCTGCCACCTGCTCGGCCTTCTGGATCACTTCGGGCTCAGTCGAAGCTGTTGCCTTGGCAAAGAGATAGCCAAGGAGGAAGCCGCCGATGGCTGCCACGAGAATCCATAGCCAGGGGAACGGCTGTTTTTCGGGTGCTGACGTCAGCGGAGCAGCGACGACGGGCTCAGGCTCGGGCTTTACAACGGGCTCGGGCTTAACAACGGGCTCGGGTTCAGGCTCAGTTTCGGGCTCAGGCTCAACAACGGGCTCAGGTTCGGGCTCAGGCTCAACGACAGGCTCGGGTTCAGGCTCAACGACAGGCTCGGGTTCAGGCTCAGGTTCAGGTTCTGGTTCAACGACAGGCTCAGGCTCTACAATGGGCTCAGGTTCGGGCTCGGCAATAGGTTCGGGCTCAGGCTCAACAACCGGCTCAGGCTCTGCAACCGGCTCAGGTTCAACAACCGGCTCAGGATCAACGACTGGCTCGGGTTCGGGCTCCGTCTCCCCGACGGTCTCCTCCTGCGGCATATCGTCGAACTCCACGCCGTCGTTGAGTGCGACGGTCTCGAACTGCGAGAAAGGCTTGTTGACGAGCTCCTTCATGGCAGCATCGGGGGTGAACGAGAGCTTCGAGTGGCTGTCGATGACGACGCGCTCACCCGTGTTGACGTTGACACTCTCGCGGGCTCCGACGCCCACGATCTTAAACGTGCCCAGTCCCTTGATCTTCACTTGCTTATCGGCCTCGAGACCCTTGTGGATGGTCTCGATGATGGCGTCGATGAAGAAGGCAGCCTCGCGCTTGTCGAGTCCGTGCTTCTCCATGAGGCGGGAAGCCAGGTCGGTCAGATTCAGCTTACTCATACGTCGGCTCCTCCTTTCTTTATTTTATCGCGCAACAGCATGTTGGGACGGAACGAGAGCACCAACTTCGGCGGCACAAGCATGCGCTGGCCCGTGTTGGGGTTGATCATCACGCGTTCGAGCTTCTTCTTCACCTCGAACTGTCCGAAGCCTGTCAGCTGGATGCTGTCGCCTTCGAGGAAACTGTCGCCCATGGCCGTGATGAGGGTGTTCATCATGCGCTGAGTTTCGTCCTGACGCAGGCCCGTTCGTGCGGCCAGGTCGGCAATAAATTCCTTGTTGTTCATATCTCTTCTTGTACTATAGTGGCATAGAGGTCGAACTCCTCGGCCTCCGTGATTCTTGCTTTGTAGTAGTGGCCCACCTGGAGCTGGCCCTCGCTGCTATGGATGAGCACCTCGGGGTCGACCTCGGGCGAGCAATATTCAGTGCGGGCGATGTAGTAGTCGCCCTCCTGGCGGTCGATGACGACGGTCATCACCTGCCCTATCTTCGCGGCCTCCACCTCGGCGCTGATCTGCTGCTGCAGCCGCATCAGGCGGTCCAGCCGGCGCTGCTTCACGTCCTCGGGCACGTCGTCCTGATAGTGCTCAGCCGAGTAGGTGCCGTCCTCCTCCGAATAGGCGAAGGCGCCCATGCGCTCGAAGCGGGCCCAGCGGGTGAAGTCGAGCAGCTGCTGGAAGTCGTCGTCCGTCTCGCCGGGGAATCCCACCATGAGCGTCGTGCGGATGTGCAGTCCGGACACCTCGCGACGCATGCGCTCAATGAGGTCGATGGTCTCCTGCCGCGTGACGTGGCGCTGCATGCGGCTGAGCATGTGGTCGCTGATGTGCTGCAGGGCGATGTCGAGGTAATTGCAGACGTTGTCGTTCTCGCGGATGACGCGCAGCAGGTCCCATGGGAAGTGGGCCGGATAGGCATAGTGGAGCCTGATCCAGCGGACGCCCTCGATCTTGGCCATGCGCTCGATGAGCTCCGCAATGCACTGACGGCCGTAGAGGTCGACGCCATAGTAGGTCAGCTCCTGAGCAATGATGTTGAACTCGCTGACGCCGCGGCCCACGAGCGCCCTGACCTCGTCGAGAATCTCCTCCATCGGGCGGCTCTGGTGGTGGCCCGTGATGAGCGGTATGGCGCAGTAGGCGCAGTGGCGGTCGCAGCCCTCCGAGATCTTGATGTAGGTGTAGTGCGGGGGCGTGGTGAGCTTTCTGTCAGAACCATTCTCCTCTCTACGCTCTACATTAGTCAGATCAGAGAGCAGCTGCTTGTAGTTGAACTTGCCGTACCACCCGTCGACCTCGGGAATCTCTTCCTCGAGCTCAGCCAGATAGCGCTCCGAGAGACAGCCCATGACGTAGACGCGGTCCACCTCGCCCAGCCTCTTACGCTCCGTCTGCTCGAGGATGCAGTTGATGCTCTCCTCCTTGGCGTCGGCGATGAATCCGCACGTGTTGACGACGACGATGCGGCCCTGAGGGTCCTCGGCGTCGTGGGTCACGCTGTAGCCATGAGCCTCAAAGAGGCCCATGAGCATCTCGCTGTCTACGAGGTTCTTCGAGCAGCCCAGCGATATAAAGTCTATGGTCGTTTCACTCATCATTCATCACTCATCACTTATCACTCTTGAACAGGCTGTCGACGAAGTCGCGCTTGTTGAAGAGCTGCAGGTCGGTCATGCCCTCGCCCAGTCCGATATACTTCACGGGCACCTTCAGCTGGTCGGAGATGCCGATGACGACGCCGCCCTTGGCCGTGCCGTCGAGCTTGGTGATGGCCAGCGACGTGATCTGCGTGACGGCGGCGAACTGGCGGGCCTGCTCGAAGGCATTCTGTCCGGTAGAGCCGTCGAGCACGAGGAGCACCTCGTCGGGGGCCGTCGGCAGCACCTTCTTCATCACGTCCTTGATCTTCTTCAGCTCGTTCATCAGGCCCACCTTGTTGTGCAGTCGGCCGGCCGTGTCGATGATGACCACGTCGGCCCCGTTGGCCACGGCGCTCTGCAGCGTGTCGAAGGCCACGGAGGCCGGGTCGCTGCCCATCTGCTGCTTCACCACAGGCACGCCAACGCGCTCGCCCCAGATGCAGAGCTGCTCGACGGCGGCCGCACGGAACGTGTCGGCAGCGCCCAGGTAGACCTTCTTGCCGGCCTCCTTGAACTGCCAGGCCAGCTTGCCGATGGTCGTCGTCTTCCCCACCCCGTTGACGCCCACGACGAGGATGACGTAGGGCCTATGATCGGTGGGCAGGTCCCATTCGTCCATGTCGGTCGTATTGTTCTCTGCCAGCAGGGCGGCAATCTCCTCGCGGAGGATGTTGTTGAGTTCACTCGTCGACACATACTTGTCGCGAGCCACGCGCTCCTCGATGCGGCTGATGATCTTGAGCGTCGTGTCGACGCCCACGTCGCTGGTGATGAGCACCTCCTCGAGGTTGTCGAGCACGTCGTCGTCGACCTTCGACTTGCCTGCCACGGCGCGCGCCAGTTTGTCAAACACCGACGTCTTGGTCTTTTCCAACCCGCGGTCGAGTGTCTCCTGCTGTTTCTTCTTGCTGAATAATCCGAAAAATCCCATAATGCTTTTTGTATGCAATGCGTTTACACGCTTATATTAGAGTGCAAAGGTACTAAAAAAAGCGGACATATGCAAGAGTTATAACATTTCTTTACCACGTTTTCATATCATTAAGTGCGCTAAATCAATTTTTACACATCGATGAAACGGGGAAAAAGTGCCGCTTTTACGTGAAATAAAGCGGTGCTTTAGGCAACGAAAAGCGGTGCTTTACTCCACGAAAAGCGGTGCTTTTGGTTATGAAAAGCGGCGCTTTAACCGTCCCCCGCGATTGTCGCCGTGGGGTCAGCGAGCAGGAGGTCGGCCAGGTCGGTGTTGGGCGGGAACTGCTCGAGGGCGTCGGTGATGGTGAAGCTGACGCCCTCGGCCTGACGGAGACGGCGCTGCCAGTCGGCATAGCAGCCGCTGTCGGGGAAGACGGCGACGCGGCGCCCACGCAGCGCCGCGAGCTTGTCGGGGGTCAGCCCCTTGCAGCCACTGGCCGCGAGCCACACCACGTCGGGGCGCAGGGCGGCCATGAGCAGGGCCGTCTTCTCGCCCTCGACGAGGCCCACCTGAGCCTCGGGGCGCTGCCGCAGCAAGTGTTCGCCGAAGAAGCACTGGCGCAGTTCGAAGTCGGGCGGCAGTCGCTTCTGGCGGATCAGCCGTGCGTGCACCCACGACTGATAGTCGCGGCGATGGCCGTCGTCGCGATAGCGCATGATATGGCCCGAGCGGACGCGCCCCTCGAGGTCGATCTGCCAGTAGATGACGTCGCCCCGACGGGTGCCTCCGAGGCGATAGTCGTCGACGACTTTAGCGACGTCAGCTTCACTTAATCTAAAGATGTGTAAGCACGTATCAGTAAACCAATTACGAAACGTGCTACCGCACGCCATGCTCCGCTCTACATATGCCATCGGGAGGGGCACGAGCGGTTTCTTCTGAGGCTCCTTCTGAGCCACGGGCGGACGGGCGTCACGGGCGTCATGGTCGGGTTTGAGCCAGGGGTGGTCGTGAAAGAATTCCGAGGGTCGGAGGTGGTAGCCGCACGACTGTTCATGGTCGCATCGGCCACAGGTGTCGCTGACGTAGGCACAGTTGTTCTGAGTGTCGACATAGCGCACGAAGCAGTGGCGGCGCCCACACTGCGGGCAGGTCGTCTTCTGCTGTCGGCGGCCCGTCACGCGAGGTGAGTCGAGCCGGTAGCGATAGTCATTGCTGTTGTTCATCATTTGCGATGTCTGAGGTGTTAAAATGGTCGGTTGGAACATTCCTATCAGCAGGCTGACAGCTGCCTGAGCGTCCAACCGTCCAAACCCATAAGTATATGGGGATTTGGACGGATTAGACGGTTCAGGCACGCGTCAGAACGGCATCTTCTCATAGCCCGCCAGACTGACGAGTCCGTTCTGCTCAGTCATCGTGAAGCCGATCTGGCTCTTGATGAAACTCGAGGCAGTGCTGCGACTGATGTCAGCCCGCTTCTGAAGCTCCTTGCGGAGGTCGGGCTTCGCCATGCAGCCGCCGTGCTCCTTGATGATGTCGGAGGCATGCTTCAGTCGCTCGGCACGACGCTCGTCGTAGATCTCCTTCAGGCGGGCCGACGCATCCTGAAGATGCTGCTCATTGCGCAGCTGGAGCAGCTCGTCGGCAGGCTGCAGATGGCCCTCGGCATCGAACGTGATGGCCCACTGAGGCATGGCGCCGTGGCGGGCGTCGGAGGTGGTGACGACGATGACGTCCTTCTGCTTCTGACACTGCAGCACGGTGCCGGACTTCTGAGCCAGGACGGTGCCCAGGTGGCCGCGCATGTTCTGGTCGTCGATCGCCTTGTTCTCGTGGAGCACGTTGACGATGGCACATTCAAACTCGTCGCACATGACGAGCAGGTCGTGGACCAGCTGGCGCGAGGCCACCTCGTCGTTGAACGAGTCGACATAGTCGACCAGTCCGTCGATGACGACCACCTGCGGGCGCACCATGTCGATGATCTCGCGCGTGTCGGCCACGAGCGTGTCGTAGCTCAGGCGGCGCAGCGTGAAGAGCCACAGGCGGTCGTCGAGCGTCGCATCGCTAACGCCCGACATGAGCTTCACCTCGTCGAGCACCAGGCGCACGTCGGCTGCCTGCTGCTCCGTGTCGAGGAAGAGCACGCGCGGCGACTTCAGCAGCGACTGGACGCGCCCCTGCTCACCGCCGAGCAAGGCTGCCGCACACCACTTCAGCATGGCGCTCTTGCCGCTCTTCTGCTTGCCTTTGACGGCGTGGATGTCCTTCAGGGCGAAGAAGCCGACGCCGTCGACGGCGAGCGTGAACTGCTCGGGCTCCACCACCGTGTCGCTCTTGATGCGCAGCGCCTCGAGCTGCTCACGGCGCTCCCGCCGCTTCTGCTCCTCCTCGGTGGGCTGGCTGAGCGTCTGGGCCACGATGGCCTCCGCCGTCTGAATGTTCATCACCGTCTCCTTGTTCATCACTGGTTGTGTGTTCATCACTGGCATTTCCTTCGGGGCTTCCGACGATGGAATCGGCTGCCCTGCTTTCATCTTGCTGTTCACGTCCTTAGAGTTCATGACTCAAACTTGACCGTTAAAGGGTGAACATCCTTTAGCGTTTCCCGCTCAGTGTGAAGGATGCTTACACACCTTGCGGGCGGAAACCACGCTGGGGTTTGCTCCCGATGATTAATCGGCTGCAAAGGTAATACACGAAATCGGGATTGCAGCCGCCCAACGGGCGAGACATAGGGCGAGACATAGGGCGAGATTACAGGCGAGATTGCAGGCTGCATCTTTTTGGAGCCCTATACGTACAAATACAGGATCAGTCTCAAATGACAGTTGCAAATCATGCGCAGCTGTCATTTGAGACTGATCCCCAAAAAACGGAAATGTACTAAGGAAACGGCCCTACATAGCCTCTTCGGGCGATGCTGCCTCCTGGGCAGACGCATCCGCGGCTTCAGCCGGCATGTCGCTGACCTTCGCACCGAGTGAATCGACGACCTCAGCGTCGTCGAGATAGTGCAGTTCGGACTGTGGCGGCGCATAGCAGGCCACGAGCATCAGCGGCGAGGCGAAGCCGAGGGCATAGAGCAGGCCCGTCAGCAAGCGGCTCTGGAATGAACGGAACCTCTTACTCATATTTCTCTTTGTCAGAAGGTTGCCTTGAACGACATGTCGAGGCCCTTGACGCTGTGGGTCAGCGCTCCGACGGACACGTAGTCGACGCCCTGCTCGGCATACTGGCGGATGGTGTCGAAGGTGATGCCTCCAGACGACTCCGTCTCGTAGCGGTGGTCGATGAGTCGGACAGCCTTGCCGGTGTCCTCAACGGTGAAGTTGTCGAGCATGATGCGGTCGACGCCGCCGTGGTCGAGCACCTGCTGGAGCTCGTCGAAGGAGCGCACCTCGATCTCGATCTTCAGGTGGAGCCCTTTCTCCTCGAGATAGCGGTGGCAGCGGTCGATGGCATTGGTGATGCCTCCGGCAAAGTCGACGTGGTTGTCCTTGAGCAGGATCATGTCGAAGAGTCCGATGCGGTGGTTGCATCCGCCGCCGATCTTGACGGCCTGCTTCTCGAGCATGCGCATGCCCGGGGTGGTCTTACGTGTGTCGAGCACGCGGGTGCCCGTGCCTTCGAGCAGCTTGACGTAGCGGTTGGTCATGGTGGCGATGCCGCTCATGCGCTGCATGATGTTGAGCATGAGGCGCTCCGTCTGGAGGAGCGAGCGCACGCGCCCCGTGACGATCATGGCCACGTCGCCCTTCTTGACGGGCGTGCCGTCGCCCATGAGCACCTCGACCTGCAGGTCGGGGTCGAATCTGCGGAACACCTCCTTAGCCACCTCGACGCCGGCCAGGATGCCGTCCTCCTTGATGAGCAGGCGCGAGCGGCCCATGGCGTCCTCGGGAATGCAGCAGAGGGTGGTATGGTCGCCGTCGCCGATGTCCTCGGCGAACGACAGGTCGATGAGTCGGTCGACCAGTTCTTCTACACTAAGCATGTTTCTTTAATAAATAATGTATAAAGTACGATGTACAATCTGTTACTCGAAGTAGATGCCCAGTCCGATGCGGATGCCGAAGCCGCTGTAGTCGCTGTGGTTCTTGAGGCTCTGGTTGTAGTAGACCTCAGGCTCGAGCGTGACGGTGCGGTTGAGGAAGAAGGCATAGCCGAGCTGCACGGTGGGCAGGAGGTCGTCGTAGCTGTGATGATGCACGTAGTTGGCTCCGGCACCGAGATAGAGTCCGTTCTGCTCGATGTAGTAGCGCAGTCCGGCTCCGAGGCTGAAGTCGTTGTAGCCGTGCTGACGATAGTCGTAGCCGATATTGCCGGTGACCATCCAGTTGTCCTCAAAGAGATAGCCACCCTTGACCTGGCCGCCGAAGTTCCACTTCTCGCAGCCCGTATAGGACAGTCCGAGATTGGAGAAGCTGGCGCCGACATACACTTTGTCCTGGCCGAACGGCGGACGATCCTTCACTTGGGCAGCCACGGTCAGCGACATGACGAGTCCGCAGACGAGGAGCATGATTGATTTCTTCATAATTGATTGATGATTAAGGGGGTTATTGATTATTGTTAATGTTCTTTCTATACCACACGACGAACCAGCAGAAGGCCACCACGGTGGCGAGTCCGCCAATGGTGTAGGAGATGGTCTCGGGCAGTCCGAAGGCGATGTGCGACACGCAGAGGAACGAGGCGCAGACGCTGGTCATGAACAGGGCCGGGATGAGCGTGATGAGATAGGGCTTGCGGCGCTGTGCGAGATAGACGGTGGCGGCCCATAGCATGATGACCGAGAGGGTCTGGTTGCTCCATCCGAAGTATTGCCAGATGGTGTTGAAGCCGTTGGGATTCTCGACCTGCCAGAAGAGCAGGGCCATCGAGGCGGCGAAGAGGGGCAGGCCGATGAGCAGGCGCTTGGCGATGGGCTTCTGGCTGACGCCGAAGGCCTCGGCAATGATGAGTCGGGCGGAGCGGAAGGCGGTGTCGCCGCTGGTGATGGGGGCTGCCACGACGCCGAGCACGGCGAGCACGCCGCCGACGATGCCGAGCCAGTGGTTGCACATGATGTTGACCACGGCCGGAGCCGACGTATGGAAGCCGTTGTTGCCGACGGCCTCGATGATCTCGTAGCCGGGGGCGGGATTGCCATAGAAGAAATACATCGAGACGGTGCACCAGACGAGGGCGACGATGCCTTCGGTGATCATCGAGCCATAGAAGACGGGGCGCCCCATGCGCTCCGACTTGAGGCAGCGGGCCATCAGGGGGCTCTGGGTGGCGTGGAAGCCACTGAGCGCACCACAGGCAATGGTGATGAACAGACAGGGATAGATCTGGTCGGTGAAGCCTTCGGGATCAGTCTCCATGCCCATGTTGCCGATATTGGTCCACAGCTCGGGCAGCTCGGGCCAGGCGATGATCAGGGCACCCATCAGTCCGGCTGCCATGAAGAGCAGCGAGAAGGCAAAGAGGGGATAGAAGCGCCCGATGATCTTGTCGATGGGCAGCATCGTCGCCAGCACGTAGTAGCAGAAGATGATGATGACCCACATGAAGGTGCCGCCGCCGAAGCCATGCAGGATCTCGGCAGGACTGTAGACGAAGACCGTGCCGACCATGAGCAGCAGCACGACGCTGAAGACGAGCATCAGCCGCCGGGCACCGTTGCCCATGTACTGGCCGACGATTTCAGGACAGCTGGCGCCGTCATGGCGCATCGAGAGCATGCCGACGAGATAGTCGTGGACGGCCCCCGCGAAGATGCACCCGAAGACAATCCAGAGGTAGGCCGAGGGGCCGAACTTGGCACCCATGATGGCTCCGAAGATGGGGCCCGTGCCGGCAATGTTGAGAAACTGGATCATGAAGACCTTCCATGACGGCAGGGCTATATAGTCGACGCCATCGGCCTTCGCGACGGCTGGTGTCACACGGTCGTCAGGTCCGAACACACGCTCCACGAACCGACCGTAGAGCAGATAACCAAGAAAGAGAGCCACGAGGCTCAGACAAAACGTAATCATGGTTGTTTTTTCTCTTTTCGTTCTATTCGATGTGCAAAAGTAACGTTTTTATTTGAAATATGAAAAAAAAAACTTAACTTTGCACTTTAAAAAAAGAAAAAAGATGAAATACACCTTCGTATGGCTGCTTTTGCTGAGCATTTTCCTCCCCATGGCAGCCCAATCTCCCAAATATGAGGTGAGGGCTGTCTGGCTCACCACCATCGGCGGCATCGACTGGCCACGCTCGACCAAGGCCGACGAACAGAAGCAGGAACTGACGGCGACGCTCGACCGGCTGCAGCAGGCCGGCGTCAACACAGTGATGATCCAGGCCCGCGTCAGGGCCACGACCATCTATCCCTCGTCTTTGGAGCCATGGGATGTCTGCATGACGGGACAGGCCGGACGGTCGCCAGGCTACGATGCGCTCCAGCTCGTCGTCGACGAGTGTCACCGCCGCGGCATGGAGTGCCATGCGTGGGTGGTGACCATCCCTGTCGGCAAATGGAACAAGCTGGGCTGCCAGCAGTTGCGCAAGAAGTATCCGAAGCTGATCCGCCACATCGGCGAGGAGGGCTATATGGACCCGGAGCAGCCGCAGACGGGCGACTACCTGGCTGAGATATGCCGCGAGATCGTCACGCGCTACGACGTCGACGGCATCCACCTCGACTATATCCGCTATCCTGAGACGTGGCCAAAGGGTCGCCGCACCACGCCGGCCGCCCAACGGCGCAGCTATATCACCAGCATCGTGCGCAAGATCCATGAGGCCGTCAAGGCCGAGAAGCCCTGGGTGAAGCTGTCGTGCTCGCCCATCGGTAAGCACGACGACCTGACGCGCTATAAGTCAGGCGGATGGAACGCCCGTTCGGCCGTCAGCCAGGATGCCCAGCTGTGGCTGCGCGAGGGACTGATGGACGCGCTGTTCCCCATGATGTATTTTCAGGGCAACAACTTCTTCCCCTTTGCCATCGACTGGCAGGAGCAGGCGGCAGGCCGCATCGTCTGCCCCGGACTGGGCATCTACTTCCTCGACCCGCGTGAGGGCAAGTGGACGCTGCCCGTCGTGGAGCGCGAGATGCACGTGCTGCGCCAGCTGGGACTGGGGCATGCCTACTTCCGGTCGAAGTTCCTGACTGACAACGTGAAGGGCGTCTACGACTTTGCCGCCCGCTTCGACGAGGTGCCGGCGCTGGTGCCGCCCATGACGTGGGCCACCGACGACGTGCCTGCAGCCCCCCGCCAGCTGAGTCTTGACGAGACACGGCTCAGCTGGGACGCCGTGGAGGACGGCAGCGGCGCACCTTATATGTTATATAATGTATATGGCTCGCTGACCTACCCCGTCGACACCGACGACCCGCACAACCTGATGGCCTGGCGGCTGACGTCGACGTCGCTCAACGTGCTGCCCGACCGCTACTATGCCGTGAGGGCCATGAACCGCTACGGCCGCGAGGGCGAAGCCGTGCAGATGGGCTCAGGCTCCGAGCCGCGCCATAAGCCGGTCAGCGGCAAGCAGCTCTATCGCGTGGGCAACGGCCAGCTGCGGCTGCCGCGCCCCTCGACGCTCGATGCCGCCTACATCGTCGTCGAGGACATGCAGGGACGCCAGGTCTGTGTGCTGCCCTGGACCCCGGCCATCGACCTCTCCGCCCTACCCGACGGCTTCTATCAGCTGCGGTCCATCGGCCGCAAGGGACGCAACCACCGGATGGGATTCCTCTATAAGCGACAGGAAAATTGAGGCCCGTATGGAAAAATTATTGGCTTTTCCGCTCTTTATTCGGCAAAAATGACTAATTTTGTAAGCGAATTGTTACAGGATTATGACAGAGAAGCTTGAATTTACGACTGAGGAGCGCCAGCAGGCTTTGGCGCTCTACGATCAGCTGAAGAATAGAATGGACGCATCGCTATCGCCCGACGACGAGCAACTGATGCGCCGACAGCTCGACTGCGCCATCAGCGCCGGACTGACCCATCGCGACGCCTTCGGGCTCAACCCTATCGTGACGAGCCTGCAGACGGCCCTGCTGGCTGTCGAGGAGATCGGGCTGCGCCGCGATGCCGTCATGGCCATCATGCTGCGGGCCTGCGCCGACCAGGAGTCGCTCACCGTCGACGAGGCCTCCCGCCGCTTCGGGCCTGTCGTAGGCCGCATCCTCCACGGCTTGCGCCGCATCGAGGAGCTCTATCAGAACAACCCCGTCGCCGAGAGCGAGCGCGCCAACTTCGTGCGCCAGCAGGGCGAGAACTTCCGCAACCTGCTGCTCTCCTTCGCCGAGGACATGCGCGTCATCCTCATCATGATTGCCGACCGCGTCAACATGATGCGCCAGATCCGTGATGCCGAGAACGACGAGGCCCGCCGCATCATGAGCGAGGAGGCTGCCTATCTCTACGCCCCGCTGGCCCACAAGCTGGGCCTCTATAAGCTGAAGTCGGAGCTCGAGGATCTCTCGCTGAAGTATCTGGAGCACGACGCCTACTACATGATCCGCGAGAAGCTCAACGCGACGAAGAAGTCGCGCGACGCCTACATCGAGCGGTTCATCGGCCCCATAGAGAAGAAACTGACTGACGCCGGACTGAAGTTTCACATGAAGGGACGCACCAAGTCGATCCACTCCATCTGGCAGAAGATGAAGAAGCAGCACTGCCAGTTCGAGGGCGTCTATGACCTCTTTGCCATCCGCATCATCATCGACTGCCCGCCGGAGAAGGAGAAGATGAGCTGCTGGCAGACCTTCGCACTCATCACCGACATGTACACCTCTAACCCCAAGCGCATGCGCGACTGGCTCACCGTGCCCAAGTCGAACGGCTACGAGAGCCTGCACATCACCGTCCTGGGCCCGGAGGACAAGTGGGTCGAGGTGCAGATACGCACCGAGCGCATGGACGAGATAGCAGAGCGCGGCGTCGCAGCCCACTGGCGCTATAAGGGCGTCCGTCAGGCTGAGGGCGGCATGGACGAGTGGCTGGCCGGCATCCGCCAGATGCTCGAGCATGCCGACAGCGGTCTCGAGGCGATGGACAACTTCGTCGGCGAGCTGCAGGAGGACGAGGTCTACGTCTTCACGCCCAAGGGCGACCTGATGCGGTTCCCCAAGGGTGCCACGGTGCTCGACATGGCTTACTATATCCACTCGAAGGTGGGGTCGGCCTGCACCGGCGCGCGCATCAACAACAAGCTGGTCACCTTCCGTCAGGAGCTGCGCTCCGGCGACCAGGTCGAGATCATGACGTCGACCACGCAGCGGCCCCGTCAGGAGTGGCTCCAGATCGTCAAGACGAGCCGCGCCAAGTCGAAGATCCGGCTGGCCCTCAAGGAGACGCAGCAGAAGGAGGCCCTCATGGTCAAGGAGATGCTCGAGCGTCGCTTCCGCAACCGCAAGATCGAGCAGGACGAGGCGCTCATGATGCGCACCATCAAGAAGCTCGGCTATAAGGAGACGAGCGACTTCTACCGCGACATCGCCCAGGGCACGCTCGACACGCAGACCGTGCTCGACCGCTACGTCGAGATGCAGCAGGGCGAGCGCGGCGTCACGGGCGACAACGTAGCCCGGTCGGCTGAGGAGTTCGTCCTCGAGGACCACCTCGCACCCGCGACGCCGCAGAACGACGACGTGCTCGTCATCGACCGCAACCTGAAGGGCATCGACTACATGCTGGCCCGATGCTGCAACCCCATCTACGGCGACCCCGTCTTCGGCTTCGTCACCTCCGGCGGCGGCATCAAGATCCATCGCTGCGACTGCCCCAACGCCCCCGAGATGCGCCGCCGCTTCGGCTATCGCATCGTCCGCGCGGCTTGGAGCGGCAAGGGCTCATCCCAGTATCAGATCACGCTGCGCGTCATCGGCAACGACGACCTGGGCATCGTCAACAACCTGACCAGCATCATCTCGAAGGACGAGAAGCTCATCCTGCGCAGCATCAACATCGACTCCAACGACGGACTGTTCCGGGGCAACCTCGTCGTCATGCTCAACGACAACACGCGCCTCGAGGGTCTCATCAAGAAGCTGCGCACCGTGCGGGGCGTCAAGAGTGTAGAAAGAATTTAACATTAAGCCTTTGATATGAAACAACCTAAATTTGTTACTTTTGGAGAACTGCTTCTCCGCTTCTCGAAGAACGACCACGCCCGACTCTCACAGGGCGACTACTTCACCAGCAAGTACGGCGGAAGCGAGGCCAACGTGGCCGTGTCGCTCGCCACGCTGGGCGACCACGTGGAATACATCACCCGGCTGCCCGACAACCCCATCGGACATGCCGGCGCACAGACGCTCATGCAGTATGGCGTCGACACACGCCGCGTCCTCTACGGCGGTGGACGCATCGGCACCTACTACTTCGAGCCGGCCGCAGGCATGCGCTCGGCCAAGGTCATCTACGACCGCAGCGGCTCGGCCTACTATGAACTGAAGCCCGGCATGATCCCCTGGCGTGAGATCCTCCGCGACGCCGATGTGCTCCATGTCTCAGGCATCACGGCAGCCATCTCCCGCGACGCGGCCGACGCCACCTTCGAGGCCCTCGACGTGGCCGACGAGCTGGGCGTACGCGTCAGCTTCGACATCAACTACCGCAAGAACCTCTGGCGCTATGGCGCCGACCCCAGGCAGACGCTCCGTCGCATGCTCAGCCGCTGCGACATGATGTTCGGCGACGCTATCGAGTTTGAGTTTCTCTGCCAGCGCAGTCAGCCGCCCTTCACGGCGCAGGACGCGTCCTTCGAGATGCAGATGGCGGAGTACGGCGAATGGTTCGACCAGCTGCATGCCGAGTTCCCCCGCTGCAGCAAGTGGCTCATGGGCATGCGCAACATGGTGGCCTCCAATCATCACCTGCTGACCGCCCTCCTCTATTCTGACGGCCAGCTCCTCAAGGCCCCTATCATGGACATCCCTGACGTCATCGACCCTGTGGGCGTCGGCGATGCCTTCATGGCCGGACTGCTCCACACCATCTATGCCTGCCCCGGCGACGACCAGCTGGCCCTCAACTACGCCCTCGCTGCCGCCACGGTGAAGAACACCATCTGTGGCGACTTCAACCTGGGCACCGACGAGGAGATCAGAGCTCTGCTCTGACTCTCGCTTTTCGCGGCTAATAAACAAAAAAAAAGAACTGCCCAGACTCCCTATCGGGAATCTAGGCAGTTTTGTTTATCAGTCAATCGCTGGCCTTAGAAGCTGTAGTACAGACCGAAGGTCACGTTGTTGCCATCGAGGTCGAGGCCGAACATGCTGGTGTTGTTGTCGTCGCCATCGGGGTTCCAGAGCCGGTAGCCGACGAAACCGACATGCGAGACGAGGCTCAGCTTGTCGCTCAGGCTGACAGCCAGACCGGGCTTGAAGCCGATGCCGAGGTTGGTCTGATCCGACTTCGTGCAGCTGGTGAAGTCAACACCACCGTCGACGAAGAGGCTCACCTTGCCAAGGTTGGCAAACGTGTAACGAGCATAGGGGTTGAAGGTGAAAGCGCTCTCGTGAGCACCGTTCCACTTGTTGCTCGAATAGCCGATAACGGTACCGATAGCCCACTCGTCGCTCAGGTTATAGCCGATCTCAGGCATGATGCTGAAGACGGTCTCGCTCTGATCAGGATGAGCCATGTTGAACTTCTCGCCGCTCCAAGCCTGGAATGCGATGTTACCACCCAGATAAACCTGTGCGCTCATGCTCACTGCGACGAAGGCAGCTGCGATTGTCATCAAAATCTTTTTCATTTTGTCTTACTTTATTATTTAAATTAGACATTGCCACGATACTTATAAAAGAGTGGTGGCGTTAACTATTTGGTTTCTAAAACCGCTGCAAAGGTACGCCAAAGTTTGAAAACTGCAAAACTTTGGACAAGTTTTTTCGCTTTTTCGGGCTATTTTCTTGATTTAGCTTGCTTATTTCGCCTAAAATTCGTAATTTTGCACGTCAAAAACATTGTCAACGTATGATAACACTCATTGCAGGACCATGTGTCATTGAATCAGAAGAACTGCTCGACCAGGTGGCCGCCCGACTCGTCGACATCAACCGACGGCTGGGCACGGACATCATCTTCAAGGCTTCGTTCGACAAGGCTAACCGCACCTCGATCCACTCCTTCCGCGGCCCGGGCATCGACAAGGGGCTGCAGATGCTGGGCGACGTCAAGAAGAAGTGGGGCCTGAAGATCCTGACCGACATCCACGAGGCATGGCAGGCCGAGGCGGCGGGCCAGGTGTGCGACGTGCTGCAGATTCCGGCCTTCCTCTGCCGACAGACCGACCTGCTCGTGGCTGCTGCCCGCACGGGGCGGACGGTCAACATCAAGAAGGCGCAGTTCCTGGCCGGCCGCGACATGCGCTACCCGGTAGAGAAGGCCCGCGACGCCGGCGCACGGGAGGTGTGGCTGACGGAGCGCGGCAACATGATGGGCTACGGCACGCTCGTCGTCGACTTCCGCAACATCCAGGACATGCTCGAGATCGTGCCCACCGTCATCATGGACTGCACCCACTCCGTGCAGCGCCCTGACGCCCAGGGCGGCAAGACGGGCGGCGACCGCCGCTATGTGCCGATGATGGCCATGGCGGCCAAGGCCTTCGGCGCCACGGGCTACTTCTTCGAGGTGCACCCGACGCCCGACCAGGGCCTGAGCGATGCCGCCAACATGCTGGAGCTCGACAAGCTGGAAGGGCTGGTCAGGAGACTGATTGAGAAGTGAGAAGTGAGAGGTGGGAATTGAGAATTGAGAACTGAGAATTGAGAATTATGACATCACGTGAAATAGGCATACAAGCCATACGCGACGAGGCTCAGGCGCTGCTTGACCTCATTCCTAAGATGGACGACGGGTTCGACCGCGCCGTCGACCTCATGTACGACTGCCACGGTAAGGTCATTGTCACGGGCGTCGGCAAGAGCGGACACATCGGAGCGAAGATAGCGGCCACGCTGGCCTCCACCGGCACACCGGCCTTCTTCGTCAACCCCCTCGACGTCTATCATGGCGACCTGGGCGTCATCACGCCTGACGACGTCGTCATTGCCATCTCCAACTCGGGCCAGACGGACGAGCTGCTGCGCTTCATCCCCATGGTGCTCCACATCGGCTCGCCCATCATCGCCATGAGCGGCAACCCGCAGTCGCTGCTGGCCAAGTACAGCACGTGCCACCTTAATATAAGTGTCGCGCGCGAGGCTTGTCCGCTTAACCTCGCTCCCACGAGCTCCACCACCGCCACGCTGGCCATGGGCGACGCACTGGCCATCGCACTGATGCAGAAGCGCAACTTCCGCCCGCAGGACTTTGCACACTTCCATCCCGGCGGCGAGCTGGGCCGCAAGCTGCTGACGACGGCGGCCGACGTCATGCATCGCGACGACCTGCCCCTGCTACGGCCCGACACGCATCTGGGCGAGGCCGTCATCCTCGTCAGCAAGGGCAAGCTGGGGCTGGGCGTGGCTGTCGACGACGACCGCCGCATCCTCGGACTCATCACCGACGGCGACATACGCCGCGCCATGGAGCGATGGCAGGCGCAGTTCTTCGACCGCACCGTCGCCGACATCATGACCCGCGAGCCTAAGACCGTCGGCCCCGACACGAAGATCAGCGACGTACAGCGGCTGCAGCAACAGCACAAGATTCACTCGGTCCTCGTCGTCGACGCCGACCGCCATCTGCTCGGCATCGTAGACCATTATTCGTGCTTCTAGAGTTTAGAATTTAGAGTTTAGAATTTAGAGTTGTTCTCGCTTCGCTGCGATTAAGAGTTTTGAGTTAAGAATTTAGAGTTGAGAATTTAGAGTTGAGAGTTTAGAGTTTCGCTTGTACTAATTATCTGATAATGAGTGTCACTTCGTGACAGAAATCTAGCAAATCTTTTCAAATCTTCCAAAGCAGATTTGTTTGATTTGTTGTTGAGTTAAGAATTTAGAGGGAAAAGTGAAGAGTGAAAAGTGAAAAATTTGCTACCGCTGATTAAGTGAAGAGTGAAGAGTGAAGAATGAAACGATATATACTATTGATATTATGGGGGCTGCAGGGGGGACTGACGGCCAGCGGACAGATCGTCACGGCCGACTCGGCCATCTACTACATGCTCCGCGACTACGGCATCCAGTTCACGCGCGACAACAGCGTCGCCCTGCTCATGTCCGGACAGGAGAAGTTCGATGACATGTTCAGTGCCATACGCCAGGCACGACGCTCCGTCCACCTCGAGTACTTCAACTTCCGCAACGACTCCATCGCTGAGCTGCTCTTCGACCTCCTGAGGCAGAAACGACGTGAAGGCGTGGAGGTGCGGGCCCTCTTCGACGGCTTCGGCAACGACTCCAACAACCGCCCGCTGCAGAAGCACCACATCGCAGCCCTGCGCCGCGACTCCATCGACATTCATGAGTTCGACCCCATCCGCTTCCCATGGGTCAACCACATCTGGCCCCGCGACCACCGCAAGATTGTCGTCATCGACGGCAACGTGGCCTACACGGGGGGCATGAACGTGGCCGACTATTACATCAAAGGGACGGAGCAGGTGGGCGAGTGGCGCGACATGCACTGCCGCATCGAGGGCAGCGCGGTGGAGCAGCTGCAGCACATCTTTGCCACCATCTGGCTGGAGGTGACCGGCGAGAACCTCTTCCGACCCGAATACTTCCGTGCCCATGAGCCGGTAGAGATCAGCGGCCTCAAGCCTGACACGACCAGCACGCGCGGCCATAAGCTGGTGGGCATCGTCAACCGCGAGCCCCACATCACGAACGACGTCATGCGCTACTTCTACGTCAACGCGATCAACTCGGCCCACGACTCGCTGCGCATCATCAACCCCTACTTCACGCTCATCCCGTCAGTCAAGCGGGCCCTGAAGCGTGCCTTACGGCGCGGCGTCAAGGTGGAGCTGATGATCTCGGCCAAGAGCGACATCCCCCTGACGCCCGACTGCGCCTTCTACAACATGCACAAGATGATGAAGCGCGGCGCACACGTCTGGCTCTACCAGCCAGGCTTCCACCACTCAAAGGTCATGATGGTCGACGGCCGCTTCTGCACCGTCGGCAGCACTAACCTCGACGCCCGCTCGCTGCGCTTCGACTATGAGGAGAACGCCGTCATCATCGACCGCCCCACCACCCTCGAGCTCGACCGCATGTTCGACCGCGACAAGCGGCAGAGCGTCTACCTCACTCAGGAGGAGTGGCGCCGCTTCCGCACACCATGGCAGCGCTTCCGCGGATGGCTGGCCCATCTGCTGCAGCCCTTCCTCTGACCGTCCCCATCCCCTTTTTGGGAAATATGGAGAAGCGGCACCTCTCTTCACAGAGGAGTGCCGCTTTTTCTTTATCAATATGGTGATTCAAGTTTCGCTTGTACTAATTATCTGATAATGAGTGTCACTTCGTGACAGAAATCTAGCAAATCTTTTCAAATTTTCCAAAGCAGATTTGTTTGATTTGTTCAGATTTGAAGGATTTCTCGCCGTAGGCGACTAAAATCAAGGCTTTCGCATGCTTGCGAAAGTTGAGTATGGTGATAAATGCCCGAGATTTCAACGCCCCCCTGCCCCCTCTAATCTTAGAGGGGGAGTTGGTTACTACCGCAGGAGCAGATGCTTAGAGGAAGAGTCAACGCCCCCCTGCCCCCCTCTAATCTTAGAGGGGGAGTTGGTTACTACCGCAGGAGCAGATGCTTAGAGGGAGAGTCAACGCCCCCCTGCCCCCCTCTAATCTTAGAGGGGGAGTTGGATACCACCGCAGGAGCAGATGCTTAGAGGGAGCCTCTAATATTAGAGGGGGAGTTGGTTACTACCGCAGGAGCAGATGGGCGCAGTGACACCAGCGGATGCGGGCGGCATGCACGCTAACTGACTCCCCCTCTAAGATTAGAGGGGGGCAGGGGGGCGTTGACAGCTGTCGGGAACTTATCGCCACATTGAGTTTTCTTTTGTCACGGGGCAGGGGGGCGTTGAAATCTCGGGAACTTATCGCCATGTCACGGGGCGAGGGCGGGCTTCAGCTCGTCAGGCGACTCGCGGGTGAACATATCGACGGGCGGGGCCTGCTCGGTGAAGAACCTGCGGATCGTGGCTGGCTCGAGCTGGAGGGAAGGACTGAAGTCCGGGCTCATCATGTAGTCGATGATGGCGTGGCGCATCTGCCGGGCCACGGGGCGACGGCTGAGGTCGCGGCTGATGTCCATGGTGGTCATCAGGAGGCGCCCGCCGCCGACGCGCGCTTCGATGAGCATGCCCAGCTTACGTGAGACGTGCCACGTGTCGATGGGCTGTATGGGCGACTGATAGTCGGCGGGCAAGTGCATCAGATTCATCACCTGAGCCTTGTTGAGGAGTTCCCACCAGTTGAGGTTCGACCAGTCGTCGGTGGGGAATCCGTGGCGGAAGAGGGGGTGGTCGCGATGGATGTAGGCGCCCGTCGTGTGAGGCGGCCGCATCTTGAACCACGACGTGTTCCAGAAGACGGGCAGATAGCTCTGGCGGACGTCGCTGCCCAGCGTGACGCGTCCGGCAGCGGTGAGGAGCACGCGTCCCCCACCCTGCAGCACCTCGATGGCGTGCTGGTCGAGGGTGTCAGCAATGTAAAGTTCGTCGGCCCCGGGCTCGGGCTCGTCCTCAAAGTTGGCGGGATAGACCCAGAAGTCCCAGTGGTTGCGCACGATGTTGCCGACGACGAGCGTCAGCTTGGCTGGCTGGCGTATGCCGGCCAGGTCGAAGACGACGGTGCCGAGAGGATGGTTCTTGCCGATGGGCACGTCGACCGTTGAGAGCGTGTCCTCGCACACGAGCAACGAGTCGTCGCGCCAGATCTGCCAGGTCGTCGTGCAGTCCTTCAGGTGTCCGTAGAAGGCGTTCATCATCTCCACGGGCACGCTGAGCGTCTCGTTGTCAGTATAGACGAACTTGGGGAATCGGGCCAGCACGACGAGGGGTGAGCAGAACTCGCGCCAGTCACGGCTTTTGACGTAGCCCTTCTCGCGCCAGAAGACGTTGAGGGGTCCGACGAGAGCCGTCCCCTGTCCGCTGTAGTCATTGAGAGCCAGGAGCTGGAACCCGGCATAGTCCTTGGTACGCAGGTTGCGCTCTATCTCGTACTTGTAGCAGAGGGTCTGCAGGCGTCCGCTGGCCATGAGGAAAGGCCGGGCCATAGAGGCCATCCCGTGGTCGCGGAGCAGGTCGCGGAAGATCTCGAAGTTGGCAGCTTTGTAGACGCCCGTGTACTGGGAAATCTCGCTGAAGTCAGGGAAGGCGCACCACTGGCCCTGCTCGTGAGCGAGGATGGGCGACTGGCAGGGCACGGTGTCCTTATAGTTGCGGGGGAACTCAATCTGGGCATAGTAGTCGTCGTCGGACGAGGGGGCATGCCGGTCCCAGTCGAGGCCGCGGGCGCCGCCCTTCACGTGATATTCCGACCCGTCATCCCATGCCCATCCGCCACCGACGGAGGCGCCGCAATAGACCTTGGTGGAGTCGTAGGCATGCATCTCCTTCACCCAGTCGCGACAATAGCTGACCCAATCGCCGGCCGGCTCATTGCCTGCGGCCATCATCACGAACGAGGGGTGGTTGCCATAGGTGTCGACAATGCGCTTCGACTCGGCCAGCAGGTATTCGTCGATCTTCATCCCCCGGCGCAACTTCACGCCGTGGTTGGGCCAGCTGGGGCCCTCGGGCTGGAGATAGATGCCGAGGCGGTCGGCCGCATCGAAGGCCGCCTCGGGCGGGCAATAGCTATGGAAGCGCACCATGTTGAGCCCATACTCCTTGCATTTGCGGAAGATGCGCATCCACTCCGTCGTGTCCATCGGAGCGAAGCCTGTCTCGGGGAAGCAGCAATTCTCGACGGTGCCGCGGATGAACGTGGGGCGGCCGTTGACCATGAACTGTCGGCCCTGGATGCGGATATCGCGGAAGCCGAAGGTCGTCGTATAGGAATCCTCGCCGGCATAGACGGTCAGCCGATAGAAGACGGGCGTGAACTCATCCCACAGCTGAAACTTGTCCATCGGGATTGTGAACTCCATCTCCTCCCCTTTGAGTTCATGGCGCCAGTGTCCCTTGACGGCATGCTCGCCTTTGGGAGAAATCTCCTCGAGTGTGTATTCAAGGCCATACTCATAGACCTGCATGAAATGGACAGACATGCCGAGGTTGACGTGATTCTCGAGACTGACCTTGACGACAGCCTTATGGTTGGGCAGGTCGGGATAGACGCGCACCTGACGGATGTTGATGTGGCGAGAATGTGACTGCAGCTCCAGCCGGCCGACGATGCCGTTCCAGTTGCCCTGCGTCTGGTCGGTGACGGAATGGGAGTCCTGGCCTACGCAGACATTCTCGATGCCGTTGTAGACGCGGATGGCTATCTCGTTCTGACGTCCGGGGCGGATGAGCTTGCTGACATCATAGACGTGTGGGGTTGAGAGCGACATCTGATGGCCGGCGTCGCACCCGTTGACGTAGACGGTGGTCTCGATGTGGGGGCGCTCCAGGAAGAGCATGATGCGACGGCGCTTCCAGTCCTTGGGCACGTAGACGCGACGCCGATACCACGCCGCCCCGACATAGTGGCGCTCAGGGGTCAGGAAGAAGGGGAACTTCATCTTGCCCTCGACGCGATACGGGGCCATGTAGGGATTGAAGTAGTAGCTGGAGTCGTAGAGCGAGCCCGTCCACTGAGTGGCTGTGCTGACAGGGTCGCCCTTGCCGTTGGTCAGCATCGAGCCCGGCAGGATCGCATAGTCGTCATAACGTGTGGAGTCGCCCACGGCCAGTTGCCATGAGCCGGCCAGCGAGATAATGTCCTGAGCCAGGAGGGCCGAGGGCGAAAGGAGGCATGATAATAATATAATAAGGTGTCGTTTCATATAGGTTTTCATTTGTCTTGCAATAGTCCTTCGTATGTGATTTCAACCCGCTTCACGCCCTCGCCAGCCGTACGGTCGGCTTCGCGTGGCAGATAGACAGGGGCATCGGGCTGCATGGGCAGGATGCGAAGCTCGAGGCGCGTGGTGCCCGCAGGCAGACGCCAGAGGCCATAGAGCATGGGGCGGCCATACTGGAAGTGGTCGGCAATGAGCCGGCCGTCGCAGTAGAGCCGGGCACAGTCGCCACGATAATCAATGCGCAGCAGGCGGTGCCACTGGCTGACGGCCTGCTCAGGGATGCTGATCTGATAGACAGCGGCCTGCTCCCAGTCGGCCTCGCTGGGGGCTTCGGCCACCTTGGCAGGTCCCTTGGCAATCTGTCGCAGAGGACCGGGTTCGCGAAGCTTGGTGACGGTGGTCTCAAAGCCAATGTCTTCGTGATCGCTCAAGGGTAGGAAGAGGTGCCCGGCCTCCTCCTGCGAAAGCAGGTAGATGTTGTCATAGACAGGTTGCGAAGCGCCCTTCGGACGCAAGTTCTTGAGTGTCTTCCCATTCTGCAGGCAGATGACAGTGGGCAGCCCTTTGATTTGCATCATATAGATTTTCCCATCGCGCTTGGCCACCAGCTGGGCCGTGGCATAGCGCATGCCCTCGATATTGACAGGCAGGATAGCCATGCAGCCGGAGGGAATCGTGAGCGGGGGCAGCGTCACGCCGCAGGCAGTCAGCCGGACGCCCTTCTTGGCGGAGAGGTTTTGCAGACGCTCGTAGTTGTTGATGAAGATGAAGCCACTGTCGCCGGTCGACCTGACGGCCCAGCGCAGACCCGTGTCCTCGCCTTTCTTGAGATCCTGCGAGGCAGGGAAGGAAGCCGCCATCGGGGCCAGTTGCTCGCCATAATCACGCATAAAGAGATGGAGCGGACGCAGCGTATAATATTGGGGCCACGTTTGACCAAACTCGCCCAGGGGCGCCTGGAAGTCGTAGGTCTTGACAGGCAGGTCGTTATTGGCGGTGCCGGGGGTGCGCTGGGTCTCATTCAGGGTGATGCCGGTCGTGCTCTCAGGATTAGTGCCACCATGATACATGTAATAGCCCAGCAGATTGCTGCCGGAGCCCAGCTTGACCAGCGCCATCGAGTAGGCATCCTCAGGATAGATAAAGGGCCGGCGATGATAGGCCGTGGCCATGCCTCCACCCAGCTCGCAAGTGAAGTAAGGATAGGCTTCGTCGCCCTTGCCGATGCGCTCTTGCTGCAGGCCGAGCAGGTCGGTGCCGATGGCGGTTGAGGAGCGGAAAGCCTTGAAGTTGAACGCCTTATAATAATTACCGGCCGTTTCAGCCGTCGACTTCTCCCAGAAGCCGTCAGCATAGTCGCCATATAGGGGCAGCAGCTCGCCGAAAGGCACAGGCTTCGAGAGCTCCGGCCACCCTGTGCGGGTGTAGAAAGGCAGGTCGAAACCTATGGTCAAGGCCATGCGCTTCAGGGTCATCAGATAGTCGCCAGAGCCGCGATATTCATTGTCGAACTGACAAGCGATAATGGGGCCGCCGTCCTTCCACTGGAGCCCCATGACCTGGGAATAGATCTGACGATAGAGCCGTTCGACACATGCCAGGAACGTCGGGTCCTGCGAACGGAGCTTGCAGCCCTTCAGGAACACCCAGTCAGGGATGCCGCCATTGCGCACCTCGCCGTGACAGAACGGGCCGATGCGCAGGATGACGGGCATCTGCTCGTCACGACAGGTCTCAAGGAAGCGTCGCAAGTCGCGCTGGCCGTCCCAACGGTAGATGCCTTCCTGCTCCTCGATGTGATTCCAGAACACATAGGTGGCCAGGATGGTCACCCCGCCTGACTTCATGTTCCTCACTGCCGATGCCCACTCGTCAGCAGGCAGACGACTGTAGTGCACCTCGCCCATCACGGGGACGACTCTGCGGCCGCCAATGATCAGGCTTTGCTGATCCCAGCCGACAGGGTCGCCAAGCTTTCCCTGCACTGACGTGAAAGTCATCATGGCAACGCCGGCTGCGATAATCAGTCTTAGAGATCCTTGCATGAGTTATAGTGATATTTGCTTGTTTTGATTTTACGAGTGCAAAGGTAATCTTTTTTGGCGACAATAGCACATACATAGAGACGACAAAAGGTTAAATAAAATTAATAATTAGCACAAGTAACAAGGGATTAAGCCATTATATGCAGTATTTTTTGTACCTTTGCACCTCGAATTGAGTCCGTGGAGGCTGGGTGAAGTGTGCGCGAACGCGTGCCGCCTTGCGGAAAAACCCCTAAAATACAAATAAACAAAAGCAATGTACGCAATTGTAGAAATCCAGGGTCAGCAGTTCAAGGCCGAAGAGGGCAAGAAGCTCTTCGTCCACCACATCAAGGACGTGGAAGCCGGCAAGACTGTTGAATTTGACAAGGTGCTGCTCATTGATGCAGACGGCGCCGTCAAGGTAGGTGCACCCACCGTAGAAGGTGCAAAGGTAGTAGTTGAAGTAGTGAACCCGCTCGTGAAGGGCGACAAGGTGATTGTCTTCAAGATGAAGCGTCGCAAGGACTCTCGCAAGAAGAACGGCCACCGCGAACAGTTCACTCAGGTTGAAGTCAAACAAGTAATCGCTTAAAGGAGGACCCACATTATGGCACATAAAAAAGGTGTAGGTAGTTCGAAGAACGGTCGTGAGAGCGCAGCTCAGCGACTTGGCGTGAAAATCTGGGGCGGTCAGCAGTGCGTCGCCGGCAACATCATCGTTCGCCAGCGCGGTACGCACCACAACCCTGGCAATAACGTTGGTATCGGTAAGGACGACACGCTCTATGCCCTCGTTGACGGCACCGTGAATTTCCATAAGGGAAAGCGCGACAAGAGCGTCGTTTCAGTTATTCCTAACGCTGAAGCCTAACACACGCACTTACAAACAAAACTTATTCCAAACAAACAACAGAGTCCCTGCTCCGCCTGACGGCGAGCAGGGACTTCTGCTTTCTGACGGAAAGGTTCCGCTTCGCAGAAACAAGAAGCTGGCATATCTCATTTGATACGCCAGCTTGATGTAAATAATAACGGGAAATAGCCGCGCAAACTAATTATTGACGGAACCGCCAACGATGTCGAGGAGCTCGCTCGTGATGGCCTGCTGTCGACTCTTGTTGTACTGCAGGTTGAGCTGGCGCAACAATTCGTCGGCATTGTCGGTAGCCGTCTGCATGGCCACCATGCGGGCAGCATGTTCGGAGGCGACACTGTCGAGCAGGGCTGTATAGAGCATCAGGTGGGCCAGCTTGGGCATGAGCTGGGAAAGGACAGTGTTCATGTCGGGCTCCACGATAAAGTTATCGTTGAGGGGCACGACTTCCTGCTCCTGACCGACGGTCTGGTGCGTGCGCTGGTTCTTCTTCTGATATTCCTGCGACTTCCTCGTGGCAATGTTGGTCGTGAGGTCGCGCTCATGATCGCGCTCCAGCTCGCTCTCCACATCGATGGGGAGGAAGGTCTTGCGTGTCAGGATCTGACTGCCGGCACTCTTGAAGTGATGGTATATCAGCTCCACGCGATCGATTTCGCCGCTGGCAAAGCGACGCCCAAGCTCCATCGCCAGGTTGATGCAGTCGTGCACGTTAGGCTTGTCAACCATGGCCGAACCGTCGCCCTTGACCAGATAGCCCAGCTTGCGAGCTTTCTCGGCCACCTTGCGGCCTACGGGATAAATCTCGACGTTCTCCTGTCCCAACTCGTCGGCATAGGCCTTGACGGACTGCATCATCAGTCGGATAACGTTGGCATTGAAACCACCGCAAAGTGACGAGTTGGAGGAATAGACAACGAGTGCGACGCGCTTGACGGGGCGCTCCTGATCATAGATCGTCTGTGCCTCTGCCTCGGCTGCAAGGAACGACTTGAGGATGTGCTCCAGCAGCGTCTCGTAGGGCAGCATGTTCTGGATGGCCACCTGTGCGTGGTGCAACTTCGAACTGGCCACCATCTTCATGGCGGAAGTAATCTTACGCGTCGAGTTGACTGAAGCTATACGTCCTTTAATCTCCTTTAATGATGGCATAGGCGGTTAGGCTTTAAATGTTGCGGCGATGTCGGCCATTGTGGCCTCAATCTTCTGCGTGGTCTCGTCGTCGATTTTGCCGCTACCGAGGGTCTCAATAACCTCGGGCTTGGTGGAACGCAACTTCTCGAGGAACTGATCTTGACACTGGCGCACCTTGTCGATGGGCACGTCGCGCATCAGTCCGTGGACGCCACAGTAGAGAATGGCCACCTGTTCGCCGACAGGCATGGGGCTATACTGTGGCTGGATGAGCAGCTGGTTGTTCTTGCGACCGCGGTCGAGGGTCATAGCCGTGACAGCATCCATGTCGCTGGAGAACTTCGAGAAGGCCTCGAGCTCACGATACTGTGCCTGGTCAATCTTCAGCGTTCCGGCCACTTTCTTCATCGACTTTATCTGTGCCGAGCCACCGACACGCGAGACGGAGATACCGACGTTGATGGCGGGGCGGAAGCCCTGGTTGAAGAGGTCGCTCTCGAGGAATATCTGTCCGTCTGTGATGGAGATGACGTTAGTCGGGATGTAGGCCGACACGTCGCCTGCTTGCGTTTCGATGATAGGCAGAGCTGTCAGCGAACCGCCACCACGTACATGTCCTTTCATGCACTCGGGCAGGTCGTTCATCTGTTCGGCCACTTCCTGCTGCTCGTTCATCTTGGCTGCACGCTCCAGAAGACGTGAGTGGAGATAGAACACGTCGCCAGGATAGGCCTCGCGGCCCGAGGGACGGCGCAGAATCAGCGACACTTCTCGATAGGCGACAGCCTGCTTAGACAGGTCGTCGTAGACAACGAGTGCGGGCAGTCCACGATCACGGAAGTACTCACCGATGGCAGCACCGGCGAAGGGGGCATAATACTGCATGGCGGCGGGATCGGCAGCCGTGGCGGCTACGATGATGGTGTAAGGCAGTGCACCGTGCTCCTTCAGGTTCTGGACGAGTGCTGCTACGGTGGATGCCTTCTGGCCGATGGCGACGTAGATACAATAGACGGGCTTGCCAGCCTCATAGAAACTCTTCTGGTTGATGATGGTGTCGACGGCGATGGCGGTCTTACCCGTCTGGCGGTCACCAATGATGAGCTCACGCTGGCCGCGGCCGATGGGAATCATCGAGTCGATAGCCTTGAGGCCTGTCTGGAGCGGCTCCTTCACGGGCTGACGGTAGATGACGCCAGGGGCCTTGCGGTCGAGCGGCATCTCGAATGATTCCTTGAGGTCAATCTCGCCCTTGCCGTCGATGGCCTGTCCGAGGGGATTGATGACACGTCCGAGCATGTTGTCGTTGACGCGGATGGAGGCGATACGGCGCGTACGCTTGACGACCATGCCCTCCTTGATGCCCGACGTCTGGCCCAGCAGGACGCATCCGACGTTATCCTCCTCGAGGTTCATCACGATGGCCATCGTGCCGTTCTCGAACTCTAGCAGCTCGTTGGCCTCGGCATTGCGAAGGCCGTAGATGCGGGCTACGCCGTCGCTGACCTGTAGGACGGTCCCCACTTCGTCGAACTGTTCGCCGCTGGAGATACCCTTGAGCTGGTCGAGCAGCACCTGGCTGACTTCGCTTGGTTTAATTTTATCTGACATTGATGTTTACTTTTTTAGTGTGTTAAGAATATTGTTGAGCTTCGACTTCACACTGGCGTCCATGCGGAACGTGTCGTATTCGAGGATGAAACCGCCGATAATGTCGGGGTTGACCTCTGTCTCAAACTCCACAGTACCTTGAGTCTTGCTTTCCACCATTTGGCGCATCTTTTGCTCCATCTGCGGTGACACGGCCACGGCGGTGGTCAGCTTTCCACGGATGATATTCTTCTGCTTGCGATAGAGCGTGACGTAAGAATTGGCCATGAACTGGATCATACTCTCACGATCCTCACGCAACACTAAGGCAACGAAGGCTTTTGTCAGGGGAGAGGCTTGCTCGCCGCCGACTGCGGTGAGCAGGAGCATCTCCTTCTTGTCCTTCGAGAGCATCGGGTTGTCTATCGTCTGGCGGAGCGTAGGCACCTCGATGTAGCTCTCTGCCAAGAGCATCATCTGATCGTATACGGCATCCTCGATGCAAGCGTCGGACGCGCTCTTAAGCAGCGCCCGCGCATATCTCACCGAAATGACTCCTATATCCATACGCTTTCCGGTTAATTACTTGTTAGCAGAAGCTTCATCCAGCATACGGTCAATCAAATCCATCTGTGCCTTGTCGTCCTGGAGGTTCTGACGCAGCACCTTCTCGGCTATCTCGACGCTCAACGTAGCTACTTGGCGACGGATGTCGGCAATGGCGGCCGCCTTCTCTTGTTCAATGGCCTGACGGGCATCACTGAGCAAACGGGCACCCTCCTCGCGGGCCTTGTCCTGTGCTTTCTCTACGATAGCGTCGCGCGTCTGGGCAGCCTCTTTCAATATCTGAGCCTGCTTCTCGCGAGCCTCCTGAAGGATGGATTCACCTTCTCTCTGTATGTTGGCCAGTCGCTCGTTAGCCTCATGCGC
This sequence comes from uncultured Prevotellaceae bacterium, assembly GCA_902779455.1. Taxonomy (GTDB): domain Bacteria; phylum Bacteroidota; class Bacteroidia; order Bacteroidales; family Bacteroidaceae; genus Prevotella. The sequence goes on from CACZBS010000002.1 coordinate 219,729, forward strand.
CTTGCGCAGAGACTCATTTATGAAGGCCTCGCGGTCGTTCACCATCTTCACAATCACCGGGAAGCCATACTTCCACAGGATGAACAGGACGATGAGGAAGACGACGGTCATCCAGAAGAAGAGTCCAAAGTCAGGTGTGATTAATGACATAAACTGGTCTTCTTATCGTTAATAAAAGATTGAGTGTCCCCTACCCTTTCGCCTCTTTTCTTAGACGAAAAGGGCAAGGATGGAGATCACCAGTGCCAGGAACGTGGCACCCTCTACGAGGGCAGCTGCCAAGATCATCGACGACTGCAGACCACCCATCTTTTCGGGCTGACGTGCCATAGCGTCCATGGCTGAACCACCAATACGACCGATGCCGATACCTGCACCGATAACTGCCAAACCACCACCTACAGTTGCACCGAGCTTAGCGAGTGCGTCTGCTGCTAATAATAATGAAATCATAATCTTTAAAGTTTTTTAATTGTTAATATTTTAATTCTTAAATTCTCACTATTCGTTCTTCACTTATGCGTGATGTGCCTTGACGTGCGACATAGAGATGAAGACAGCTGAGAGCATGGTGAATACCATAGCCTGGATGTAGCACACAAGCACCTCGAGCAGCATCATGAAGATACTAAGGAAGACGCTCACAGGGGTCATCACGCCACCCAGCACATTGCCCATCACGCCGCCCAGAGCGAACATGATGAAGATGATGCACGAGAGGGAGATTGCGATGACATGACCGGCCAGCATGTTGGCAAAGAGTCGGATCATTAGGGCGATGGGCTTGGTGAAGATGCCGAAGAACTCGATGAAAGGCATCAAGGGCACAGGCACCTTGAGCCACCAGGGCACGTCACCCCAGAAAATTTCCTTCCAGTAAGCCCGCGTCCCAGTCACGTTGACGATGAGGAAAGTGCAGAGGGCCAGGAACATCGTACATGTGATATTGCCCGTCAGGTTGCCGCCTCCCGGAGGGAACGGTACGACACCCATCAGGTTAGTAATAAAGATAAAGAAGAAGCACGTCAGCAGGTAGGGGGCATACTTCGGTGCCTCCTCGCCGAGTGGCTGCTTTATCATATCATTATAGACAGACATGACAAACATGTGGACTAGTCCGACAAATCCCTTCGGAGCAGGGTCGTCGATCTTGTGATTCTTGCACCAGCGGGCTGCCGTCAGGATGCATGCAAGTAGCAACAGGGCATTGATGAAGAGGATCATCACCGTCTTGGTTATAGATATGTCCAGACAGACTGGCTGTAACTGGCCTTCGACCATCTCCACGATACGTCCCTTTTCGTCCTCTGCACCTTGGATGAAGAATCCGTCTGGTCCTTCACGCAGCAGTTCAGCATTAGGCTCATGGGCAAACTGCGACGAGCAGTAGGCATGGAATCCGCTCTGCTGGGAATAGAAAATCATGGGCAGTGGGATAATCAGTGGGTGGCCACCGAAGTCGGTGACATGCCACTGATAGGAATCCTGCACATGTCCGAACAAGATCTCCTTCAGGTTAATGCCGCCCTCTTCTTCCTTTGCCTCAGCCTCTTGGGCGTGAAGCGCAGGAGCTGCGAGCAACATTAAAGCCAGCACGAGTAGTGTCTTCAGACGACTGCGTCGGTTGTTTGTTTGTTTCATTGGATACTCTTATTTTTACTTACTTTTGCAAAGAATATTGCATCGAAAATGAGCATGACGAGGTAATAGACGATGAACACGATGGTGAACCATCGGATAGCATCAATGTCGGCTCGCTTCAGTACGCAGACGACAAGCAGTACTATTGCTGCTGCCATGAGACGGGATGCCGACCCTGCGAGGTAGTATTTGGGCAGTGTCTCAGGTGAACGTCGTGCCAAAGCCCGCCAACCTGTGATGTAGGCGAGGGAGCAGAAGGCATGAAATACGCCTGTGACTATCAGCATCCATCCCAAGCCGGCTCCTGTCATAAGACTCAGCACAGCACCCGCAAATGTGAGTGCGACAAGCAGTCCCGATGCAATCTTTTTATATGTTGCGCAGGTTCTGTCAATGTACGTCATCACGTCCTTTGCTTCCGTCAGTCGTTGATTTCCACGCAGAGCGAGACAACATTCTGTTGCACCTCAACAAAGCCGCCAAGGATGTCCAGACGCTCCTTCACTCCCTTCACGCCATACTCCACATAGCCCTTCTGCAAGGTTGAAATGATGGGTGCATGGTCATTGAGAATTTCAAACTGACCTTGGGTGCCTGGCACCAGCACACTCTCGGCCTCGCCTTCGAACTCCACCCTTTCGGGCGATACAATCTTCAGTTTCAGCATAGTCTATTATCCTTTTGCGGCCTCTAAGAGCCTCTTGGCCTTCTCACGGGCATCGTCGATAGTTCCGACATTGAGGAAGGCCTGCTCGGGAAGGTCGTCGACCTCGCCGTCGAGAATGGCATTGAAACCCTTGATTGTGTCCTCGATAGGCACCATCACGCCAGGCAGGCCCGTAAACTGTGATGCCACGGCGAACGGTTGTGAGAGGAATCGCTGGACGCGGCGTGCGCGGTTGACGGTCAGTTTGTCCTCATCAGAGAGCTCGTCCATACCGAGGATGGCAATGATATCCTGCAACTCTTTGTAGCGCTGTAGAATCTCCTTCACTCTTTGTGCGCAGTCATAGTGGTCCTTGCCGACGATGAGCGGGTCAAGGATACGTGATGTGGATCCCAGCGGGTCGACGGCGGGATAGATGCCCAACTCGGCAATCTTACGGTCGAGCACGGTTGTGGCATCGAGGTGGGTGAAGGTCGTGGCAGGTGCCGGGTCTGTCAGGTCGTCAGCAGGCACGTAAACGGCTTGCACAGAGGTGATTGATCCTTTCTTCGTTGAAGTAATTCTTTCCTGCATTGCACCCATCTCGCTGGCCAGCGTCGGCTGATAACCCACGGCTGAAGGCATACGTCCCAGAAGAGCTGACACCTCTGATCCGGCCTGGGTGAATCGGAAGATGTTATCGATAAAGAACAGGATATCGGCAGCCCCCCCGTCTTTGCCGCCACCGTCGCGGAAGCCCTCGGCAACGGTCAGGCCGCTCAAGGCCACGGAAGCGCGTGCGCCGGGCGGCTCGTTCATCTGACCGTAGACCAGTGTGGCCTGGCTCTTCTTGAGCTCTTCGGGGTCGACGAGCGAAAGGTCCCATTTACCTTCGTCCATGGCCTTGCGGAATTTCTCGCCGTAGCGGATGACGCCCGATTCGATCATCTCACGAATCAGGTCATTGCCCTCACGCGTACGCTCTCCTACTCCTGCAAAGACAGAGAAGCCGTTATGCCCCTTGGCGATGTTGTTGATGAGCTCCATGATAAGCACCGTCTTACCTACGCCGGCACCACCGAAGAGTCCGATCTTACCACCCTTCATGTAGGGCTCAAGAAGGTCGATCACCTTAATACCCGTAGCCAATATCTCCTTCTTCGTCGAGAGTTCCTCGAAAGTCGGAGCCTCGCGGTGGATGGGATAGGCACCCTCCATGTTGAGTTGTTTCATACCGTCGATAGGCTGACCTATCACATTGAGCATGCGGCCCTTAATCTGATCGCCAGAAGGCATCAGAATGGGCGAGCCCACGGGAATGGCCTCAAGACCGCGGTGCAGACCGTCGGTATTGTCCATAGCCACGCAGCGCACTGTGTCCTCACCGATGTGTTGCTGCACCTCGACGATCAGTTCGCGCCCGTCGCCTCGATCAATCCGCAGAGCCTCGTGAATCTTTGGCAGCACTTTCTCTGCATCAAGTCCTTCTACGTCGAAATAGACGTCAATGACGGGACCGATAATCTGAGAAATGCGTCCTTTAATTTGTGACATAAGCTAATAATGTATTTAAGTATTATTTTTAGATTTCGATTGTCCGTGTGCAAAGGTAGCAATAATTTTCCAAATGGCAAACGCTTTTGGGAAAAATCTTCCAAAAACTTATTGAGCCTTATCTGTGTTTTTGGGAAATACTTTTTAGGAACCAATGTAAAATATACAAAACCTCTCAGTCGAAGCGACGAAGTTCGGCACTGATGAGTCCGTCAATCGGGCTACGCATTACCATATCAAGACGAATGCCTTCTTCCCTGGCTGCAATGTCGAGTTGCTTCTGATAGTGGAAAGCGATGCTTCCTACTGCTCTTAGTGGCAGGTAGTTACGTCCGTAAGGAAGGATGTTGTGACGGATAAAATCCCTGAAGTTGTCAATGACCAATGATTCGACTGAGGGCGAATCCAAATGGGCATGTATGTAAACAGAGAGCGACGCCAGCCATCTGTTTGCCAGAGGTTGTCGATAAACCCGAGTGATAACTTGGTCCATTGTCATCCCTGCCCATTGCTCAAAAGATTCACGAAGAGAAGTCTCAAGGCGCCCTTTGTAAAGAGCATTAAGGAAATGGCGTCCTAAGACAGCTCCACTTCCCTCATCGCCGAGGATGTAGCCTAAAGGAGGTGTGTTGGCCACTAACTCATGTCCATCGTAAATACAACTGTTAGCCCCTGTTCCGAGAATGCATGCAATACCCATCTCATTTCCATAGAGGGCACGGGCAGCCCCCAATAGGTCACCACGAGCCTGTACATCTGTTGCAGACGGGAACGACTGGCTCAACAGACTTTCCATAAGCCCCTGCTGCTCTGGCCGGACACCACTCCCATAGAAACGGATGCGCTCAATTCTCCCGACGGCGTCAAGCTGTGGTAGGAGTTCTTCTGTGAGAATACGACGGATACTAGAAGCATCCTGATGGAATGGGTTGATGCCCTGAGTGGTCAGACGCCGTACGGAGGCATCGGATGCTGAGTTGATGAGCGCCCAGTCGGTCTTGGTGCTGCCACTGTCGGCTATGAGCGATTGATGGTTTGTCACTGTGATTCGAATTATCTTATGGTCTTACTTTCTTACGATATTGCTGGTAGCGTTGACGAATCTTGTCGACATAGTCGGCCGTTTCACTGCCGCGCATATAGCCATAATGCACCAAGGTGTCTTGATAATACCTTGGTTCTGCAAGGCGAAGTATATAGGTACGCACGTCAGACCAGCGAGAGGGACTTAAACCGTCGCGCTCTGCTAACCTCATTGCATCGCGGACGTGGTGAATGCCACCATTGTAGGCTGCCAGCATCAGATTCTGTCGTTCTTGCCTATCGCAAATCCCAGAGAACTCACGATCCAGTTCCTTCAGATAACGGACCGCTGCTTCAATGTTGGGTTCCGGCTTGTTGAGATCAGTGCGAGCCAAGCCAAGATGGTCGGCCGTCTGTGGCATAATTTGCATCAACCCCTGTGCACCTGCCCAAGAACGGGCGTTGGGGTCAAAGGTTGACTCCTGATAACACTGAGCAGCTAAGAGACGCCAATCCCATCCGATACGTTTGCAGTAGAGTTTGAACAGTGCATCATAGCGAGATATAACGCCGCTGGAGAGCATAGGTGCAAAAATGCGGCGATGCACACGAGGCTGGCTGAGAAGTTGCTTTTCCAGTTGTCGTGTCGAAGACAACATCGAGGGCTCATACCATGATGTGAGTGCTTCACTTAGTTCTGGCTTATTTGCCCCGAGAAGCCAGCCTGGCGATAATGAGTCGTGAGAAAAGTCGATGGCAGCCAGGTCAACATCGCCATCAGCTAATCGGCTAAGAAGCTCTACAGTGTCACGACATGTCTCTATACGCAGCTTCACGCCAAGATGACGTGCGAACTGTTCGCAGAGCAGATAGTGGAGTCCCAACTGGCGCCCACGGAATTCATAATAGGTCTCAGGTCCGGACAGCGTCACGGCAATCAGTTCGCCAGCCTGTTCTATCTGTGGCAGATCGAACTCGTCCGTAGTGAGCGTGTCCTCCTGGCTGATCCACGGAGGCGAAACAGGCTCTTGCCGCTGGGTGCATCCCAGCAACAAGAGCCCTATAGCGACGTATGAACAATAGCGTCTCAATTTCTCATCCTTAAGCCTTCATTAGGAAAGGAATCCCAACAATGCACCAGCGGCCACAGCAGAACCGATCACACCAGCCACATTGGGGCCCATTGCATGCATCAAGAGGAAGTTGTGACGGTCGTACTCCAATCCCAGATTGTTTGAGATGCGTGCCGACATGGGAACTGCGCTCACACCAGCATTACCAATCAGAGGATTGAGTTTCTTGCCTTCAGGCAGGAACAGATTCATCAGCTTGACGAACAGCACGCCACTCATCGTTGCTATGGCAAATGCAGCTGCACCAATTACAAAGATGAAGACCGTGTTCCATGTGAGGAACTCTGATGCTTGAGTCGAGCAGCCGACTGTCAGACCAAGCAGCATCACCACAATGTCATTCAGGGCTGCACCAGCCGTTTTGGCCAGACGTGTTGTCTTACCGCTCTCTTTCAACAGATTGCCGAAGAAAAGCATTCCCAGCAGAGGCAGGCCCGAGGGTACGATAAACGTAGTCATGAGCAATCCGATGATGGGGAAGAGAATACGCTCTGTCTGAGATACCTCACGACCGGGCTTCATCTTGATGACTCGCTCTTTCTTAGTAGTGAGCAGGCGCATGAGAGGGGGCTGAATCAGCGGTACAAGAGCCATATAGCTATAAGCACATACAGCAATAGCTCCCATCAGGTTGGGGGCCAGCTTAGAGGAAAGGAAAATTGCCGTAGGACCGTCTGCACCACCGATGATGGCAATGCCTGCAGCCTGATTAGGCTCGAATCCGATGGCGAGAGCGAACATGTAGGCACCAAAGATGCCAAACTGAGCAGCAGCACCAATAAGTACCAGCTTGGGGTTGGCGAGCAGGGCCGTAAAGTCGGTCATTGCACCAATTCCCAGGAAGATAAGAGGCGGATACCATCCCTGACGCACACCCTGATAGAATATATTCAACACCGAATTGTCCTCATAGAGGCCTATTTCCAAGCCAGCGTCGGCACGGAAGGGAATGTTGCCGAGAATGATGCCCAACCCGATTGGCACGAGCAGCAGGGGTTCAAAGTCTTTCTTGATGGCGAGGTAGATGAACAACGCTCCTACAAGAATCATAATAAGGTTGCCCACCTCGGCATTAGCAAAGCCTGTATAGGTGAGGAACTCCTGGAAGTTTTCAACAATAAAAGTCCACATAGGATAACTCTGAATTATGAATTATGCATTTATGCTTGTGCTAAGCGGAAAATCAGGGTTCAACCAATAGTCATCAGAACAGTACCTTCCATGACGGTGTCGCCTGGTTTCACGACAATGGAGGTCACCTTTCCGCCCTGCTCAGCCTCAATATTGTTCTGCATCTTCATAGCCTCGAGAATGAGGAGCACGTCTCCCTGAGCAACCTGCTGGCCGACGGTCACCTTTATGTCGGTGATTGTGCCAGGCAATGGAGCTTTCACAGGCATACCTGCTCCTGCAGGAGCTGCTGGTTGTGGAGCGGGCTGTGCTACAGGTGCAACAGGCGCAGCGGCCACTGGGGCAGCCTGCTGTGCTGCCTGGATGCGGTGCTTGGCCAGTGATGGGTGCTTAGCCACATTGATAGGCTTTTCCATCTCCAGTTCAAAGGAGATGCCGTTGACGTTCACTTTGGCTATACGGCCTTCTACATCGGCAATTTCGACTACATAGTCGTCGCCGTTCACTTTGTATTTGTAAGTATTCATGTCTTATCTGAGATTTAATGGAGTTCAGGGGTTGTTGGAATATGAGGAGCGGAATGATCGGAAGGACGCTTGGCCTCATGGAAGTGCGTCATCTGGGAATACTCATCATCCCAGTCCGTATCCTTAGACATGATGGTGATGACTCCGCTTTCCACGTCGTGCACATCGTCTTCATATTGTTTCAGGGCCATGCCAATAACGGCCAAATAGAGCTCCATGTCGATGCCCTTCTTGCTGAGCCCCTCCTGCAGGATATTACTGGTTTTGTGGCCAAGTTCCGCCGTTTTCTCTACTGTCTTGGTAATAGGCTTCATCGGCTGCTTATTCTTTGAACTTTCAATCTTTCGCATCACGTTTCCAAAGATGGTGAAGAATATCCAAAGTAGAGCCAGGCAGGAGAAAACGATGCCCATTGCCATGATGGCCATTGCAAAGCCATGAGGGTCTTCGCGTTTAAACTTCTCAACCTTTGTCTCGTCAGCCTTGATGAAGTTCTCAATGCCGGGAGTAACGTTGTCGGCCGACTTGACTGACCAGACCTTGCCGCCACGAGCCCACGACTCGTCGGCGTTGAGTGCAGGGACGGACACAGAGTCGATAAGTTCAACACCGTTGCCATTGTAAAGAGCGATCCACACAGGCTCCGACATGGGAACCTCAACCGAGAGGTGCAACTTGCCCTGCTGGGGATTAGAGTTGCAGAAAAGAATCAGGTGCTTGCGCGCCCCCATCGCAGTACGATCATCGCCACTTGGGATGATGCTCATGCGCGAGATTCGTTCTGGTGCAGAGAGCGACTTGTCGAGAACTGATCGGTCTGTGGTGATGTACATACCACGGACGTTGTAAGTGGTGAAGGATGTGTTCTCAAGTTCAATCCAAGCCTCTCGCTGTCCGAACTCATCGACAATGCTCTGGGTGTTGTTGGTCAGGACCTCACTGATGACGATGTTCCTAGCTCCTTGGCCAAGTACGTTCGCCGTCGATGAAACCATCAACGCTGCTCCGAGCAGAAGTCTTAACTTGTTCATTTTGCTTTGCGTGTATTATTAATTATGTATATTATATTTAGCGATCATCATCCACAGAAGAACAGAACGATCAGCTGTGCCGTCAGAATGCGCAGGAACATCGCAAGCGGATAGACCGTAGAATAGCCCACGGCAGGAGCCTCCTTGGAACAGATGCTGTTGGCGTAGGCCAAGGCGGGAGGATCGGTGTACGTGCCGGCCAGCATACCAGCGAGCGTGAAGTAGTTGAATTTAAACCGCACCCTGGCAATAGGGCCTATAATAAGAATAGGTATGACGGTAATGAGGAATCCTGTCAGCACATAGAGCAGTCCGTCACCCTGCATGACCGTCTCGACGAAACTGCCGCCCGCCTTGATGCCCACTGAGGCGAGGAAGAGCACAAGTCCTATTTCACGCAGCATCATGTTGGCAGATGTGGTAGTATAGGTGACGAGCTTGATACGATAACCATAGCGTCCAATAAGGATAGCCACGATGAGCGGTCCTCCGGCAATACCCAGCTTCATCAGCGGCATACCAGGTATGAAGGGTAGCGAGCCAAAGATGATGCCAAGCGTGATGCCGACAAAGATGGTGGCGATGTTAGGCGCGTCGAGACGCTTGATGCTGTTGCCCATAAGTGATGCCACACGCTCAACAGCATCCTCAGGACCGACAACCATGATACGGTCGCCCACCTGTAGATTGAGGCTTGGTGATGCGAAGATGTCCATGCCATGACGAGTGACACGCGTGACATTGACGCCACTGGCACGGGAGAAGTGCATGCCGCCAAGCGTTTTGCCGTTGTATTTGGGGTTGGTGACGAGGATACGCTTCGATACCATTGGCTGGTCCTGATGATCCCAGTCTACTTCAACGATAGGGCCGATGAAGGCAACGATAGCTTCATAGTCGTTTTCTGCACATACGATACTCATCTGATCGCCCTCATGGAATACTGTGTCGCGATTGGGTATCGTCACATGCCCATCGTGCAGCATGCGCGAGACCACAAAGTCGCGGTTCAGGAAGTTATGCACCTGCAGGAGTGTCTTGCCTTCAAGATATTTGTTGGTCACCTCGAGGTGCATCTTGTGCGGTTTCTTATTGAGATTGGCATTAGCCTGTGCCTCAAGTTCCGCCTCCTCGCGTTCGAGCTTCACCTTCGTCAGATAGCGCACAAGGACAATACCGCCGATGATGCCCAGCACGCCCAGCGGATAAGCGCAGGCGTATGCTGAAGCGATGGGAGGTGCACTCTGTCCGAAGAGTGAGGTAAGGGCCTCGTTGGCCGCACCAAGACCCGGAGTGTTGGTCACGGCGCCATAGAGCGTACCCACCATCATTGGCAGGTTCATGGCATCGCTGGTGTCAAAGAAGACGTAGTAGCATCCGAACATCACAAGGATGTTGAGCAGGATCAGCGCAGCGGCCAGGCCGTTGAGCTTGATGCCGGCTTTTCCGAAGCTCTCAAAGAAGCCCGGTCCCACCTGCAAGCCGATCATGAAGACAAAGAGGATGAGGCCGAAGTCCTGAATGAACGTCAGTATCGGCGTCGGGGCAGTGAATCCGAAGTGGCCTGCAACGATGCCGGCAAAGAGCACGAAGGTGACGCCAAGCGATATACCCATCACCTTCAGCTTGCCGAGATAGACTCCGACAGCAATGACAATGGCATAAAGCAAGGCTATGTGAGCCACTGACTCCGTGTTTACGAAGAGATTTGTCAGCCAATCCATTTTACTTACCTCCCTTCAAAGCAGCAATAGATTCACGGAGGGCTGCAATCTTTTCTTCGGAGTCGGCCTGCTTCTTGCGCTCCATGTTGACCACTGCTTCAGGGGCATTCTGGACGAAGCGCTCATTGGACAGCTTCTTTACGACACCAGCGAGGAAACCCTCAAGGTGCTGCAACTGGCTCTCCAGCTTAGCTATCTCGGCATCGATGTCAATCAAGGAACCGAGAGGAACGCTGAACTCATCTGTGCCTACCATAAAGGCAGAGGCCGTAGCATCCTTGCCATCAACGACGCTGACAGACTGGAGGTTGGCCATCTTAGTGATGACGTCGTTATATGACTCGTAGCGGTTCTGCTGAGTACAGTGGAGCTCGAGCTTCTCCTTCGGAGCGATATTCTTCTGACTACGCACGGTACGTACGCCTGACACGACCAGCTTCACCTGCTCGACATCAGCAATCAGCTGCAACTCTTCGGCTTTCGGAGCGTCCAGAACCAACTCGTCGCGCATGATGCTCTCGCCCGGCTTACGATCGTAGAGAGCCTGCCACAATTCCTCAGTGATGAACGGCATAAAGGGATGCAGCATCTTCAGAAGAATCTCGAAGAAGCGAAGCGTCTGGTTGTAGGTCTCGCGGGCGATAGGCTGCTGACAGCCATCGACATAGGCGGGCTTGACCATCTCAAGATACCACTGTGAGAACTCGTCCCAGAAGAGCTTGTAGACCGTCATCAGGGCATCGTTGATGCGATATTTGGCGAAATGGTCCTTCAGTTCCTCGTTGGCCTGCTTCAGCTTGGCTTCCATCCATTTGGCTGCGATGGATTCACATTGCGACGGAACTTCGTCAGCGACCTGCCAACCCTTGACGAGACGGAAGGCATTCCAAATCTTGTTGTTGAAATTGCGACCTTGCTCACAGAGGGCTTCGTCAAAAAGGATGTCATTGCCTGCGGGAGCAGAGAGCATCATGCCCATGCGCACGCCGTCGGCGCCATACTTGTCGATGAGCTCGATGGGGTCAGGCGAGTTGCCTAATGACTTCGACATCTTGCGTCCGAGCTTATCGCGCACAATGCCTGTGAAATAGACATTCTTGAAGGGGAACTTGCCCATGTATTCCTCGCCGGCCATGATCATACGGGCCACCCAGAAGAAGATGATGTCGGGACCCGTGACAAGATCGCTCGTCGGATAATAGTAGTTGATTTCCTCGTTGCCGGGATGGTTGATCCCGTCGAACAGGGAGATAGGCCACAGCCAGCTTGAGAACCAAGTGTCAAGTGCGTCTTCATCCTGATGAAGATCAGAGAGTTGCAGGCTGTCGTTGCCGCTTTCCTTACGGGCCAGTTCAAGGGCTTCCTCAGCTGTCTCAGCGACGACGAACTTCTCTTCTGCATAGTAATAGGCAGGAATGCGATGGCCCCACCAAAGCTGTCGTGAGATGCACCAGTCCTGAATGTTCTCAAGCCAGTTGCGATAGGTGTTGACATACTTCTGGGGATAGAACTTCATCTCGCCGTTCAAGACGGGCGGCAGGGCGATTTCAGCAAAATGCTGCATGCGGAGGAACCACTGGAGCGAGAGGCGGGGCTCGATGACGGTGTCGGGGTTGCGCTCCGAATATCCCACCTTATTGGTGTAGTCCTCCACCTTCTCCATCAGACCGGCCTCCTTGAGGTCCTTAACGATCTGCTTGCGGCAGTCGAAGCGGTCCATGCCGACGTAGAGCGTCGACTGGTCGCTGATGGTGCCGTCAGGATTGAAGATGTCGATGGTCTCCAGGTTATGAGTCTTGCCCAGCATATTGTCGTTCTTGTCATGGGCAGGCGTCACCTTCAGACAGCCCGTACCGAACTCGATCTCGACGTAGCGGTCCTCGATGACCTGAATCTCCCGGCCCACCAGGGGAACGATGACGCGGCGTCCGCGCAGCCACTGGTTCTTCGGGTCCTTGGGGTTGACGCACATGGCCGTATCTCCCATAATGGTCTCAGGACGCGTAGTGGCCACAACGGCATAGTAGCCGCGCTCATCGCGATGAATGACATTGCCGGCCGCACGCAACTCCTCCTCGTCCTCAAGGCTAGTGAGCCCTGCGACGTAATATTTTAGATAATAAAGATGTCCGTGTTCCTCTTTATATACGACCTCTTCGTCTGAGAGAGCGGTCAGTGCCTTGGGATCCCAGTTGACCATGCGGAGTCCGCGATAGATGTAGCCTTTGCGATAGAGGTCGACGAAGACCTTGATGACGCTCTCAGAACGAACCTCATCCATCGTGAAGGCCGTGCGATCCCAGTCGCATGAGGCACCAAGGCGACGCAGTTGCTTGAGGATGATGCCGCCGTGCTCCTCGGTCCACTGCCAAGCGTGACGGAGGAATTCCTCGCGTGTCAGGTCATGCTTCTTGATGCCCTGCTCTGCCAGCCGCTTCACGACTTTAGCTTCAGTTGCTATCGAAGCGTGGTCCGTCCCTGGGACCCAGCAGGCGTTTTTCCCTTCCATGCGGGCACGTCTGACAAGAATATCCTGAATCGTGTTGTTCAGCATGTGCCCCATGTGAAGCACACCCGTCACGTTGGGGGGCGGAATGACGATTGTGTAGGGTTCGCGCCCATCGGGCTTTGAGCTGAAAAGCTTGTTATCCAGCCAATACTGATACCATTTACCTTCAACCTCACTCGGGTCGTATTTGCTTGCAATTTCCATACCTATTTTATAAGCTTTCTCTTTTGGGGTGCAAAGTTACAAAAAAAAAATCATTCAAGGAAATACTATGTCGATTTAATGTGCAAAAAACGTTAATCGCAAACTTATCATCACGCTGTCAATATGGGCGGAAGACATCTTTTTTGCCCAAATATTTGGTAGGCTACATTATTTTTCGTACCTTTGCATTGCATTTCAAAAAACACCTCAAAAGATGATGAAATTAAGAGAGATACTGACGATGCTCGCCTTGACGCCGCTCGTCTTGACGGCTCAGACGTTCGACTTTGACTTAACAAAACAGCAGCCCACATATAACGCCCGCGACGGCTACGGATACGACCTGCTGCCCGCTCCCAACGTAAAGAAGCCCACGGCCGACCCGTTCTATTTCTCGGTGCGCGTGCCTGACGGCAACTATCGCGTGCGCATCGTGCTGGGTGGCATCAAGAAGTCCAACACGACGGTCCGTGCAGAGGGGCGCCGGCTGATGATGGACAACGTGACGACCAAGAAGAAGAAAGACACCCGCACGGTGGAATTCACTGTCAACAAGCGTTCTCCGCTTATTGAAGGCGATAAGTTCGTGAAGATCAAGGACCGAGAGAAGGACTATCTGGCATGGGACGACAAGCTGACGCTGGAGTTCAACGGCCCTCAGCCCGCCGTACAATCCATTCACATCGAGCGCGACGACAAGGTGCCGACAGTCTATCTTTGCGGCAACTCCACTGTCGTTGACCAAAACAATGAGCCCTGGGCCTCATGGGGACAGATGATCACCCGATGGTTTGGCCCTGAGGTGGCCATCTCGAATCACGCCGAGAGCGGCCTGACAGCCCGCACGTTCATCGGCTCTTACCGTCTGGACAAGATTCTCCAGACGCTGAAGCCTGGCGATTACGTCTTTGTGGAATTCGGCCATAACGACGAGAAAGAGAAGCGTCCTGGCGACGGCGCGTGGTATCACTACCAGTATCAGCTGAAGATTTTCGTTGACCAAGTGCGTCAGAAAGGGGCTACGATCGTCTTCTGTACGCCAACGCAGCGTCGTGCCTTTGAAAATGACAACAAGACTATCCGCAACACCCACGGCGATTTCCCCGCAGCCATGAAGGACGTGGCAGAGCGCGAACACGTGCCCCTCATCGATCTTAACCAGATGACGAAGACGTTCTTCGAGACTCTTGGCTATGAGAACTCCAAGCGGGCACTGGTGCACTATGCCGCCAACACATTCCCCGAACAGGACAAGGAGCTGGCCGATAACACGCACTTCAATCCCTACGGGGCCTATGAGGTGGCCAAGTGTGTCGTCATGGGCATCAAGCAGCTCAAGCTGCCGCTGGCCGACCTGCTGCGCTCGGACTGGCGCGACTTCAATCCTGCCAAGCCTGACGATTGGCGAACGTTCCAGTGGGCGCCTGCCCGCAATGCCGACCTAATTAAACCTGACGGAAATTAAAGCGGTACTTTGAGCATCTCAAAGCGGTGCTTTGAGCATCGCAAAGCGGTCCTTTGAACATGTCAAAGCGGCCCTTCGTTTATAAGAGATTAACGGAACAAAAATCGTAACAAGCAAAAACCTTCCATTCGATGAAAAAGATATTGACGACCTTGGCCATCGCAGTAATGTCGATGACAGCTACGGCACAAAGTTGGCCAACACCCACGACGGAAGCAAAACCGGGATTGCGGTGGTGGTGGCTGGGGTCAGCTGTCGACAAGGCCAACCTCAAGTGGAATCTGCAGCAATATGCAAATCATGGTGCCGGCGCCGTGGAGATCACTCCCATCTATGGTGTGCAGGGCAACGAGAAGAACAATATCGACTATCTTTCCGATCAATGGATGGAGATGCTGCGCTATACCGCTGAACAGTGTCGGCAAAACGGAATAGAGCTCGACATGGCCACCGGCACGGGCTGGCCATTCGGTGGCCCCTGGGTGCCGCTGGAAGAGAGTGCCTGTCGCGCCGTTTTCGTGGAGAAGACCATAGACGCCGATGGTGTCTGGAGCACCGTCAACGGGAAAAAGGGGCTGCAGCCTGACACCAAGGATGTCAGCGCCATTGATCTCTCCCTTACAGAGAAGGACGCCAAGAACGCCGTCCTGCACAAGGTGATGCTTTACACCGCTGACGGCAAGACCACTGACGTCACAAGCAACGTAAAGGACAGCAAGTTGGATTGTGACGCCCTCTTCCCTTCAAAGAAGGCTCCGCTCGAATCCCAACTTATTGCCATATATATTAAATATGGTGTCATGAAGGTAAAGCGAGCAGCCCCTGGCGGTGAAGGACTCGTCGTCGACCACTTCGACAAGAATGCTGTGGCCAACTACCTGAAGCACATCGAGGAGGCCTTTGAGCGTACACGCACCCCCTACCCTCACACTTTCTTCAATGACTCCTACGAGGTAGAGGCTGCCACATGGACCCCCACGCTGTTCCAGGAGTTTGAGCGCCGTCGTGGCTACAAACTCGAAGACCATCTGCCCGAACTGCTTGTTTCTTTTAACAGTAAGTCCACAGAAGCTACAGCGGGGACCGCTAAGAAAGCCATCTGCGTTCTCTCCGACTATCGCGAGACTCTTGGCGACCTGATCCTCGAGAACTTCACTGAGCAATGGACGGCATGGGCTCACAGTCATGGAGCCATCACCCGCAACCAGGCCCACGGCTCGCCAGCCAACCTCATTGACTGCTATGCTGCCGTCGACATCCCAGAGATCGAGGGATTCGGGCTCAGCGACCTCGGCATCAAGGGGTTGCGCACCGACCCTGGCAAGACGCGCAAGAACGACTCTGACTACTCGATGTTCAAGTATGCACCCAGCGCTGCCCACGTCTGCGGCAAACCCTATACATCGAGCGAGACGTTCACATGGCTCACGGAGCACTTCCGCACATCGCTCTCACAGCTGAAGCCTGACCTCGACCTGATGTTTTGTGCAGGAGTGAACCACATGTTCTTCCACGGCACATGCTATAGCCCCAAGGACGACGAGTGGCCCGGATGGAAGTTCTACGCTTCCATCGACATGAGTCCCACGAACTCTATCTGGCGCGACGCTCCCTATTTCATGCAGTATGTGGAGCGCTGCCAGAGTTTCCTGCAATGGGGCGAGCCTGACAACGACTTCCTGGTGCTGCTGCCCATCCGCGATGCCTGGAAGAAGCCCAACGGCAAACTGCTCATGCAGTTCACGATCCATGCCATGGGCAAACTGATGCCTGAGTTCCGCGAGGCCATCCTTGAGATTGACAAGGCAGGTTTCGATTGCGACTATATCTCCGAGCGCCTGCTTATGCAGACCACCTGCAAGAACGGACAGCTCATCACATCGGGCGGCACCAGCTATAAGGGACTGATCATCCCTGGCAGCGGCGAGATGCCTGAAGCCGTCAGGCAGCATATCGAACGGCTCAAGGAACAAGGCGCCCACATCATGTATGGCATCGATACCGACGAGATGGCAAAGGTTGCTAAGCCTGAGCCAATGAAACTGAACTTCGGACTGAAAGCCATCCGACGGAAGAACCCGACAGGTCACCACTACTTCATCGCCAATCTGACGCCCGACGACATCAGCGGCGTCTGCGACGTGGCTGCCGGCAAGAGCGTCGACGCTCTCTGGTTTAATCCTCTCACGGGCGAGATCACACCAGCCGAAACTGACGATGATGGCTTCCAAATCAACCTCCACAGCGGCGAATCGATGATCCTGCAGACCTTTGACGAACCTATGAAGTTCGAAAAGGAAACTCTGGCGACCAGCGAAACGCCCCAACAGGAAGAGATTGAGATTGAAGGTCCCTGGACCTTGTCATTCATTGAGGAAGCCCCCAAGGTCGATAAGACCTATCAACTCGATGAACTTCAGACTTGGGAAGACCTTGATGATCAGACCCGAGTGACGATGGGTACTGGCGTCTACACCACGACCTTCAAGATGTCGAAGAAGCAAGATCCCGCTGGTCCATGGATGATAGACCTTGGAGACGTACGCGAGTCGGCCCGTGTCTACATCAACGGTCAGTTTATTGGCTGCGCCTGGAGCGTGCCCTTCATCCTTGACACCAAGGGCGCACTCAAAGTGGGTGCCAACGAACTGCGTATCGAGGTGACCAACCTGCCGGCAAACCGCATCAGCGATCTCGACCGCAAGAACGTCAAATGGCGTAAGATGGAAGAGATCAACGTTGTCGACATCAACTACAAAAAGACGCTTTACGACCAATGGACTCCAGTGCCAAGCGGTCTGAACTCAGAAGTTAAACTAATTAGGTAAGTAATATAGATTTATTATTATGGTATCACAGAGTGACACACATCATCATCATCACCACCACCATTCCCACCAAATGGACAGCGCCAGTCGTTTCAAATATGAGAGTCTGCAGGCCATCAAGAGGCGTAAACTTATAGCAAAATGGGGCTTCAGGGCACTTTTTACCGTTGCCGTCCTATCTGTCATTGCCCTCGTCGTAGTCTATATCATAGATTAAAGGTCGCAATCGGCAAGAACTTGGAAGTGGCTTCTTAGCTTGTGGAGACGATCCATACTGATTTCGTCGACCACTTTCCCCGTCGGATCTATCAAGCAGGAACCGCCTTCGTAATAGGCAAGCGGATCGCTTCCTATGCGATTGACGGCCACTACGTAGCACTGGTTTTCAATAGCCCGTGCTCGTATGAGGGTGTCCCATGCGAGTTGACGTGAGGCGGGCCAGTTGGCTACATATATAATAGCATCATATTCGCCAGCTCTGCCCCAGCGTGAAAAGACAGGGAAACGCAAGTCGTAGCATGTCTGCAATAGGAAGCGTACGCCCTGCCAGGAGACGATAACAGCAGATTCGCCTGCTACGTAATGACGATTCTCACCACCATGCGTAAAGAGGTGATGTTTGTCATAAAACGTGACACTGTCAGGCGTGACGAAGTAATGGCGGTTGCGATAGCTCTTATCCTCAGCCGACTTGATCGCCAGACTGCCGCTTATGGCACACTTTCGCTCGCATGCAGTCGACTTCATCCATTGTAAGGCCAACGACGCAGTCTCGTCTTCTATGCAGCTTTCTGGCTCGACGACAAAGCCTGTCGCCCACATCTCTGGCAACACATAAAGATCGGCAGAGGGCTGCGAAGCAATTCGCCGTTCGGCTTCTGCGATGTTATCTTCAGGACTAGCCCAAGCCAAGTCCATCTCCAAGAGGCATACTCTCATATGTAAAAATCTTTCGTTAATTTTTCGTACCATTCGGAACCAATGATGCCTTCCCCTTTCTCGAGTTCTGCATGATGCTTTCGGAAGGCCATCAGATAGCGTCTGGGCTTCTTCGTCGCCGTAGTCTTTATCGCCCATTCGCGCACTTTGAAGAATCCCCTCATCACTGCCTCCATTTCCAAGTGGGATTTGCAGTCAAAAGGGATAATTACAGAGAACTCCCCATCTTCAGTCAGTAGTCGCCAGCCACTGTCCATTAGGGCGGCATACGTCAGCATCGATGTGTGGCGTGCCAATGTGCGACGAGCATCAGAACTCTCTAAAGAGTCAATGAAATAAGGAGGATTGCTAACGATAGCATCAAATAATGGTGCTTCGTACTGCTTCACATCTGAATGTTCAATGGCGATTCGCTCAGCAAATGGTGACGACATGACATTCTCTCTTGCCTGAACGACTGCCTCTGCATCAATATCGATGCCTACGACCCGTGCTTCTGCATAGCGCTGAGCCATCATCAGGGCGATCAGTCCTGTTCCTGTGCCGATGTCAAGCACACGCTTTCCTCCTCTTGCCCATGCGCCAAGGATTGTTCCGTCAGTGCCGACCTTCATTGCGCAGAGCGACTGTCTGACGGTGAATTGCTTGAATTGAAAATAGTCATTCGCCATAAAATCGAGGCAAAGTTACTAATAATTTGTTAATTATCAAATTCTAATTCTTAATTCTTAATTTTATTTAGTACCTTTGCATCCTCAATTCAGAAGAAAGAAGTTTAGAAGTAAGAAGAAAGAGCAAGAAGAAACATAAGAAATGAGTGACAATCAGAATAACAATGCTTTCTCGATGATTGCCGACATTGACGGTGACTTTACTGACCTGATGAATGTCGACGTTCCCAGCGAACTGCCTATCCTGCCTGTTAGGAACCTGGTGCTTTTCCCAGGTGTGGTCGACCCTATTCTCATCGGGCGCGATTCAAGCATGAAACTCATCCGCAGGGCAGAGCGCTCAGGCGACATCATCGCCATTATCTGCCAGAAAGACCCAGACGTAGAAGAGCCCATCACTGAAGACCTTTATGAATATGGCATCTTTGCACGTGTCGTCAAGCATATCACCTTGCCCAACAACGGCGTCACCGCAATCCTGCAGGGCCTGGGCCGTTTACGCCTGGTCCGTCTTACGAAGGATACGCCCTATCTGTATGGTGAGGTAAAGGCCGTCCCAGAGCTTATGCCAGACAAGCATGACAAGGAATGGCGTACGGCGATGGACGACCTTCGTCGTATGGCACGTGAATATATCTCTGTCAGCGACGACATCCCTGACGAGGCCAACTTTGCCATCAGCAACATCTCGAATGATGTGATGGCACTCAACTTTGTGTGCACCAACATGCCGTTCAGCATACAGGAGAAAGTGAAGCTGCTCAGTATGGAGTCTGTCAAAGAACGGCTGTTCAGCACAATGAAAGCCCTCGATCGCGAAATCACCCTTCAGAGGCTTAAGGCTGACATACGTAACAAGACTCGTCAGGATATCGACGAACAGCAGAAGAACTATTTCCTGCAACAGCAGATCAAGAATCTCCAAGCAGAGATAGGAAATGAGACATCGCCTGAGCGTGACAAACTGATAGAGAAAGCCTCCCACAAGAAGTGGAGCGATGAGGTAGAGCAGCAATTCTATAAGGAGATAGAGAAACTTGACAGTCTGCAGCCCCAGTCTCCCGACTACAATGTCCAGCTGAGCTATCTGCAAACCTATGTGTCACTGCCATGGAACGAGTATACTCAGGACGACCTCAACCTGAAGCGTGCGCAAAAGATTCTTGATCATGACCACTACGGAATGGAGAAGGTGAAGGAGCGCATACTCGAATATATGTCGGTGTTGGCCCTGCGCGGCGACCTCAAGTCGCCCATTCTGTGCCTCTATGGCCCTCCAGGTGTTGGTAAGACATCGTTGGGAAAATCCATTGCTGAGGCCATGAAACGCAAATATGTCCGCATTTCGCTGGGCGGACTTCACGACGAGGCCGAGATTCGCGGTCATCGACGCACCTATGTTGGAGCTATGCCAGGCCGTATCCTTAAGAGCATCCAAAAGGCAGGCTCCAGCAACCCTGTCTTCATACTCGACGAGATTGACAAGATCACTCAGGCTACTCTCAACGGCGACCCAGCCTCGGCCTTGCTTGAGGTCCTTGATCCGGAGCAGAACAATGCATTCCACGACAACTACCTCGACGTCGATTACGACCTTTCTAAGGTTCTCTTCATCGCGACAGCCAACAACCTGTCGACGATTCCACGCCCATTGCTCGACCGCATGGAAATCATCGAAGTCAGCGGCTATATCACGGAGGAGAAGATAGAGATAGCCAAGCGCCACCTCATCCCTCGCGAGCTCGAGAACACAGGCTTGAAGCAGCTTTCTAAGAAGCCTCGTTTCAATAAGACAAGCATCGAGAAAATCATCGAACAGTACACCCGTGAGAGCGGCGTACGCCAGTTGGAAAAGCAGATCAACAAGGCGATGCGCAAGATGGCCTACAAGTATCAGGTCGACGGAGAGAACCTTGACTGGAAGGTTACGCCTGAGTCGCTTGAGGACCTGCTGGGCAAACCGCCCTTCTATCGTGACATCTATCAAGGCAACGATTATGCAGGTGTGGTGACTGGTCTGGCTTGGACGAGCGTCGGCGGCGAGATCCTCTTCATCGAGACTTCACTCTCGAAAGGCAAGGGCGCCAAGCTCACCTTGACGGGCAATCTGGGCGACGTGATGAAGGAGTCAGCCGTCCTGGCTCTGGAATATGTGAAGGCCCATGCCGACTTGCTGAATATCGATTATCGCATCTTTGACAACTGGAACATTCATATCCATGTGCCAGAGGGTGCCACACCTAAGGATGGTCCTTCAGCAGGCATCACGATCGCTACATCGATAGCTTCGGCCCTGACCCAGCGCAAGGTACGTAAGAATACAGCTATGACAGGCGAGATTACCCTTCGCGGCAAGGTGCTGCCTGTTGGCGGTATCAAGGAGAAAATCTTGGCAGCCAAGCGTGCAGGCATCACTGATATCGTCATGTGCTGCGAGAATGAGAAGGACATTCAGGAGATTCCCGAGATCTATTTGCAAGGCGTCAGTTTCCACTACGTCGAGAACATTCAGGATGTATGGGATTTCGCCCTCACCAATGAGATTGTTTCTAATCCCACAATCTTCACCATTGACGAAGAAAAGGAACAGAAGAAATGACGTTCGAACTACAACATACCGACCCATATAGCTCCGCACGTGCAGGTCTCATCACGACTGATCACGGACAGATACTGACCCCCATCTTCATGCCTGTCGGCACATGTGGATCAGTCAAGGGCGTCCATTTTTCAGAACTACGCTCCCAGGTGAAGGCACAGATCATTCTTGGCAACACCTATCACCTCTACCTGCGCCCGGGACTCGACACTCTGCGAAAGGCTGGAGGTCTCCACCGCTTCAATACCTGGGACCGCCCAATCTTGACTGACTCGGGCGGCTTTCAGGTCTTCTCGCTGACAGGAATCCGCAAGTTGCGTGAAGAGGGATGCGAATTCCGTTCCCATATAGACGGATCGAAACATGTGTTCACTCCAGAAAGCGTGATGGATACGGAGCGAATCATTGGTGCCGACATCATGATGGCCCTCGACGAGTGTCCTCCAGGACAAAGCGACTATCAATATGCCAAGCTATCGCTAGGACTCACCCAGCGCTGGCTTGACAGATGTATTCGCCGCTTCAACGAGACTGAGCCCCTCTATGGTCATCATCAGGCCCTGTTCCCTATCGTACAGGGTTGCACCTTCAAGGACCTGCGGCGGGAAGCTGCCAAATACGTGGCTGACAAAGGTGCAGAAGGCAATGCAATTGGTGGTTTGGCTGTAGGCGAGCCTACTGATGTGATGTATGAGATGATCGAGGTGGTCAACGACATTCTGCCTAAAGACCGCCCCCGCTACCTCATGGGTGTGGGCACTCCGCAGAACATTCTTGAGGCCATTGAGCGCGGCGTCGATATGTTCGACTGCGTCATGCCAACGCGCAACGGCCGCAACGCTATGCTTTTCACCTATGAGGGCACGATGAACATGCGCAATAAGAAATGGGAGCAAGACTTCTCGCCTATCGACCCAGACGGATGCGACATTGACCGTCTTCACTCCAAAGCCTATCTCCATCATCTCTTCAAGGCTCAGGAACTGCTGGCCCTCCAGATTGCGTCCATCCACAACCTGGCCTTCTATCTGCGTCTCGTCGGCGACGCGAGGAGTCATATCGCGCAAGGCGACTTCACGCAATGGAAACGCACCGTCATTGACAATTTAGGACGACGATTATGAAGAATCCGTTAGGCAAACTGCTCACTCGGCTCGACCGCTACATCATCGGCAAGTTCATCGGCACGTACATCTACTCCATCGTGCTGATTATCAGCATATCCATCGTTTTCGACTTCAACGAGAACATGGCCAAGTTTGCCACCTATCATGCACCATGGCGCGCTATCATCTTCGACTACTACGCCAACTTCGTGCCCTACTTTGCCAATCTCTTCTCCCCTCTCTTCGTCTTCATTGCCGTCATCTTCTTCACCTCCAAGCTGGCGGGCAACAGCGAGATCATTGCCATGCTGGCCTGTGGTACGAGTTTTCGTCGGCTTATGCGGCCCTACATGCTGTCAGCCGCACTCATTGCCGCTCTCAACTTCTACCTAGGCGCCTACATTATTCCCCATGGCAACGTCGTCCGCCAGAACTTCGAGACACTCTATAAGAACAAGAAGAAGAATACGTCGGCCTCTAACGTCCAGCTACAGGTCGGTCCAGGCATCATCGCCTACCTGCAGCAATACGACAACAACACCAAGCGCGGCTATGGCTTCTCGCTCGACAAGTTTGAGAACAAGAAGCTCGTCAGCCACATGACCGCTAACGTCGCACAATATGACACCATCGCCGACGAGCGCTATCACTGGAAGCTCATCAACTATAAGATACGTACGCTCAAGGGCTTGCGCGAGAAGATCGAGACAGGTCAGGAGCTCGACACGCTCATCATGATGGAGCCAATGGATCTCGTCTTCTCGAAGGGGCAGCAAGAGACATTCACGTCGCCAGAGCTCAAACGCTACATCTCCAAGCAGCAGGAACGCGGATCAGTCAACGTCGTGCAATACGAGGTTGAATATCACAAGCGTATTGCCACCTCATTTGCCTCGTTCATCCTCACCGTCATTGGTGCCTCGCTCTCATCACGGAAGCGCAAAGGCGGCATGGGACTTTACCTTGGCATCGGACTGGCCCTCTCGTTCACCTACATCCTACTCCAGACCATCAGCGCCACCTTTGCCATCAACGCTGGCTGGCCTGCCTGGCTGGCAGCCTGGCTTCCTAATATCATTTACGTTTTCATTGCCTACTTCTGCTACAGACAGGCACCGAATTAGTTCAATTTAATAATGACATTCGAACAAACATATCTCAATGACAACATCCTCGACGCGCTCTACGACATGCACTTCGAGGAGATGACTCCTATCCAGGAGAAGTGTATCCCGCAGATCCTCGACGGACACGACGTGCTCGGCGTAGCTCAGACAGGCACAGGCAAGACGGCGGCATACCTGCTGCCCATCCTGTCGATGCTCGACGACGGCGACTACCCCGAAGATGCCATCAACTGCGTCGTCATGTCGCCCACACGCGAACTTGCCCAACAAATTGACCAGGCCATGGAGGGCTTCAGCTACTATCTTGACGACGTCTCGTCCATAGCTGTCTATGGCGGCAACGACGGCACCCGTTTCGACCAGGAAATGAAAAGCTTGCGTGGCGGAGCTCCTGTCGTTATTGCCACGCCAGGCCGACTGCTCAGCCACCTGAAGGTAGGCAACCTTGACCTCTCGCGCACCTCTTTCTTCGTGCTCGACGAGGCCGACCGTATGCTCGACATGGGCTTCTCTGACGACATCCTGCAGATCAACGCCCTGCTGCCTAAGGACTGCCAGCGCGTCATGTTCTCTGCCACGATGCCTCAGAAGATCCGCGAGCTGGCTGTCACCCTGCTCCACGACCCTGTCGAGGTGAAGCTCAAGGTCAGCCGTCCTGCTGATAAGATTCACCAGACGGCCTACGTCTGCTATGAGCCGCAAAAGCTCAAGATCATACAGCACATCTTCCGTCAGGGCGACCTGCAGCGCGTCATCATCTTCTGCGGCAAGAAAGAGCGCGTCAAGGATGTCACGCGTGAGCTGAAGCGCATGAAGATCAACTGCGCAGCCATGCACTCCGACCTCACCCAACCTGAACGCGACGACGTGATGCGCCGCTTCAAGGCTGGACATAACGACGTGCTCTGTGCGACTGACATCGTCTCGCGTGGCATCGACATCGATGACATCCGGATGGTGCTCAACTACGACGTGCCTCACGACGACGAGGATTACGTTCATCGCATCGGACGCACGGCCCGCGCCGATCGTGATGGCGAGGCCGTCACGCTGGTCAGCGACCGCGATATTCGCCGTTTCATGCAGATTGAGAAGTTCCTTGGCCGCGAGGTCGAGAAGACACCGCTGCCTGAAGGACTGGGCGATGCCCCTGCCTACAAGGCATCCGAACGTGGCGGCGAAAGTAAGTCACGCAGTGGCAGGAATCGTGGGCGAAGCGGACGAGGCCATAGCCGCGGACGAGGCAGAAACAGCGGCAAGAAGGGCGGAAAACCGTCTCCAACGGTCGAAAGCTGATGCTTCTTTGCAGCAAAGGACCGCTTTGACCTTAACAAAGGACCGTTGTGTGCCCAACACAACGGTCCTTCTTGTATGTCGAAGGACCGTTTTGAAATGATAAATGAGGTGGTTGTTTGGTGATTTAGTTTTTATTTCGTATCTTTGCAGCAAAATCTTATTATCTCGAATGGAACTAATAGAGAAATACTTCACCAAACTTAGCGAGCGGCAGCGCCAGCAACTGGATGCCCTCGAGGGACTCTATCGTGAGTGGAACGAGAAAATCAATGTCATCTCGCGGAAGGATATCGACAACCTCTACCTGCACCATGTGCTCCACTCAATGGCCATCGGACGCTTTGTCAACTTCAGACCAGGCACCGAGGTGCTCGACTTCGGCACGGGCGGCGGGTTCCCAGGCATCCCCCTGGCCATTCTGTTCCCTGAATGTCAGTTCACGCTCATCGACGGCACAGGAAAGAAAATCCGTGTGGCACAGGAGGTCTGTCAGGCTATCGGACTCAGCAACTGCAAGCCAGAACATCGTCGCGGCGAAGAGGAGCGAGGCCACTATGAGTTTGTGGTGAGTCGCGCCGTCATGCCCCTACCCGACCTGGTCAAGATTGTCCGCAAAAACATCTCGCGGACGCAACGCAACGCCCTGCCTAACGGAATTATCTGCCTGAAAGGAGGCGACGTTCAGAGTGAGATACAGCCATTCAGGAAGATTGCCGAAGTCAGCGAGGTGAGCCAATGGTTCAGCGAAGAGTGGTTTAAAGAGAAACATTGCATCTACGTACCCCTATGATAGATATCAAGTGCTTTAGTGTCAACATGTTGCAGGAGAATTGCTATATCGTGAGCGATGCTACCTGCGAAGCCGTCATCATTGACTGCGGCGCCTACTATGAAGCCGAGCGCAAGGCAATTGTCGACTATGTTCGCAAACAGCAGCTGAAGCCTCGCCACCTGCTCTGCACTCATGGCCACATGGATCATGTTTTTGGCGTGGACACCATCTACGAAGAATTTGGGCTTAAGCCAGAGATTCATGTTGACGATGCAGAACTGCTGCTCAATGTCGACCAACAGACGCGTGACATGATTGGCATCGGCTATGATCACCTTATACCACCATTGGGCGACTACTTGAAAGACGGCGACGAGGTCTCATTCGGAACCCACCTCCTGAAAGTGATCCACACCCCAGGGCATTCGCCTGGCGGCGTCGTGTTCTGGTGTGAGGCAGAGCAGGCCGTCTTCACTGGCGACACGCTTTTCCGCATGAGCGTAGGCCGCACCGATTTGCATCGCGGCTCGTGGCCCCAGCTGATGGAGAGTCTCACGACGCGATTGGCCCACCTGCCGGCTGAGACCATTGTCTATCCAGGCCATGGTCCACAGTCGAGAATCGGCGATGAGGTGCGAATGAACCCCTTCTTCAGATAAAAGACATCATTTAGAGACAATGAACAGCGAATACATTCTAAGCATTTTCATTGCCGCCATGCTGGGTGGCATCATCGGGTTTGAACGCGAATACAGGTCGAAGGAGGCAGGCTTCCGCACTCATTTCCTCGTAGGGTTGGGCAGCGGACTGTTCATGATTCTCTCGCTTCACGGGTTCGACGACTTCGTTGGCATACAAGGCATACAGCGCGACCCAAGCCGCATCGCGGCTCAGGTCGTCAGTGGTATGGGCTTTATTGGTGCCGGCACCATAATTTTCCAGAAGAATGTGGTGAAAGGATTGACTACGGCAGCAGGGCTATGGGTGACATCGGCCATTGGCATGACAGCCGGAGCAGGCATGTATGGGCTTGCTGGCGTGTCGACATTGCTCGTCATCCTCTGCCTCGAAGGCTCCAACTTCATTCATCATCGCATCTTCCATGAGAAGCCTGAGGATTAGGCTTCTTCTTCACTCCTACTTCGAGTATTTCTCGATGAGTTCGTCGGCCTGCGTATCGCCGAGTTCTTTGGCCTTCTGCAGGTTCTTGATGCCATCTGCCTTCTGGCCTTTCAGACATTGAGCCACGCCAAGGAACAGGTAGCCATCGCTGAAGTCCGGAGCCACGGCAATGCACTGTTGTGCAGATTGAATGGCCTCGTCGAAATAGCCTACGCGCACCTCGAGCGAAGCTTTTTCTGCATAGTAAAGCTCCTCCGTAGGATTGATCTCAGTAGCGCGGGTGATGTCGTTGAGGGCCTGTTGGAAGAGTCGTCCACCCAGTTCCGCCTGATAGCGAAGATAATAGAAATTGTCATTCACCTGAGTCTTCATCAATTCTTCGTATTCATTCAGGTCTGTGACTGCTGCCCGATATTTCCCCGCATCCAGACAAGCCTGGGCGCGAGCCAGCAAATAGGTGGAGGCCTCCTTTAGATAAGGACGAGAGAAAGTAGCCACAGCGCTGTCCAACAGGGCAATCTGGCCAATGGTGTCGCCCTGCATCACCTTACACCTCGATGCTTCATAGAATATCTCTGGTGAACGAAGCGACGACTGGAACAGTTGCTCATAAATATTGCTGGCCTTAGCGTATTCTTTCTGGGCAAAGAGAATATAGGCCTTATGCTGCAGGAAGCCAGGCTGCGGATTGATCTCGTAGGCTTTGTCGACTTCCTGAAGGGCCTGTTCGTAGTTCCACGCATCATAGGAAACTTGGGGCTTGTAGAGCGCTTTCTGATACATCAGCCTCGAATACGTGAAGTGAACTTCTTCTGGTCGCGTGGCTGTTTTTAGCGCCTGTGCAATATAGCGGTCTGCCTCTTCATACTTGTCGCCACCTGCTGCCAGTTGGGCCTTATAGATATAGCCGTCTTGCTCTGTCGGGAACTGACGAATGAAATCATCTACAAGGGTTGCGTAGCTGACTGAATCAAGTGTCGAGGCTGCCACGTAAAGCGTCAATAGAGCCTGTCCGACCTCTGCTGGCAGGGCTTTCTTTATATATGTAGAGCGAAGCACAGGGTCGTTGATGCTGAGTCCAGTCAGACGAAGGCTGTCAGCAAAGCGGGCGCTGACTGCATAGCTCGTGGCGCTGTTGCCTGCAGAAGATTGCATGAGACCAACCACCTCGCCTGCTTCATTGAGCAAGGGCGCACTGAGGGAGTTCTCGGGCATGGCCATATTAAGCGTATAGTACGCATAGTCGCCGTTGAACAATTCTGCCTTCGTGACCTCGCCTTTTTTCATGAGCTTCATGTCTCGATAGGGCAAGAGCCAGACGGGCGCGTGCTCAGCCTGCATGTTGAGGGCAATGGGCAGTGCAACCGCCTTCTTAATGTCAACGCGGAACTTGGCGACATCATAGGTCTCGTTAGCTCCGAGGATATGAGTCACTTCGTATTCCTTTCCTGATGCATCGATAACCACTGCACGCTGAGCCCCCTTGAAAGGCTGGAAACTGCTAACGGCGTCACCTGTCTCATTGACGAAGAAGCCATTGGCGTCGCCAAGTAGTGTTCCGTCAGGCGCAAAGGTTTTCAATAGGAAAACAGACTTGAGGGCTTTCTTGCTCCATGAGGGCTGAGAATAGGCTACGATAGAAATAAGGAATAAGCTAAATAACAAATATATACGTTTCATATTTTAAGTAATTCTTTAGCGTTCTGAATAGCGGCATCTGTCACGTCGGAGCCACTGAGCATTTGGGCAATTTCGTTTATCCGCTCGTCTGGGCCGAGCTGCAGCATGTGGCTGGTAGTACCTTGAGGCGTCTCATCCTTATATACCTTATAGTGCGTCGAACCTTTGGCGGCTATCTGGGGCAAATGCGTGATACTGATAACCTGACGGTCCTGCGCCCCCATCTCCTGCATCATCTGAGCCATTTGTTCAGCAATCTTGCCACTGACGCCTGTATCAATCTCGTCAAAGATAATGGTGGGCAGTTTGACAGCACCGCTAATCATCGCCTTCAAGGCCAGCATGACTCGGGCAATCTCACCGCCTGAGGCAACCTGTGCAACAGGCTGTAATGGCGTAGAAGAGTTGGCACTGAACAGGAATGCCACCTTGTCCTGTCCAGTCCTCTGTAATTCACTCTTGGAAAGCTCTATCTGGAATCTCACCTTTGGCATACCAAGAGGAACAAGTCGTTTTAGCATCTGTTGCTCGATGAGCTCCGAGGCGGCTTTGCGCTTACTGGTCAGTTCATTAGCTAACGTGATGCATAACTGATGAGCTTTTTCGACTTGTTGCTTAAGCTCGTCGACCGCATCGGCGCTGTTTTCCATCTGCGAGATGCGTCGCTCCAGGTCTTTCTGGATGGCCAACAGTTCTTCAACAGTCTGAACGCGATACTTCTTTTCCAGATCATAGATCCGATCCAGCCTTGCATTGATGGCATCCATTTCGGCGGGGTCGAAATCGATATTCTCCAAACATGTGCTGACCTCGTCAGCTATATCCTTCAGTTCAATATAAGAACTCTGCAGCCGTTCTGCAAGTTCTTTGGCCTTAGGATAGACGTGTTCAATGTCATGCAATGCTGTTGTCGTCCATTTCAATCGCGCCACCACCCCACTCTCTTCGTCGAGGAGGTGATTCTCCGCTTTGAAGAAGGCCTGCTTGATGTCTTCTGCATGCGTCATCGTGTCGGCACGCGCTTCCAGATCCTCCTGCTCGTCAGCAACCAATCGTGCTGCCGTGAGTTCTTCAAACTGGAACTGCAGAAAATCTTTGTTGCGCTCATTCTGCTCAATCTCGTCAAGCAACATCTGCAAGCGACGCTGAAGCTCCTGATAGTCAGCGTATGAACGGGCATACGCTTCCAACTCATTACTGTCTTGTGCGATAATATCAACGACTTGCAGCTGAAAGTCGTGCTTGTTGATGAGCAGGTTCTGATGCTGTGAGTGGACGTCGACCAGCCTCTCACCCAACTCTTTGAGAAGTGTGAGCGCCACGGGCGAATCATTGACGAAGGCACGGCTCTTACCCGATGCCGTCAATTCGCGGCGAATAATAGTGTCCGTAGCGTCGTATTCTATGTCATTCTGTTCGAAGAATGGCTTCATCTTATAACGTGACAGATCAAAGTGTGCTTCAATGATGCATTTATCTGCCCCCTGCTTGATGGTCTTCAAATCGGCCCTCTGTCCCAGAAGCAGGCCGATAGCTCCCAGTATAATGCTCTTGCCGGCACCCGTCTCACCTGTGATGACAGAGAATCCGCTGCTGAACTCCATATCGAGCTCATCGATAAGCGTAAAATTCCTAATATAAAGATGTTTCAGCATAATCCCTCATATAAAGAAAAAAATCCCGACAGCCCGCAGGGGACAATCGGGAGTCTTCCACATTACTATAGTCGAGGTGACAGGACTCGAACCTGCGACATCCTGGTCCCAAACCAGGAACGCTACCAACTGCGCTACACCTCGTGCTATATTGCGGCTGCAAAGGTACTAATTTTAGTTCATAGTTCGTAGTTCAAAGTTCACAATTTTCTTTCGAATTAGCAAACTTTAACCACTCTGACAACAGGCCTGAGTTATCAACAACGAACTAATGGCTCACTTAATGATACCTTGCTCAACGAAAATCTTCTTCAGCGCTATCACCGAACGTTCCACCTGCTCCTGCGTATGAGTTGCCATCAAGGCATAACGCACCAACGTGTCCTGAGGTGCACAGGCGGGTGGAATAACGGGATTAATGAACACACCAGCGTTGAAGGCTAGTGCCGTGACAAGGAATGTTTTCTCCGTATCGCGCACATAGAGAGGGATAATGGGGCTCTCCGTCTCACCTATTTCAAAACCCTCTTCACGGAATCGCTTCAGAGCGTAACGAGTGACTGACCACAAGCGCTCAATCCGCTCCGGCTCCTGCTGTATGATGTGCAGAGCTTCCATCGCTGCAGCAGTAGCAGCCGGGGTATTCGATGCCGAGAAAATGTAAGTACGGCAATGATGGCGCAGGAAGTTGATGGTGTCAAAATCAGCAGCAATAAAACCGCCAATACTGGCAAGCGACTTCGAGAAGGTGCCCATGATCAGATCAACATCCTGCGTCAGGCCAAAGTGGTCGCAAACGCCACGGCCCTGACGGCCAAAAACACCTATACCATGTGCCTCGTCGACCATCACAGAGCAATTATACTTCTTCTTCAGAGCAACAATCTCTGGCAGCTTGGCCAAATCGCCCTCCATAGAGAACACGCCATCGACGACAATCAACTTGATGGCCTCCAGAGGCAGTCGCTGCAGCACACGCTCCAGATCCTCCATGTCATTATGCTTGTAGTGCAACTGTTTGGCAAAAGCCAGACGACGGCCGTCGACAATACTGGCATGATCACGATCGTCGCAAATCACATAGTCGTCCTTACTGAGCAATGCTGGTATGACACCTTGGTTGACACTGAACCCCGTTGAAAAGCAAAGACAATCTTCCTTACCTATGAATTCGGCTATCTCCTTTTCCAGCTTCACGTGAAGATCGAGTGTGCCGTTGAGGAAACGGCTGCCTGCACAGCCTGTTCCATATTTTTCAAGTGCCTCTTTAGCCTTGTCTATGATGCGTTGGTCACCAGTCAGCCCCGTATAGGCATTCGAGCCAAACATCAGAACCTTGTGGCCTCCCATTTCGACCTCAGTGCCCTGCTTGCCGGTGATTTCACGGAAATAAGGATAAACCCCTTTGGCCATAAATTCCTGTGGCAATCGGTACTCCTTGAATCTTTCTTGTAGTTGTCCCATAACGTTTTATAGGTTTTCACTTTTAAACAGGCTGCAAAGTTACACAAAATAATTCAAATTACCTCCATTTTTCCCAATAATTGTTCTATTTAAGTTATTTTTATATCTGCATTACCTGCTTTTCCGTCTTTTTTTTGTAAATTTGCCGCTATGCAAAATCAAAAGAAGAAAATCGTGTTCGTCGTCAACCCTATTTCGGGCACCCGCTCGAAGGAAGGGCTGAAAAAGCTTATCACAGAAACGATCGATTCCGACAAATACGACTGGCACATCGTCAGCACGGCCTATGCTGGCCACGCATCAGTCATTGCAGCCCAGTGCGTCGACGAACATGTCGACATCTGCGTTGCTGTCGGAGGCGACGGGACTGTCAACGAAGTAGCCCGTTCCCTCGTCCAGAGCCAGACAGCACTGGGCATCATTCCCTGCGGCTCCGGAAATGGGCTGGCCCGTCATCTTTGTCTACCTATGGACGCAAAAGGCGCCATCGAAATAATCAACCTGGGGCGCATCGAGTCGTTCGACTATGGCATCATCAACAGGCAGCCATTCTTTTGTACCTGTGGCGTAGGCTTCGATGCTTTCGTATCACTCAAGTTTGCCGAAGCAGGCAAGCGCGGACTTGTCACCTACGTTGAGAATGTACTCAAGGAAGGCCTGAAATACAAACCTGAGACCTATATCATCGAAGACGAGACAGGGACCCATCACTACAAGGCCTTTCTCATCACCTGTGCTAACGCCGCCCAATACGGTAACAACGCCTACATCGCTCCTGGAGCTTCCATGCAAGACGGTCTCATGGACGTCATCGTCATGGAGCCATTCAATGTAATGGAGGCTCCAAAGCTTGCCATGGACCTCTTTGCCAAGACCCTCAGCAGCAACTCCAGCATCAAGACATTCCAGGCACGCCGCGTCCACATCCGCCGCCAAGCTCCAGGCGCAGTTCACTACGACGGCGACCCCATACAAATGGGCACCGACATCGACGTCGAGATGCGTCCCCTCGGCTTACGTGCCGTTGTCAATCCCGAGGCTATCGAAGACAAAGCCCATCCCAACAAAATGGTCAACACGATTAGCAGTATTATGAACAAAATGATTATAAAATAGTCGCGCGCGTTCCATATTATTCTTTTATTAAAAACTATTCTTTTCAGAAGCATGCAGACCATTCTCGTCGTCATAATATTAACGTCAGCAGTCATCTATGCCGTCTGGCGTATACTACGCAGCATACTCAACACCTCCGACCCATGTCTGGGCTGCTCTGGCTGCGCCCTAAAGGCGCGGAACAGGGAAAATAAAGCATGCCAAGAGAAAAAGTTGAAAAAAAATTTGGCCGATTCAGGAAAAAGTATTACCTTTGCATCCGCAAACGAGAAGGAGAGTTGGCAGAGTGATCGATCGCGCTGGACTCGAAATCCGGTATACCCTTTTCGGGTATCGGGGGTTTGAATCCCTCACTCTCCGCAAGTAACGCAAATGGGAACCCAATCGGTTCCCTTTTTTAGTGTCTGATTGTCAGCATCTTATTAGGCTAAGTGACTGAAAGTAACCCTAATAGGGGGAAAGGCATCCCAAAAATGCAATGCCGTTTCATCGAGCATCACTGCTGCAAGCCGTCATGGACATTGCAAGGCTGGCTGTGACTGTCGCCATCATCCAGAAACTGTTTAAACCGTAAAGCATCAAAGCACCAAAGCACCATTTACCAAGCGGCTGTCGGCAGTCACCTTCGTCTGTGCTGAGGCAGGAGAAATTGCCCCATAACATCAAATGCACCAAATACAACATGCAACAATGCAACAAAAACATGTTAAAACTCCCAGCAAGCAAAGCCTCCAGCGAAAGTTGAATTAAACAAATGAGGAGTGCCGCTTTCTTCAGGCGGCACTCCTTATTTTATGACACATCGGGATCAAGTTTATTTCTGCTCGCGCTCAATCCAAGCGAGGGTGTCGCCCTTGCGGACCTTGGCGCCCTGCTTGGCGCTGACCTCGACGAGCTTGCCACCCAGAGCGGCAGGAATGGGACGGATCTCGCCCCACTTCTCGACGAGGTAGCAGAAGGTCTGACCCTCTTCATACTTCTGGCCGATGAAGGGCTCGATGCAGGGTGCACACTCGCCGTCGCCGTTGAACTCGTAGAAGATCTGTCCGGCGGAGGGGCATACGAGGGCGTCGGCCTTGGCATGCTTGAAGGCAGCGAGTTCCTCGGGCTTCATCTTCGAGCCGCCGAGGCGTGCGTCCTTGGCCTTCTGGATGTCGGCGAGCAGCTGCTTCTTGGCCTGTCCGCTGCGGAAGGGGCGGTACTGTTCGGGGTGCATGGCGAGCTCGAAGAGCTCTTCGTTGTCGCGGCCGTAGTCCCAGCCGTTGTCGTCCATCTCCTTCTTGAAGCCTTCGAGGGCGTTGGGGATGAGGGTGTGCGGGTCGGCGTCAGTGAACTGCCGTCCCTGCTTCTCGGCCAGCTCGATGAGCTCGGGGGCGATGGTGCCGGGCACCTTGCCGCTCTTGCCGAGGATCATGCCCCAGATGGCGTCGTCCATCATGACGTAGCGGCCCTTGCCCTGCTCCATGGTGAGGAGGTTCATCAGGGCGATGTTCTTGGTGTACTGCGAGAAGGGGGTCACGAGTGGGGGATAGCCGACGCGCGGCCATACGTACTCGACCTCGTTGAAGAGCTTGACGAGCATGTCGTCCATGGTGAGGGGCGTCTCGCCCTTCTTCTCGCGCAGCTTGTTGATCATGGTCTGGATGGGGCCCAGGTCGGCCATCATCGAGCCCATCATGCCGCCGGGCAGTCCGCTGCCGAGCAGGAGCGATGACATGTGCTTGTTGGCGGGGTTGATGAAATAGCCGAGCCAGTCGTCGATGAACTCCTGGGTGAGGGTGCGGGCCTGCATGTAGGCGTTCATGTTGAGGTCGGCGACCTCGAAGCCCTCGTTCTTGAGCATGGACTGGACGGAGATGATGTCGGGATGGACCTTACCCCAGGAGAGGGGCTCGATGGCGGTGTCGATGATGTCGGCGCCGTTGTTGCAGACCTCGAGGATGGAGGCCATGGAGAGGCCTGGGCCGGAGTGGCCGTGATACTGGATGATGATGTCGGGGTGCTTGGTCTTGATCGACTTGGTCAGTGCACCGAGCATGGCGGGCTGTCCGATGCCGGCCATGTCCTTCAGACAGATCTCCTCGGCGCCGGCGGCGATGACCTCGTCAGCGATGGCGCTGTAATACTCCACCGTGTGAACGGGACTGGTGGTGATGCAGAGGGTGGCCTGCGGAATCATGCCGGCAGCCTTGGCCCAGCGGATGGAGGGGATGATATTGCGTGTGTCGTTCAGTCCGCAGAAGATGCGGGGGATGTCGACGCCCTGGGCTTTCTTCACCTTATACATGAGCTCGCGCACGTCGTCGGGGACGGGATACATGCGGAGGGCGTTGAGGCCGCGGTCGAGCATGTGGGTCTGGATGCCGACCTCGTTGAAGGGCTTGCAGAAGGCACGCACGGCGTCGTTGGGGTTCTCGCCGGCCATGAGGTTGACTTGCTCGAAGGCGCCGCCGTTGGTCTCGACGCGTGCGAAGCATCCCATGTCGATGATGACGGGTGCGATGCGCTCTAACTGATCCTTACGGGGTTGGAACTTACCGCTTGACTGCCACATGTCGCGGTAGACAAGACTGAACTTGATTTTCTTTTTTCCCATAGTTTACATTTAATTGGTTGTGGTTAATCGATTACCATGCAAAGGTAATAAAAAAAGGATTAAGCAGGAAGATGGAAGCAGGATTTCTTTTGTATTTAACTTTTTTTGGGAAAATAGGGCTGCGAGGCTCCGCATTAAATGGCAACTTTTTCTTACCTTTGCAGGCAAAAAAAAGAGAAGTGAGGCAATGA
This sequence comes from uncultured Prevotellaceae bacterium, assembly GCA_902779455.1. Lineage (GTDB taxonomy): Bacteria > Bacteroidota > Bacteroidia > Bacteroidales > Bacteroidaceae > Prevotella. The sequence goes on from CACZBS010000002.1 coordinate 255,479, forward strand.
AATGGATTTATGCTGTGATGACGGCTGTGGCTGCGATGATGACGTTCGGATGCGGCCATAAGGAAGCGACGGATGAGGCCGGAACGGCTTCGGCCACTGTGGTCCATGAGGGCGACTCGACCATCTACGGGCTGGCCTGCGACGGCTGCAACGACACCATCGTGGTGTTCCTGCGCACGCCTTACACGGGCTCTGACCCTGACACGCTGAACATCCTCGAGGCGTCGCGCCGCCACCGCGTCTTCGGGCGGGTGATGATCGGCGACCAGCTGGCTATCGTGCGCAATGCGAGCGACACGACGGTGGCTGACCTGATGATCGTCACGGAGGACCTGAAGGCGCAGTGGTGCTACCGCGTGCTGCCGACGCTGCGCGAGCGGGCGGCCCTGGAGGGGGTGCATACGGCGGCCCTGCCCGACTCGATCAAGGAGCTGCTGAGCACGGAGCGCGAATACGGATTCCACCTGAAGAACGAGGGCGTCTCGATGCCCATCGGCATGAGCTATCGTGCCGCCACGACGGACGAGGAGGAGGACGTGGTCTATCCGAAGCTGACGCGCTACTTCGAATGGTATATCTACAACGGCCACCTGGTGCTGGAGACGTCGCGGAGAGATTCGCTCCAGCAACGGCAGATCATGGTCAGCGACACGGCAGACATCATGATGCTGACCCCCGACACGCTCGTCCTCCGCTTCAGCGACCACGAGCAGGGTTATTATAAGAGGCAGGTGGAGGAGTAAGAAAAAACCTCCCGGCCTCCCCGAAGGGGAGGAGGGGCTAGCGCGCAGAGCGACGGGGAGGGGTCTTAGATGCACTGATGCTCCATGAGGCGGCGCTCGGCCATGGCCTCATACTTCGTCCCTGGGCGGCCGTAGTTGGCGTAGGGATAGATGGAGATGCCACCTCGGGGGGTGAACAGTCCTGTCACCTCGAGATACTTGGGATCCATGAGGCGGACGAGGTCCTTCATGATCGTGTTGACGCAGTCCTCGTGGAAGTCGCCGTGGTTGCGGAAGGAGAAGAGATAGAGCTTCAGGCTCTTCGACTCCACCATCCGCTCGTCGGGCATATAGAGGATCTTCAGTTCTGCAAAGTCGGGCTGCCCCGTGATGGGACAGAGTGTGGTGAACTCAGGGCAGTTGAACTGCACCCAGTAGTCGTTGTCGCGATGACGGTTTTCGAAGGTCTCGAGCACCTCGGGGGCATAGTCCTGCGAATAGCGGGTGGGCTGGCCCAGCTGCTGCAAACCTTCGTCTTTCCTTGTTTCCATTGTTTTCCTTATCTTTTGGTGGAGTTGAGGAGTTTGGGAGTTGAGGAGTTTAGATGATAGTCATGTGACTGACATGAACGGCTGAAAACTAACGTCTAAACTCCTAATCTCCTATACTCCTAAACTCCAAATCTACTAAACAATTAAACTCCTAAACTACTAAACTCCTAAACTCCTAAACTCCAAATCTACTACAGCTGGCAGATGAGCCACGCCACATAGGCGACGTAGCCGAACGCCAGCACGGCACCTTCCCAGCGGGCCACCGTCAGCTTCGTGGCCGAGAAGAACCACACGAGGGCCATCGAGACGAGCATCATCAGGAGGTCGACCATCGTGATGCCACCAATCTGCATGGGGCTGATGACAGCCGTCAGGCCGAGGATGAGCAGGATGTTGAAGACGTTGGAGCCGATGACGTTGCCAATGGCGATGGCCGACTGCCCCTTGCGGGCTGCCACCACGCTCGTGGCGAGCTCAGGCAGCGACGTGCCGCCTGCGACGATGGTGAGGCCTATCACGCCCTGGCTGACGCCCAGCTGCTGGGCCACCTTCGTTGCGGCATCGACGAAGAGATTGGACCCGACGACGAGGCAGAGGAGTCCGAGCAGGATGAAGAGCAGGCCGCGCCAGACGGGCATCTGCTGGCCCTCCGTCTCCTGCTGCCCAGCGGCATGTCCCTTGAGGGCCTGGCGCAGGGCCACGGCCATGAAGAGGGCGAAGCCGAGGAGCATGACGACGCCGTCGAGACGCGAGATCATGTTGCCGCTGATGGACCATCGCAGCATGCCGTCCATGCAGAGCAGCAAGAGCAGCACGGAGGCGGCGACGGAGAAGGGGATGTCGCGGCTGACGGTGGAGCGGCTGATGACCATCGGGGCCACCATGGCCGAGACGCCCACAATGAGCATGGCGTTCATCGTGTTGGAGCCAACGACGTTACCCACGGCCAGGTCAGGCGTGTCGTTGAGGGCAGAGACGACGCTGACGAAGAGCTCTGGCGCTGAGGTGCCAGCCGCCACGATGGTCAGTCCGATGATGATCTCAGGCACCTTCAGCCTGCGGGCCAGCGAGGCGGCGCCCTCTGTCAGACGGTCGGCGCCCCAGAGAACGAGCGCGACGCCAATGACGATGAATAAGAACTGGAGTAGCATTACTTAATATTCGAATGTGTAAACGATAGTTTCCTTGCCGTTAGCGACCGTGAGGCGGCTGACGCTCTGGTCGCTGTTGAGCTCAGCCTCGACGCTGATGTCGTCCTTGGAGCCACGGGCCCGACTGACGATGCTCGTGTTGCGGCAATAGCGATAGAGCGAGAGCAGCAGGTAGGGGTCGCACTCCTCGACGCCCAGCAGCAGCTGGTTGACGTCGACAGACTGGCGGCGGTTGTCCTTCTGGGCATACTCGAAGCCCAGCTTGCGCACCAGCTGCTGGCCCTTGAAGTAAGAGAGGGTGTCAGCATTGTGCAGGCTGTCAGGCGACAGCGTGGCGCCGCCGTCAGGGAAGAGATAGCGCACGCAGGTGTTGAGCTTGCTGTCAGCGCGGCGGTGCTCGTAGTTGAAGGCGATGTTGGTGCTGATGGGGATATAGTTGTAATAGAGCGTGGAATACATGACGGTGTCAGTCGTGGAGCGCAGGACGACGGGCTGATAGTCGTTGAGATAGTAGGAGCGCAGCTCGCGGTCGTTCTCCGTGACGTTCATCATGCTGTCGCGGTCGTTGTAGGTCAGGGCGAGGCGGCAGAGGGCGACGCCGTCCTTGTCCATCCACAGCGACGTGGGACGATGCAGGACGTCGTAGGCGATGTCGATCTTGGAGCCGTCGGAGCCCATGATGGACTTCACGTCAGCAGCACTGCCCAGCGAGCCGTCGCCGCGCGTGGCGTACTGCCAGAAGCCGAAAGCCGAGTTGGCATCGCCGGGGTGCGACGTGTCGTCGATGCGGAAGAGTGCGCTGCGGCTCTCGCCCGTCGTGTTCTGCGTCATCTCGCAGCGGAAGCCATAGAAGCGCTCGCCGTCGCCCGTGGTGACGGGCAGGGTCACCCATGAGTTGCTGTAGCCCCCGTAGTTGCTGATCTTCCAGTTGCCATAGCTGAACAGCACGACGGAGTCGGCCACGTTGTTGGCATAGAGGAGGCTCACGCCGCCTGCAGGCTTGATGATGGCGAAGCCTGCACTGTAGGGATCATCATTACTCAGGCATGAAGCCGCAAGAACGGCTCCCACGCCCATTGCCAAAATAGTCTTTATCGTTTTCATGTCCTTAATTATGAATTTATACAAGTTTCGCGTGTTTGGAGTGAAAAGGAGTAAAAGAGAAGTGAAAGTGTAGTGAAGGGGACGTTACTCTCAGCCTTGATGTCTGTGACAGAACTGACGTCACCTTCACTCCCCCCTCATTCCCCTTTTAATTCCCTTCACTCCCAGCAAGCAAAGCTTGCGAAAGTTGAATGAATTGATTAATCTTCATCATCGTCCCACGAGTCGAAGTCGAAGCCCTCGAAGTCGGTGAAGGCGTCCATGGCGCGGCGGTCCTTCTTCGTGGGGCGCCCAGTGCCGCGCGCACGGTCGACGAATCCGCTGATGCGATTCATCTCGAGCAGGTCGTACTGGTCCTGCGGCGTGATGTTCTCGTAGATCTCGGGCAGGAGCTTGGCTCCCACGCGCTGCTCAATGGTCCGCAGGATGCGGAAGGAATAGGTGACGGGCGGCTTGCGGACGCTGACCGTGTCGCCCTCCTTGACCATGCGCGAGGGCTTGACGTTGACGCCGTTGACCCCCACCCTGCCGTTCTTGCAGGCATCGGCAGCGATGGTGCGCGTCTTGAAGATGCGGGCTGCCCAGAGCCACTTGTCGATACGGGCTTCATTCGTCGCCATGTGCGGGTTGGTTCTTTATTCGTCCTTTACCTAATTTATTATATTGGTTCATCGTCACATCGATGCCGCTGAGCACGAAGCTGCGGATGATGTCGACGCCCAGGTCGAGGGAGGGCTGCAGCAGGCGCAGCTCCTCGTCAGAATAGCGGCCGAGGACCCAGTCGATCTGGCCGCCACGCGGGTATTCGTTGCCGACGCCCATTCGCAGGCGCGCATATTGCTGGCCGATGAGCTGCTGGATGTGGCCCAGTCCGTTGTGGCCGCCGTTGGAGCCGCTGGCCTTCAGGCGGAAGTCGCCCAGGGGCAGGGCCACGTCGTCGCTGATGACGAGGAGCCGCTGCTGGTCGATGTTCTCCTTGTTGAGCCAGTAGCGCACGGCATTGCCGCTCAGGTTCATATAAGTCGAGGGCTTCAGTAGGAACACCTTGCGCCCGCGCAGGGAGGTCTCGGCGACGAAGCCATAGCGGCGGTCGTCAAAATGAATATTGGACGCCTTTGCGAAAGCGTCCAATACCATGAATCCCGTGTTGTGGCGGGTCAGGTCGTACTCTTCGCCGACATTCCCCAGTCCGACAATCAAGAATTTGTCCATCTGCGACAGAAGCGATTATTCCTCAGCGGCAGCAGCAGCCGAACGAGAAGCACGCGTCTCCTTGACCGAGCAGACGACAACCTGAGCGGGAGTGGCCAGCTCCAGGCCCTCGTAGTGCAGGTCGCCCACCTTGATGGCCTTGCCCAGGCCGAGGTTGGTGACGTCGATGTCGAGAATCTCGGGAATCTGCTTGTAGGGAGCCTTCACGTCGATCTTGCGGATCGAGAGGTTCAGCTTACCACCGTCGCGCACACCCTGAGCCAGGCCGTTGAGCTTGACGGGGATGCCGATGGTGATGGCCTTCGTGTCGTTTACCTCGAAGAAGTCGGCATGCAGCAGGGCATCCGTCGTGGGGTGGAATTGGAGCTCCTTGATGATAGCCTTGTGCTCGGCGCCGTCGATGTTGAGGTTGACAACGTAGACGTGGGGCGTGTAGACCACCTTGCGGAGGTCGGCAGCGGGAACGGAGAACGAGAGAGCCTCGGGCAGACCGTTCTCACCCTTCTTCTCACCATACAGATTGCAGGGCACGAGTCCCTCCTTGCGCATCAGCTTTGAAGCCTTCTTACCCGTGGTCTCGCGCTTCTGACCATTGACGTTGATTTCTTTCATAACAGTTGTGTTACTCTAAATTAAGTTGGTTTATAAATGATTATTTGCTCACTTAATTCGCCATCACACGAAAAAAGCGGTGCAAAGGTACGACTTTTAATTGAAAAAAGAAAGATAATCGAAGAAAAAATGCAAAAAGAACGCTTTTTTCTTGCTCGATAGCGGAAAAATAGCTATATTTGCACTCGTAAAACATAACCACGAAGTATGATTAACAGAGAAATCATCAGAATTAAGATTGTTCAGTTAACCTACGCGTACTATCAAAACGGTAACAAGAACATCGACTCAGCGGAGAAAGAACTGTTCTTCAGTCTCTCGAAGGCCTACGACCTCTACAATCAGCTGCTGATGCTCATCGTTGCTGTCACCCGCGAATCAAGGCGCCGTCTGGATGTCGTCCAGGCGAAGGCCCGCAGGGAAGGCACGCCCGAACCGTCGCGAAAGTTCGCAGACAACCGCTTTGCCTTGCAGCTGGAGAGCAACAAGCAACTGGGCGAATTTATGGAAACACAAAAACGGACATGGGCTGACGAGCCCGAGTTCGTCGGCCATCTGTTTGAGCTCATCGAGCAGAGCCAGATCTACAAGGACTACATGGAAAGCGAGGACGACGACTACAACACCGACCGCGAGCTGTGGCGCCGCATCTATCGCACGCTCATCCAGGAAAACGACGACCTCGACCAGCTGCTGGAGGAGCAAAGCCTCTACTGGAACGACGACAAGGAGGTCGTCGACACCTTCGTCCTGAAAACCATCAAGCGCTTCGACGAGAAGAACGGCGCCAAGCAGGAGCTGCTGCCCGAATACGACTCTGAGGAGGAGAAGGACTACGCCCGCAAGCTCTTCCGCTCGACCATCCTCAATGCCGACGACTACCAGCGGCTCATGAGCGAGGCCTCGCGCAACTGGGACTTCTCGCGGCTGGCCTACATGGACGTCATCATCATGCAGATAGCCATTGCGGAGATGATGACCTTCCCCACCATCCCCCTCTCCGTGACCATCAACGAATTCGTCGAGCTGGCCAAATACTACTCGACGCCGCGCAGCGCCGGCTACATCAACGGCATGCTCGACACCATCGCCCGCCATCTGATCAAGACGTGCCGGCTGATGAAGCACATCGAAGAAAGACAACCACAAGAAAACTAACATCAATTTAAGCAATTATGACAACAATGTTTTTAGCAGCACAGGCTGCACAGGGCGGAAGCATGATGAGCTTCTGGGTGATGATCATCCTCATGTTCGCCATCATGTACTTCTTCATGATCCGCCCACAGCAGAAGAAGCAGAAGGAGATCCAGAAGTTCCAGAACGAACTGACTGAAGGCACGCCCGTCGTCACGGGCGGCGGCATCTACGGCACCGTGAAGGCCATCGACCTGGCCAAGAACACCGTCGACGTGAAGATTGCCCGCGACGTGGTCATCACCGTCGACCGCGGCTCCGTCTTCAAGGACATGGCCAACCAGCCCCTCAAGTAAGTCTCCCCCCCACTACGCGCCGACGACGTTGACGACACGCAGGTTCTTTCAATCTGTCAGTAATTTCTTGTTCAGCCGGGCTAACAGGGAATTTCTGATTTTCCTTTTCTTCTTTGCCATTGCCGGCATCTTCTGGCTGTTGACCACGCTCAACGAGACGACGGAGGTGGAAGTGAAGATAGAGGTGCGCTATGTCAATGTGCCCAAGAACGCAGTCATCACCTCGCCCGACGTCGACACGATCAGGGTGTCGCTGGCCGACAAGGGCATCAACCTCCTGAGCTATCTCTACGGAGGGCAGCGCCATCAGGTCAGTGTCGACTTCCAGCGCTACGCCCACTCGCCGGGCTCCGGCTCCGTCAGCCAGAGCGACCTGACCCGTCTGGTCAGCAAGGAGGTGCCCGCCTCATCAAAGGTGAGCAGCATCAAGCCCGAGAAGCTCGTCTTCTATTATAATTATGGTGAGCGCAAGCGCGTGCCAGTGCGCCTGCGCGGACAGGTGACGCCTGAGAAGCTCTACTTCATCAGCGACACCATCGTCGAGCCGGACAGCGTGACCATCTACGCCTCGCGCCAGAAGCTCGACAGCATCAACGCCGTCTACACAGAGCAGCTCAACTTCACCGAATGGCACGACACGCTCATCCTGAAGCCATACCTGCAGAAGCTCACGGGCGTCAAGATGATGCCCGAGCGGGTCTGCTTCACGTTCATCACGGACGTGCTGACTGAAGAAAGCATCGGGGGCATCCCCATCGTAGGCATCAACATGCCTGAAGGCAAAGTGCTGCGCACGTTTCCCGCCAAGGTCAAGGTGCGCTTCGTCACGGGCATGAAGCGCTATCAGCAGCTCTCGCCCGCCGACTTCCTCGTCGTGGCCGACTACGAAGAGTTCTCCAGGAGCCAGTCGCCCAAGTGCAACATCTACCTGCGGCGCTCGCCCAGCAACATATCACGGGCCAAGCTCGACGTGCAGCAAGTCGACTACCTCATCGAAGAACGCTCGAAACCATGAAGACCGCTATCACTGGAGGCATCGGCAGCGGGAAGAGCTACGTCTGCCGTCTGCTCAACAAGCAAGGCATCGACATCTACGACTGCGACGCAGCCGCCAAGCGGCTGATGCACTCATCGGCAGAGCTGCGCCGGCAGCTGACACAACTCATCGGGCCAGAGACCTATCTGGCTGACGGGCGGCTCAACAAGGCGGTCGTCGCCGCCTTCCTGCTCAGCTCAGAAGAGCATGCCAAGGCCGTCGACAACATCGTCCATCCTGCCGTCGCGGCCGACTTCGAAGCCAGCGGCATGGAGTGGATGGAGTGCGCCATCCTCTTTGAGTCAGGCTTCGACCTGCTCGTCGATCGCGTCGTCGTCGTCACGGCGCCAGAGGAGGTGCGCCTCAGCCGCATCATGAAGCGCGACGGCATCACACGCGACAAAGCCCTCGAATGGCTGTCGCGCCAATGGCCGCAGGAGGCCGTCAGACGTCTGGCCGACGTGGAGATCGTCAACGACGGCGTGCGCTCACTCGACGACCAGATCGGTGCCCTGCTCCATCAGCATCACAACAGCAAAACCAATTAAATCATCACAAACAATAGAAAAGAAAATGCAACAGACAATTTTAGCCATTGCCGGAAAGCCCGGACTCTACAAACTCGTTTCGCGCGGTAAGAACAACCTCATCGTCGAGTCGCTCGACGCCCAGCACCGCCGTCAGCCCGCCTTCGCCACCGACCGCATCACGTCGCTGGCCGACATCGCCATGTTCACCGACACTGACGATGTGCCCCTGATGAACGTGCTCGAAAGCCTCAAGACCCTCGAGGAGGGCAAGAAGGCAAGCATCGACTACAAGAAGGCCGGCGGCGACGAGCTGCGCGAATACTTTGGCAAGGTGCTGCCTGACTTCGACCGCGACCGCGTCCACGTCAGCGACATCAAGAAACTCCTGCAGTGGTATAACATCCTCATCGAGAACGGCATCACTGACTTCAAGGAGGAGATGAAGCCCACTGAAGGCGACAACATCGACGACCGCAAGGAAACGGCCGAATAAGCACGCCAAGCCATCGCATCACAAAAAACAAAGCGGTACTTCCCTGGTTGCGAAGTACCGCTTTTCGTTTGTCAAAGTACCGCTTCAAGGATGACGAAGCGGTACTTTTTTGTTGACAGAAATTTCGGATGTATTATAGAACCACGAATTTCTCGAATAATCCTTTCTAATTGTTGAGTTCAGAAGCGTCCTGGACCACCGAAGCCGCCGCCGAAGCCACCACGCTGGCCGCCGCCACGCTGTCCGCCGCCCTGGCCTCTGCCAAAGCCGCCGCCAGGGCCGCCAGGCCCCATGCGCATGCCCTGGCGGGCCTCGCGCGAGCCGAAGAGGTTGAGCTGGTAGTTGATGCGGAGCATCACGTAGCTGTTGATCGAGTTATACTCCGTGTCCGTGCGGGCCATAGCATTGAGCGTACGGGTGAAGCTCGACTGCTGATGCAGGATGTCGTAGAACTCGAGTCTGACGGAGAGCGGCTTGCCCTTGAGGAAGCTCTGGGCCAGCTGAGCGTTCCAGATCAGTTCGTTGGTGTTCATCGTCGCGTCGCTGTAGCCGCGACGGCTCGACATATTGAGGTTGGTCGTCAGCTGCATGCCCCAAGGCAGTTGTGCGGTGGCGTTGAATCCGTAGGAGAAGTTCCACGTATCCTGATTACCCTGCGCCTGGAGCTTGTTGCGACCAAAGGTATAGCCCACGTTGCCGTTCAGCTCCACCTCCAGCCAGTCGTTGCGATAGCTGGCGCCGAGGCGTTCGCTGAGGTTGGTCTCGTTGACGGCATTCTTCAGGATTTGGCCGTTGCGGTTGGCGTCGAGATAGCTGACGCTGTGTGTATAGCCAGCCGATGTGCGCGTGTTGAGGTTGAAGGTGCCGAGGGTGTCGAGTGCCGTATTGAACATGAACTCAGCGCCTGCGTTCCAGTTGCCGTTGATGTTGTCGCGTGTCGACGTACGTCCGCCCGTCAGGGGGTCGTAGTAGACCTTGCTCGTCGTGGCGTTGCTGGTGGTCGAGAAGCGCAGGTTGGCAAACAGGAACTGCTGATGACGCTCGAAGTAGTCGTTGTAGCGCAGGTTGAGGTTCTGTGTAAACGACGGCTTCAGGTTCTTATTACCTATTGAGATGTTGAGCGGGTCGCTGTCGTCGCGGATCTCGAGCAGGTCGCTCATCGACGGCTGCGAGGTGTTGCCACGATAGGTGAAGCGCAGCTGTCCGCGGTCGCTCTTCTTCCAACGGAAATTAGCCGTCGGGCTCCAGTTGAGCACCGTCCGCGTGGTGGTGCCATAGTCCACGCCCATATAGCGATAGGTGAACTTCGAGGTCTGGGGGATAAACTGCACGCCCACGTTGAAGTTGTAGGCCTTACGCACCACGCGCAGCATCACCTCTGCCGTGTGGATATAGTTCTTGTATTCTGAGAATCGGCTCAGCGTCGAGTCCTTATAGCTCTCCCACGAGCGTCCCTCCTCCGTCAGCAGATGAAGGTTGGGGTCCCACTGACGATAAGACATATCGAAGGCGTCAAAGTCAAACTGTCCGCCATTATACACCAGCCGCGTGGGCCACTCGCTGTAGTCGTAGGTCGTGCGGTCGTTCTTGGTGTAGCGATACTGGAAGTCGTAGGAGAACTGCAGGTAGGTCTGCTGGGCGATGGGCTCGCTGTAGCTCAGCCGGGCCGAGTAGTCGTAGTTTTTCGAAGGGGTCAGGTTGTAGCGGTTGCGGAAATACTCCCTGTAGGCCAGCGAGTCGGAGTACATCGTCATGGTCGTCTGGTAGAGGTTGACGTCCTGCAGCGACAGCGATCGCGAGTCGCCCTCGGAGTAGTTGCCAGAGAGACGGAGCGAGATGTTGCGGCCCTCGTTGTCAAACTTGCGGGTCACGGTCAGGTTAGCGCCCAAGCGGTTGTTGTCGCTGTAGCTGATCGACTTGTTGTTGCTGCTATTGACGAGGACGGAGTCAGTCGTATTATACAATTCCCTCACGAGGTTGAGCAGTCTGGTGCTGCTGTCCAGGGCATAGTTGGCAAAGTTGTAAGGGTCCTGCGTGAAGGAAGCCGAGGTCGACCATGAGCGTCCGTCGTTGTTCGACCAGCTGAACGTAGGCCGGAAGTTGATGTTCCACAGCGTGTCGGGGGACCACTCCAATCGAGCCTGACCGTTCCAGGAATTGGAGCGCGAGTAGTTCTGGCTGACGCTGTTGGAGAAGGCACCTGCCCGCGAGACGAAGTTCTCCGTGGCCCGACGGCTCCAGGCGTCGCCGTCGCCGTGGTTCCAGCGCACGCTGCCGCTCAGCTTCAGACGGTCAGTATCCTCATAGTTGGCGTTCAGACCCACCATCTTCGAAGCCTGCAAGCCGTTGCGCCCGCCACCGCCGAAGCGTCCGCCGCCACCACCGCCGCCGAAGCCCATGTCGCCGACGTTGTTGGCCTGGGCGAAGCCCATCAGCCGCATCGAGCTGTTGAAGCGGGCTCCCATCAGGCGGCCCGAATAGCGCTCCTTGGTGCCCAGTCCGGCGTCGACGTTGGCGAAGGTGCCGCGGTTCATGCCGCGCTTCAGTCCGAAGTCGAGCACCATCTCCTCCTCGCCGTCGTCGATGCCCGTGACGCGGGCCTGGTCGCTCTTCTGGTCGTAGGCCTTCACGCGCTCCACGATCGAGGTGGGCAGGTTCTTGATGGCCGTCTTCGTGTCGCCCGTCATGAACTCCTTGCCGTCGACCTTGATCTTCTGCACCTTCTTGCCGTTGATGGTGATGGAGCCGTCGTCGCCGACCTCGGCACCCGGCAGCTTCTTCACCAGCTCCTCGACGACGGAGCCCTCCGGCGTCTTGTAGGCGCCTGCATTATATACTAAGGTGTCCTCCTTCGAATAGACCTTCGCCAGGTTCTTCACCACCTCGACGTCCTTGAGCATCTTCGAGTCAACCTGCATGGTCAGCGTGCCCAGATCGACGGGCCGTCCGCTGACGGCTACCGACTTGAATAGCGTCTTATATCCGACGTAGGTGATGCGCAGGATGTAGGAGCCGTCCTGCTGGGCCGTCACCGTGAATTGTCCGCTGAGATTTGTCTTTGCGTTGGCGACGAGCGAGCTGTCGTTCTTGAGCAATGCGACTGTCGCTCCGATGACGGCTTCCTGCTGGTCGGCATCGCTCACCGTGCCGCTCACCGTCCGTTGTGCCTGCGCTGAGAGGGCCGCACCGACGATGACGGCCATCAGGAGTAGAATACGTTTCATACTTTTTTAGTTGGGGGTAATAAAAATCAATCTTTTTATCATTGTAGACGCCCCGATGGCTGCAAGGTTTAATTCTTCAGGAAAAAATTTGGCCGTCTCGACGTTTTCGCTTACCTTTGCAGCCAGATATGCAGAAACAACGACTCATTTTTCCCCACAATTTGGAGCAGGCCCTCAACGACGAGCTGGCCCTCTGCCCCTCTGACCGCCGCTTCGTGCTCGTAGACGAGGCCACCCGGCAGCTATGCCTGCCCCTCATCAGGAGCTACGCCTGCCTCGACGGCGCTGAAGTCATCACCATCCCCGCAGGCGACGAGCACAAGTCGCTGCAGAGCGTCAGCCACGTCTGGCAGGAGCTGCAGTGCATGGGCGCCACGCGCCATTCGCTGCTCATCAACCTGGGCGGCGGCATGGTGACCGACCTTGGCGGATTCGCCGCCTCGACGTTCAAGCGCGGGCTGACGTTCATCAACATCCCGACGACGCTGCTGGCCATGGTCGACGCCTCCGTCGGCGGCAAGACGGGCTTCAACTTCGGCGGACTGAAGAATGAGGTGGGCGTCTTCAGCGATGCCCTCTCCGTCATCATCGCCACCTTCTTCCTCCGCACGATGGACCGCCAGAACCTGCTCTCAGGCTATGCCGAGATGCTCAAACACGGCCTCATCGGGCGCCACGCTGACGTCCGCCAGGACAGCAGCGCCGCCAGCGACGACGAGGCCATGTGGGCCGAGCTGCTGACGTTCGACATCGAGTCGCCTGACCTCGACGTGCTGAGCCGCATGATCAGGGACTCCGTGGATGTCAAGGAGCGCATCGTCATAGCCGACCCCACGGAGCAGGGGCTCCGCAAGGCCCTCAACCTAGGCCACACTGTCGGCCACGCCCTCGAGTCGCTCGCCCTCACGACGAAGCCTGTCCTCCATGGCTACGCCGTCGCCTGGGGACTTGTCTGCGAGCTTTATCTCAGCTGCATCAAGTGCGGATTCCCCGTCAGCCAGATGCGCCAGACCGTCAGCTTCATCACCCAGCACTACGGCCGCATGGCCATCACCTGCGACGACTACCCCACCCTGCTCAGCCTGATGTCTCACGACAAGAAGAACCTGACGGCCGGCGAGATCAACTTCACCCTCCTTGGCGGCATCGGCGACGTGCGCATCAACCAGACCGCCACCCGCCAAGAGATTGAGGAGGCGCTCGACTTCCTTCGCGAGGGATGAGAGGAAAGCCAAGCTCCCACACTATCCCATCGTCTCACGCACCATCAGACCATCATAAGCTCGGCGATAACCATGTCGCTGACGAAGAGCCCGCGGCGGGTTAACCTTAACGCATCGTCGCATCTGACAAGAAGGGCGTCGGCGAGAAACGGACGGGCAGCGGCAAGGCAGTAGTCGCGCTGCGGAGGCGTAAGACGGCTCAATGAGAGTCCCTCGCAGGTGCGAAGGGCTGTCATCAGCAGGTCGTTGTAGAAGCTCTGCTCGTCGAGCGTCTCATGTCCGGTGAGCAAGGCGCCGGACTCCACCCCCGCCATGTAGGCATCGACGTCGCTCACGTTCCACTGTCGCCGACGTAGGCCGTCATAGGAATGGGCGGCAGCGCCGAGGCCGACGTAAGGCGTATGGTCCCAGTAGGAGCTATTGTGGCGCGATCGCCGGTTCGGGCGCGCAAAGTTGCTGATCTCGTAGTGTTCGAATCCAGCGATAGCCAGGCGGTCGATGAGGTCATAGTACATCTGTCGGCTCAGCTCCTCGTCGACCTCGCTGACCTCGCCCCGCTTCAGCATGGCGCTGAGGGGCGTCCCCTCCTCATAGCTGAGGGCATAGGCCGAGAGATGATCAGGGCCGAGGCTGAGCGCAGCGTCGATATCATTGTGCCACTCGGCGAGCGTCTCGCTGGGGAACCCGTAGATGAGGTCGAGGCTGACGTTGCCGATGCCGGCCTGGCGCAGGCGGCTGACGGCCTCGCCAACCTGACGGGCCGTATGACGTCGGCGCAGAAAGCGCAGGCGCTCGTCGCTGAACGTCTGGGCACCCATGCTGACGCGGTCGACAGGCAGCGAAGCCAGCGCATGGGCAAAGTCGGGCGTCACGTCGTCAGGATTGCACTCCAGCGTGACCTCCTCTGCCGTCGTCACGGCGTCGCCGAGCGAACGGAAGAGCTGATCCAGCTGGCGCGTCGAGAGCACCGACGGTGTGCCCCCACCTATATATATAGTGCGGACGGGCTCAGCGAGCTCGCCACGGCGCAGCTGCCACTCGCGGCCGATGGCGTCGACATAGCGCTGGTAGCGGCCGGGCAGAGTGGTCGAGAAGAAGCCGCAATAGATGCAGCGGCTGCGACAAAAGGGTATGTGGACGTAGATTCCTGCCATAATTCAGCTGCAAAAATACTAATTTATTTTAATAAAAAGAAGATTTTCTTGGTCAATTGCAGAAAAATGAGTACCTTAGACGCCGATTTGCGAAAAGCAACAACTAATAAACCTAAAATAAAAAACAAAAACAATGAAAGTCTATCAGACAAACGAGATTAAGAACATTGCACTCATCGGCAGTGCGGGTAGCGGCAAGACCACTCTTGCCGAGTCAATGGTCTACGAAGCCGGCATCATCAAGCGCCGCGGCACCGTGGAGGGTAAGAACACCATGAGCGACTACTTCCCCGTCGAGCAGGAGTATGGCTACTCCGTCTTCTCGACCGTCTTCCACACCGAGTGGAACGGCAAGAAGCTCAACATCATCGACTGCCCGGGAAGCGACGACTTCGTAGGAGGAGCCATCACGGCCCTCAACGTCACCGACCAGGCCCTTATCCTCGTCAACGGCCAGTATGGTCCTGAGGTGGGCTCGATGAACGCCTTCCGCAATACGGACAAGCTGAAGAAGCCCGTCATCTTCCTCGTCAACCAGCTCGACCGCGAAAACTGCGACTATGAGCAGATTCTCCACCAGCTGCAGGAGACCTACGGTCCCAACTGCGTGCCCGTGCAGTATCCCGTAGCCACAGGCCCCGGCTTCAACACCATCATCGACGTGCTCATCATGAAGAAGCTCTCATGGAAGCCCGAGGGCGGCGCTCCCACCATTGAAGACATCCCCGCCGACCAGATGGACAAGGCCAAGGAGATGAAGGCTGCACTCGTAGAGGCCGCCGCCGCTGGCGACGACGCCCTGATGGAGAAGTTCTTCGAGACTGAAGACCTCAGCGAGGACGAGATGCGCGAGGGCATCCGCAAGGGCCTCGTCACACGGTCCATCTTCCCCGTCTTCTGCGTCTGCGGAGGCAAGGACATGGGTGTGCGCCGTCTGATGGAGTTCCTCGGCAACGTCGTCCCCTTCGTCAGCGAGATGCCCAAGGTGCAGAACGCTGCCGGCCAGGACATCACGCCCGACGCCGCCGGTCCCACCTCGCTCTACTTCTTCAAGACGGGCATCGAGCCCCACATCGGTGAGGTGAGCTACTTCAAGGTGATGAGCGGCACCGTCAAGAGCGGCGACGACCTGACCAACGCCGACCGCGGCTCGAAGGAGCGCATCGGCACGCTCTATGCCTGCGCAGGAGCCAACCGCGTGCAGGTCGACCAGCTTTGCGCCGGCGACATCGGCTGCACGGTGAAGCTGAAGGACGTCAAGACGGGCAATACGCTCAACGGCAAGGACAATGCCGAATGGCGCTTCGACTTCATCAAGTATCCTAACTCGAAGTTCTCACGCGCCATCAAGGCCGTTAACGAGAGCGAGACGGAGAAGATGATGGCCGCCCTGAACAAGATGCGTCAGGAGGATCCCACGTGGATCGTTGAGCAGTCGAAGGAGCTCCGCCAGATCATCGTCCACGGACAGGGCGAATTCCACCTGCGCACCCTCAAGTGGCGCATGGAGAACAACGAGAAGATCCAGATTGAATACCAGGAGCCGAAGATTCCCTATCGTGAGACCATCTCGAAGATGGCTCGTGCCGACTATCGCCACAAGAAGCAGTCGGGCGGTTCGGGTCAGTTCGGTGAGGTGCACCTCATCATCGAGCCTTACACCGAGGGCATGGAGGATCCCGTCAGCTTCACCATCAATGGCCAGGAGTTCAAGATGAACATCAAGGGCAAGGAGGAGATCGACCTCGAATGGGGCGGCAAGCTCGTCTTCATCAACAGCGTCGTTGGTGGCGCCATCGACCTGCGCTTCATGCCCGCCATCCTCAAGGGTATCATGCAGCGCATGGAGCAGGGCCCGCTGACCGGTTCGTACGCCCGCGACGTCCGCGTCATCGTCTACGACGGTAAGATGCACCCGGTTGACTCGAACGAGCTCTCGTTCATGCTCGCCGCACGCAACGCCTTCTCAGCAGCCTTCCGTGAGGCCGGCCCGAAGGTGCTCGAGCCCATCTACGACCTCGAGGTGCTCGTCCCCGCCGACTACATGGGCGA
The DNA here is from genome assembly GCA_902779455.1 of uncultured Prevotellaceae bacterium. Taxonomy (GTDB): domain Bacteria; phylum Bacteroidota; class Bacteroidia; order Bacteroidales; family Bacteroidaceae; genus Prevotella. The sequence continues at coordinate 272,039 of CACZBS010000002.1, forward strand.
CGTGATGAGCGACCTGCAGGGCCGCCGCGCCATCATCATGGGCATGGACTCAGAGGCTGGCTACCAGAAGCTCTCGGCCAAGATTCCTCTCAAGGAGCTCTCCAGCTACTCCATCGCACTGAGCTCGCTGACCGGCGGACGTGCCTCGTTCTCTACCAAGTTCTCAAGCTACGAGCTCGTACCGAACGACATCCAGCAGGCTCTCATCAAGCAGCACGAGGAGGAGATGAAGGACGAGGACTAATTATAATTCCTCCATGTGTCCGTCCCCGCTCTTTCGGACTATTTATCACTCATACGCCCTTTCCGCCTGTCGGAGAGGGCGTTTCTTTTCTTTGGTACTTTCATGCCCAACAGACTGAAAGCGATTTTTGCCTATGTTGCCACCATTGATTGGAACTAAAGATTGGTAAACTCAAATTCCTCTAATTGACTATTTGTTTACATCTCTTCCTTTCCGTTGAGCAAAGCGGTGCTTTTCGGCCAAAGAAGTGCCGCTTTTTTCATCGAGAAGCGGCGCTTTTCACACTTCAAAGCGCCACTTCATTTCTTCAAAACGAAAAACATACTGTTTATCAAGCATTTACATAAACGTACGGAAGAATTGCGAAAAATCATTACTTATCCAAGTTCTTTCGCAGGCAATCAGGCGTCCGCTTCCCTATTGTAATTCCTTTTGGCACGAAATTTGCATATTGTCAACTGTAATCAAGCATTCAGACATTAAACACATACGTACAATTATGCAAAAAGGCAACATCGGGGTTACAACCGAGAACATATTCCCCGTCATCAAAAAGTTTCTCTACAGTGATCACGAGATATTCCTGCGCGAGATGGTCTCCAACGCCGTCGACGCCACGCAGAAGATGAAGACACTCGCCGAGCGCGGCGACTTCAAGGGCGATCTGGGCGACCTGACCGTCCGCATCGCACTCGACGCCGACAAGGGCACCATCACCATCAGCGACCGCGGCATCGGCATGACCGAGGAGGAGATTGACAAGTATATCAACCAGATAGCTTTCTCGGGCGTGAGCGACTTCCTCGAGAAGTATAAGGACAACGCCAACAACATCATAGGACACTTCGGCTTGGGCTTCTACTCGTCATTCATGGTCTCGAAGAAGGTAGAGATCATCACCCGCTCATACAAGGAGGACGCCAAGGCCGTCAAGTGGACCTGCGACGGAAGCCCCGCCTACGAAATCGACGAGGCAGAACGCGACAGCCGTGGCACGGACATCATCCTCTACATCGACGACGACTGCAAGGAGTTTCTTGACCGTCAGAAGATTGAGTCGCTGCTGCAGAAGTACTGCAAGTTCCTGCCTGTGCCCGTCGCTTTCGGCAAGAAGCAGGAATGGTCGAAGGAGCAGAGCAAAATGGTCGACACGGCCGACGACAATATTATAAATAATGTGGAGCCCCTGTGGACCAAGACGCCGTCGACGCTGAAGGACGAGGACTACCGCTCATTCTATCGCACGCTCTATCCGATGCACGACGAGCCGCTCTTCTGGATCCACCTGAACGTCGACTACCCCTTCAACCTGACGGGTATCCTCTACTTCCCCCGCATCAAGTCGAACCTCGACATCACCCGCAACAAGATCCAGCTCTACTGCAACCAGGTCTTTGTCACCGACCAGGTGGAGGGCATCGTGCCGGAGTTCCTCACGCTGCTGCACGGCGTCATTGACTCGCCCGACATCCCGCTGAATGTCTCGCGCAGCTATCTGCAGAGCGATCGTGAGGTGAAGAAGATCTCGACATACATCACCAAGAAGGTGGCCGACCGACTCAAGGCGATCTTCAACGAGGACCGCAAGGCCTACGAGGCCAAGTGGGACGACCTGAAACTTTTCATCAACTACGGCATCCTCAGCGAGCAGGACTTCTACGACCGTGCCAAGGACTTCTCATTGTTCAAGGACACGGAGGGCAAGTACTTCACCTTCGAGGAATATCAGAAGCTCATCGAGCCGACTCAGAAGGACAAGGACGGCACGCTCGTCTACCTCTATGCCACGGACAAAGAGGAGCAGTACAGCTACATCCGCGCCGCACAGGACAAGGGCTACTCGGTGCTGATGTTCGACGGACAGCTCGACGTGCCTGCCATTCAGACCTTCGAGCAGAAGTTCGAGAAGAGCCGCTTCACACGTGTCGATGCCGACATCATCGACCGTCTCATCCAGAAGAACGACGAACGCAAGACCAGCCTGACTGACACGGAGCGTGACAATCTGACAGAACTCTTCCAGTCGCAGGTGCCTAAGATGGACAACAAGGCGGAGTTCATGGTTGAGGTCGACGCCCTCGGCGAGGAGGCTCGCCCCGTCGTCATCACGCAGAATGAGTGGATGCGACGCATGAAGGAGATGAGCCGCTATCAGAGCGGCATGAGCTTCTACGGCCAGATGCCCGACTCGTTCAACATGGTGCTCAACAGCGACCACCGGCTGGTGAAGGAGGTGCTCACGGCTTTCAGTAACGACATGGCCGAAACTCTGAAGCCCATCGAAAGCGAGCTGAAGGGCCAGGAGGCCCGGCTTGCTGCCCTGAACCAGCTGACCGACAAGAAGAAGCCTGAGGAAATCACCCAGGAGGAGAAGGACGACAAGGCTAACACGCAGAAGGCCATCGACGAGCAGAAGGAGAAGAAGGAGCAGCTCATCGGCGACTATGCCGTGAAGAACGACATCATCCACCAGCTCATCGACCTGGCCCTGCTGCAGAACGGCATGCTGAAGGGCGAGGCGCTCGACAGGTTCCTCAAGCGCTCTGTCGACTTGATCAAATAAGGACACTTGTTCATGACAAAGCCCAGGACTTTCATTTTATGAGGTCCTGGGCTTTATCCTTATCCGCGAGATTTACTGTCCTATCATGTCTTCATTGCCGCAACTCCGTCAAGCGTCTCTTGTAGGCCTTCTTCAGCTGGCGGATGGCATGGTCGCGAATCTGGCGGACACGTTCGCGCTTCAGTTGCATGTCGGCAGCTATCTCAGCCATGGTCAGGCTCTCCTGCCCAACGCCAAAGTAGGCATTGACGACCTGTGAGTCGCGGTCGCAAAGCGAACGTAGTGCATATTCCACGGCCTGCTCTATGGTTGAATTATAGACACGGTCGTCAGCCAAAGGAGCGTTGCCGTCGACAAGGACGGAAAGCAGATTGACGCCTGTCTTGCTGCCCAACGGTGCATCCACAGAACGGGTCTCGCCGTTGCGACGACTCTCCACGCGGCGCTCAGCGCTCTCTGCCGTCAGGGCGCGCTCAATCTGCTGACGCACGAACGTGACGGCATAATTGACGAAGCGGAGCCCACGGCCGGCATCAAACTTATTAGCGGCTTTCACCAGGCCGATGTTGCCCTCGCTCACGAGGTCTTCCATCGGCAAGCCTTTTCCCTGATACTGCTTGGCAATTGACACCACGAACCGCAGGTTGGATTCTATCAGGCGATTGAGCGCACGCTCGTCGCCCTTGCGGATCCGTTCGCTCAGCAGACGCTCCTCGTCCTCGCTAAGCAGTTGTCCTCGACCGATTTCATCGAGATAATGATTCAAGAGATGATCTTCCATGCCTGCAAAGTTAATAGTAATTCTTGAAATAACAAAGGAAACGGCGGAAAAATGTTTATCTGAATCGCACGACAAGCGGCAGATGGTCGCTGGTGCCCCCTTCGTAGCGAAAGCCGTTGAAGGTGCGGCGAGGCTTCCAGCCTCCATAGACGTCGTCCTCATTCAAGAGGAAGTCGGCATCGTTGACATAGACACTCCCGACCCTCTCGCTCATCCTTGGCGAAGTCAGGACATGGTCAATCGACCGCCAGCGCCCCTTGAATCGATACGTGGCACGAGCCTTACCAAAACGCCCTCTGGCTTGTCGCGATATGTTGTCAAGCCCCTGCTGATAAAGTGTTTTCAAGGCAGGGCTGTTGTCGTAATCGTTGAAGTCGCCTGCCACGACGACGAGCTGGTTTTCGTCAAGCGTATGGATAGCCTTGGCGAGCACCTGGGCTACTTGCAGGCGAAAAGGACGAGAATAGCGTTCGCCGCCATAGCGGCTGGGGGCATGAACGATGAAGAAATGGAGTGTGTCGCCAGCGACGACAAGTCCTTTCACATAAAGCACGTCGCGTGTTGGACGCATCTCCTTGACAGGTTCCACCGTCAGGGATTCATAGCAGAGCGGACGGAAACGGGCCGGGCGATAGAGCAAGGCCACATCTACGCCGCGCACATCGGGCGACTCAGTCATCAGATAGTCATAGCCTGCATTGCGAAGCAGCGAGCGACGCGTCAGGTCGTGCAGCACCGTGTCGTTCTCGACCTCGCAGAGGGCCACCACATCGGGCAGTTCGTCAGCACAGGACAAGATGGTGCGCCCAACGTCGTTCAGCTTCTGCCAATACTTATATGTAGTCCAACGACGCGGCCCGTCGGGCAGGAACTCCAGATCCTGCTTCGACGGGTCGTGGCGTGTGTCGAACAGATTCTCGCAATTCAGTTCAACGAACGTGAGAAACGTCGACAATAAGATTGAGAGAAACATCAGCAGACTTTCTCAAGGCGCTTCATCACTGCAAACATGAAGGCGGCTGAGAGGAGGCATAGCACGATGAACACACACCATACAGCCCACAGAGGCAGGTCGCCCCAGAGGTAACCGCCCACGCTGACCAGCTTGTTGCCAATAGCGGTAGCACCAAACCATCCGCCCATCATGAGGCCCTTGTACTTCGGAGGAGCAACCTTCGAGACGAACGAGATGCCCATCGGCGACAGCAACAGCTCACCGAAGGTCAGGATGAGATAGGTCGAGATGAGCCAATAGGGCGACACCAGCGGTCCGAGCTCGCCATTGGCTGCCAGTGCAGCCTGCTCGTTAGGCGTCAGAAGGCCCTGCGATGCAAAGAGCATGATGAAGAATGCCGAGGCAGCCACCAGCATGCCATATGCAATCTTGCGTGGGGCGGAAGGCTCCTTACCCTTGCCTGCCAGATAGGCGAAGATGCCCATTGAGACAGGTGTCAATGCCACGACATAGAAGGGATTGAACTGTTGGAAGATCGGGGCCGATATATCGATAGTACCCGTGGCACGTGTGTACTTGTAGATCAGCACGCCGACAGCTGCCAGCACGACGAGGGCCGAGATTCCCTTGCCCTTCGAGGTCTTGCTCTGGAAGAGTGAGAAGAGGCCATAGACGATGAAGATGAGCATGACAAGGTTCCACACGTCGAACGGCATCGTGTGGGCACCGCTGGCGGTCTTGGCCGTGAACTCATCGGCAAAGTAAGTCAGCGAGAGACCATTCTGATGGAATGCCATCCAGAAGAAGATGACCACGGCAAAGACGAGACAGAGGGCCACGATGCGCTGCTTGGTCTCCTCCTTAGTGAGTTCGGGCTCGGTCTTGAGGGCTTGTGCCCCCTTGGTCTCACCCTTGTTGCCCTCCGTATGGCGGAAGGTGGAGCGGAACACATAGTAGATAGCTATCGAGAGGATCAGCGAGGCGCATGCGACGGCGAAGGCAAAGTGGTAGGCCTCGCCAGGTGCTGTATATCCGAGCGAATTCTTGGCCCACTCGGAAATCTCGATGGCAGCGGTAGGTGCAAAAAGAGCACCAATGTTGATGGCCATATAGAAGATTGAGAAGCCAGCATCGCGCTTGTCGGAATACTGCGGATCATCATAAAGGTTGCCCACCATCACTTGCAGGTTGCCCTTGAAGAGGCCCGTTCCGAAGCTGATGAGAATCAGCGAGATAAGCATGGCGATGAGTCCGACGGTATTGCCGCCCAAGGGGACGGACAGCAACAGATAGCCAAGGAACATGATGATGATTCCGATGGTGACCATCTTACCGAAGCCGAACTTGTCGGCCAGCCAGCCGCCGACAATGGGTAGGAAGTAGACGAGCATGAGGAAATCCCCGTAGATCTCGCCAGCCCACCCTGCATCGAGGCCGAAGTTGGCTCTTAGAAACAATGCGAAGACGGCTATCATCGTGTAGTAGCCGAATCGCTCACCTGTGTTGGCCAGTGCCAACGCGAACAGTCCTTTTGGTTGTCCTTCAAACATAAATTATTTAATTTTAGGGTTAATAGTTTTCATCAAGTCGCAGAGATATGTCAGTTTAATGACAATGTTGCCGAAGTTGGAGCGCCCGAAGTAGTCGCGCTTCGAGTTGCCGTAGATGTCGCCAAGACCATAATAGTAGCGGCCTTCGATCAGGAAATGGCCCAGACGCGGGTGGGAATACTCCAGTCCGAGGCCGGCCGCGATGCCGTAGTCGAAGCGGTGCTCGACGTCCATCGTGTCCTGAGCGATGACGTGTGAGGTGCGGTCGCGGTCGTTGCGCTGCTCGAGCTCAAAGTTCTTGCTGGTCTTCTCATTGAGGAAGAAGCCCATCTGGGGGCCTGCCTGAAAGAAGAACTGGAATCCTTTGCGCTCGCGTCCCCACCCCAGCCGGGCGAAGACGGGCAGCTGTATGTAGGTCATGTCGCGCTGATAGTACTCCACCTCGCCTGTGACGTCATTGACGACAGGCACATCGTTGATGTCGAGCTGGTTCTCCTTCCATCCGATCTGGGCGTAGTTGAGCTCGGCCACGATGGCGCAGATGCTGCTAAAATACTTCTCCGAGGTGTAGCGGAAGGAGAGTCCGCCCGTCAGTCCGCCATGCTGGCTCTGAGGCACACGCGGTGTGAATCCGACGGTGCTGAGGACATAGCCGGCATTGACGCCTACGGCCAGCTCATTGCGGTGCTCGCCGACCTGGGCTGAAACCGACATGGCCAGCATCGCCAGGCATGCGAGGGCCCAACTGCGCAGAGAGGACGGATTAGTAATTGACGGTTTCAATGGTATGGTCAGGCTTATAATGGATAAACATGAAGGCGCGGTTCTGATGGCCGCCCTCGCCGACGCGCTCGAACTTCAGCGGCGTCTGGACAGGCTGATAGCCGAACCGGCCGGCCGCTCCGTCGAAGTTGATGCCATATTTATGCAGTCCTCTGAGGAAGAAGAGGGCGTGGTCGAATCCTGTCAGCGCAAAGCGAGGCAGCGACAACATCATGTCCTGACGGAAGTTACGGCGATATTTCTGCTGCAGCCGCTCCGTCTGGGTCGACGCCAGGTTGGTGTAGAACGTCGTTGGGATGTAGACGTTGTAGCGATAGAAATTCGTCAGCTGATACTGGTTCAGATAAATCATCCACTCCGGATAGCCGAACAGGGCCAGCTGCACCTCCGGATGATGGGCGATGAGGGCGCTGAGCTTGCCGAACGTGGCGTTGAGCTCCTGCGAGCGGGCCGTATTGAGCACCACCACGTTGGGCTTCTCCTTAACGAAGGCATTGGCAAACTGGGAGTCGGACGACTTCAGGCTTGTCAGGCTGTATGCCACGCCCCGCGACTCGTAGATCTTGCGCAGAGCCGTCGTGAAGGCGCCCTTGTTGCTGGTCGTGTCAGCGCAGTCGACAATGACGGGATGACAATCCTTGAACCAGTCGGCCACCCGTCGGGCCGTCGACTCGTTGAGCGAGCTCGGGGCCTGATACACCTGGAACATATAGGTATTATGGGCCAGCTGCGGCGCATTGATCGAGAAGGGGATCAAGAGCCGTATGTCGTGCTCGCTGATGAAGTCGGACAAGGGGCCGACGAACTTGGAATAGAGGGGTCCGATGATGAGGTCGCACTTGGCGGCGGCAGGGTCGGCCAGTGTCTTGTGGATGTCGCCGTCCTCCGCCAGGTTCCATGCGTGGACGTCGACGGATATGCCTTCCTTCTTCAGCGAGTCGCAGGCCATCAGCACACCGCGGTAATACTCGACCATCCTGCGCCCGTCGTTGTTCTGCCTATGAAGGGGAAGCATCACGCCCAAACGTATGGCGCGATTGCGGACATCGCTCCGCTTGCTCGCCGGCTGTGGCTCCTGACGCACGACGACAGGCTCCTGCGGAGCAGCCACCTGCTTGGCGGGAATGTTGACATAGCTGCCTTTCTTCAGCTTATAGTCAGGCGAATCCATGCCTGGATTAGCCTTCATGAGTTCTTCGACAGTGATGCCATAGTCGCGGGCAATCCCGTAGATGGTCTCTTTCTTCTTCACCTCGTGGGTCGTCGCCGTCTGGGCATCCGACGGAATGGCCGTCAGAAACATCAGCATGAGCAACAGCCACCAGCTTTTATAATGGGGTCTTATCATAAGTCATGTTTCTCGTTTTCGACCACAAAAGTACAACAAAAAAATGAAATGCGTATCATTTTTCTGCATTTTTTTGGTTTCATCATGCTTTTCACGCTGCACCCCCGGAAATAAAGCGGCACTTCTCCGTCCTCAAAGCGGCACTTCGATGACCTCAAAGCGCCGCTTCGCTGACCTCAAAGCGGTCCTTTGTTTTTCGCCGCAGACACCACCCGGATGAGGGTTCCAACGTTTATTAACCTTTTTTCCTGGACAAAAGTTGTGGTATTCGGGAAAAATGAGTAACTTTGCATTTTGAATCAAATGCTGGCAACTATGAGACGACTCGCAAGAATATTGACCACACTGATGGCGACAGCCTTCATCGGCCTCACTGGAGTGAAGGCTCAGGGAGTGGACCCGCAGGCCTACTATGTCGACGAAAAAGGCTTCGACCAGATTTCGAGAAACATTCCCGACGGCCAGGCGCCGCTCGACGTCACCTTCCGTTCCAACCCTACCAACATGGACGGCTATTCGCCCAGCTACGAATGGCACTTCCGCAAACTGGAGCCAAACGAGGGTTTCAGGGAGCTCTTCGTGCGCTATGAGGAGGACACGCAGTTCACCTTCAAGGAATCGGGCACGTTCAACATCGTGCAGAAGACCCGTCTGGAGCAGGACGGAACGGAGCTCGACTCTGTGACCATCGTCATCTCGATAGCCGAGAGCAAGCTCGAGTTCCCCAACGCTCTGTCGCCCAACGACGACGGCCGCAACGACGTGCTCAAGGCCAAGGAAGGATGGAAGAGCATCGTCAGCTTCCATGCCATCATCGTCAACCGCTGGGGGCAGAAGCTCTACGAGTGGTTCGACCCTGCCGGCGAATGGGACGGCAAGTACAAGGGCCGCGTCGTGAAGGACGGCGTCTACTACCTTCAGGTGATTGCCAAGGGCGCCGACGGCAAGGAGTATCACATCCGCAAGGACATCAATCTCATCAGTGGATTTACGGAAGGAGGGACGAACAGTGGCACAGAGCAACCCTGAAGCCAAGATCAACGTCTACGGTGCGCGCGTACATAATCTAAAAAATATAGACGTCGAGATACCGCGCCAGTCGCTCACCGTCATCACCGGACTGAGCGGAAGCGGCAAGTCGTCGCTCGCCTTCGACACCATCTTTGCCGAAGGACAGCGCCGATATATCGAGACTTTCTCTGCCTACGCACGCAACTTCCTGGGCGGCATGGAGCGCCCTGACGTCGACAAGATCACGGGTCTCTCGCCCGTCATCAGCATCGAGCAGAAGACCACCAACAAGAATCCGCGCTCGACGGTCGGCACGACGACTGAGGTCTACGACTACATGCGTCTGCTCTTCGCACGAGCCGGACGGGCCTACAGCTACATGACAGGCGAGCCGATGGTGAAATACACTGAGGAGCGCGTCGTCGAGATGATACAGAGCGACTACGTAGGCCGCAAGATCCTGATCCTGGCGCCCCTCGTGCGCAGCCGCAAAGGCCACTATCGCGAGCTCTTCGAGTCGATGCGGCGCAAGGGCTACCTGACCATGCGCGTCGACGGCGAGATTGTAGAGATCACGCGCGGCATGAAGGTCGACCGCTATAAGAACCACAACATCGAGGTGGTCGTCGACAAGATGATTCCTACGGGCGACGCTTCGGAACGGCTGAAGAAGTCGGTGGGCATCGCCATGAAGCAGGGCGAAGGTCTCATCATGATTCTCGACCAAGAGACGGGCGAGGTGAAGCATTTCTCACGACGGCTGATGTGCCCCACCACAGGCATCTCCTATAGCGACCCCGCACCCAACAACTTCTCTTTCAATTCGCCGCAGGGGGCCTGTCCGCGCTGCAAGGGACTCGGAATCATCAACGAGATTGACCTCGGCAAAGTCATTCCCGATCGCCACCTGAGCATCCACGACGGTGGAATCATTCCTTTAGGCAAATACAAGAACCAGCTGATTTTCTGGGAGATAGACGCCATACTAAAGAAGTATGAGTGTACGCTCAAGACGCCTATCGAGGAACTGCCTGACGAGGCGATGACTGAGATACTCTACGGGTCGCTTGAGAACGTGCGCATCGACAAAGAGGTGGTGCACACGTCGACTGACTATTTCGTCAGTTTCGACGGCATCATCAAATATCTCCGCGACGTGATGGAACGCGACGAGAGCAGCAACGGCCAGAAATGGGCCGACCAGTTTATGGCCGAATGTGAATGTCCTGAATGTCATGGACAAAGGCTCAACCGCGAGGCCTTGAGCTACAAGATTTGGGACAAGAACATCGCTGAGCTCTCAGCAATGGACATCTCGGAGCTGCGCCAGTGGATCGACGAGGCGGAAAAGCATCTCGACAGCCAGCAAGCGCAGATTGCCGCTGAGATTCTCAAGGAGATCCGCACACGGCTCGACTTCCTGCTCGATGTGGGACTCGACTATCTGGCGCTGGGACGGCAGTCGGCCTCATTGTCTGGCGGCGAGAGCCAGCGCATCCGTCTGGCCACCCAGATTGGCTCGCAGCTGGTCAATGTGCTCTACATCCTCGACGAGCCCAGCATCGGACTGCACCAGCGCGACAACGAGCGGCTCATCCACTCGCTCAAGGAGCTGCGCGACCTGGGCAACACGGTCATCGTCGTCGAGCACGACCGAGACATGATGCTGGCCGCCGACTATATCATCGACATTGGCCCGCGGGCCGGACGCAAGGGTGGCGAAGTCGTCTTCCAAGGCACCCCAAAGGACATGCTCAAGACGGACACCATCACCGCCCAGTATCTCAACGGTTCGGTGATCTGTGGCAGTGCCACAGATGCCCCCCGCCGCAAAGGCAACGGCCACGCCATCACCATCCGAGGTGCTTCAGGCAACAACCTCAAGCACATCGACGCCACCTTCCCCCTGGGCGAGCTCATCGTCGTAACAGGCGTCAGCGGATCAGGCAAGTCAACCCTCATCAACGAAACGCTCCAGCCCATCCTCTCGCAGCACTTCTACCGCTCGCTGAAGCGGCCCATGCCTTATGACGCCGTTGAGGGACTGGAATATATAGATAAGGTGGTCAACGTCGACCAGTCGCCACTCGGACGTACGCCCCGCTCCAATCCTGCCACCTATACGGGCGTCTTCTCCGACATCCGCTCGCTCTTTGTCAATCTGCCTGAAGCCAAAATCCGCGGCTACAAGCCAGGACGCTTCTCGTTCAACGTCAAGGGTGGACGATGCGAGACTTGCGGCGGCAACGGCTATAAGACCATTGAGATGAACTTCCTGCCTGACATCCAGGTGCCCTGCGAGGAGTGTCATGGCAAACGCTATAACCGCGAGACGCTCGAGGTGCGCTACAAGGGCAAATCCATTGCCGACGTGCTCGACATGACGATCAATCAGGCCGTCGAGTTCTTTGAGAACGTGCCTGACATCCTGCGAAAGATCAAGACCATCCAGGAGGTAGGACTCGGCTATATCAAGCTCGGCCAGCCCTCGACCACACTAAGTGGCGGCGAGAGCCAGCGCGTCAAGCTCGCCACAGAGCTGTCGAAGCGCGACACTGGCAAGACGCTCTATATCCTCGACGAGCCCACCACAGGACTTCACTTCGAGGACATCCGCATCCTGATGCAGGTGCTGCAAAAACTCGTCGACCGCGGCAACACCGTGATTATCATCGAGCACAACATGGATGTCATCTGTCAGGCCGACCACATCATCGACATGGGGCCGGAAGGCGGAAGGCACGGCGGAACCATTCTCAGCACAGGTACGCCCGAGGAAGTGGCAAAGAGCAAAAAAGGCTATACGCCGCGTTTCCTGCGCGAAGAACTAAAGAGGAATATGAAAAAATAGTTAATTGTGGGGCCGTTTTGCCAACTCGGCTTTGCAATTCAAATATTTTGTTGTACCTTTGCAGATGTTTTAAAACAAATCCAGCAAAGAATGGAAGCTTTTTTCAGGACACACCGCTATTTGGTAGAGCATACTAATGCCCCAGTCCGTCGCAACCTTATGGACGAGATCGACTGGAGCGACCGCTTGATTGGCATCAAGGGAACGCGCGGCGTGGGAAAGACAACCTTCCTTCTGCAATATGCCAAAGAGCATTTCGATACGAACGACCGCCAATGCCTCTACATCAACATGAACAACTTCTACTTCCAGGGGCGCGGCATTGCAGACTTTGCAGGCGAATTCTATCACAAAGGCGGCCGCGTGCTGCTCATCGACCAAGTGTTTAAACAGCCCAACTGGTCGAAGGAACTGCGCCGATGCTACGACGAACACCCCGGACTGAAGATTGTCTTCACTGGTTCAAGCGTCATGCGACTGAAGGAGGAGAATCCAGAACTCAACGGCATCGTCAAATCCTACAATCTGCGCGGATTCTCGTTCCGCGAATTCGTCAACTTGCTGACGGGAAACGACTTCCATGCTTATTCTCTCGAGGAAATCCTCACTGACCACGAGCACATCGTCAAGCAAATTCTGCCTAAGGTCTCGCCGAGTCGATTCTTTCAGGACTACATCCACCACGGTTTCTATCCTTTCTTCCAGGAACATCGCAACTACTCAGAGAATCTGCTCAAGACCATGAACATGATGACGGAGATGGACATCCTGATCATCAAGCAGATTGAGGTCAACTTCCTCACAAAGATCAAGAAGCTGTTCTATCAGCTGGCTGAAGAGGGTCCCAAGGCGCCCAACGTCTCACAGCTGGCACTGGACATCGAGACGAGCCGGGCCACAGTGATGAACTACATCAAATATCTGACTGACGCCCGACTGATCAACATGATCTACCCGATCGGCGAGGAATTCCCGAAAAAGCCCTCGAAGGTGATGCTCCACAACTCGAACCTGCTCTACGCCATCTACCCCATCCATGTGGAGAAACAGACGGCCATGGAGACTTTCTTCGTCAATTCGTTGTGGAAAGACCATAAGGTCAATCAATCACCACGCGAGCAGTTCTACATCGTAGACGAACATCTGAAGTTCCGCATCTGCGACGCCAGTGCGGCTAATAAAATAAGGTATTCACCTGACACGATTTATGCCCGATACAATACGGAGATCGGAAAAGAAAATCTCATACCCTTGTGGCTATTAGGTTTTCTCTATTGAACACATCAAATTTAAGGTATTATACATTTTACTAAACAAAACAAATGGCAAAAGAAAAGAAATTTATCACCTGTGATGGTAACGAGGCTGCGGCTCACGTGAGCTATATGTTCTCGGAGGTAGCTGCTATCTATCCCATCACCCCGAGCTCGCCTATGGCCGAGCACGTTGACGAGTGGGCTGCCCGCGGCCGTAAGAACCTGTGGGGCCAGACCGTAAGTGTGCAGGAGATGCAGTCGGAGGCTGGTGCTGCTGGTGCCGTTCACGGCTCGCTGCAGGCTGGTGCCCTGACCACCACCTTCACCGCTTCGCAGGGTCTGCTGCTCATGATTCCTAACATGTACAAGATTGCAGGTGAGCTGATCCCCTGCGTGTTCGACGTTTCTGCACGTACGCTGGCTTCTCACTCTCTCTGTATCTTCGGCGACCACCAGGACGTGATGGCTTGCCGCCAGACTGGTTTCGCTATGCTGTGCGAAGGCTCTGTGCAGGAGGTTATGGACATGACCGCCGCTGCTCACCTGGCATCGCTCGAGACCTGCGTGCCGTTCGTCAACTTCTTCGACGGTTTCCGCACCTCTCACGAGTATCACAAGATCGAGCTGCTCGACCAGGAGGATGTCCGTCCTCTCGTCAAGGAAGAGTACATCAAGCGCTTCCGTGACCGTGCCATGTCGCCTGAGCGTCCTATCACCCGTGGTACTGCTGAGAACCCCGAGACCTTCTTCACACACCGTGAGGCTTGCAACCCCTACTACGATGCAGTGCCCGAGGTGGTTGAGAAGTATCTGGGTGAGCTTTCTAAGATTACCGGTCGTGAGTATCACCTCTTCTCTTACTACGGAGCCGAGGATGCCGACCGCATGATTATCCTCATGGGTTCGGCTACCGACGCTGCCCGCGAGGCTATCGACTACCTGAACGCCAACGGCCAGAAGGTGGGTATGATCAGTGTTCACCTCTATCGTCCGTTCTCAGTGAAGCACCTGCTGGCTGCTGTTCCCAAGAGCGTGAAGAAGATTGCCGTTCTGGACCGCACTAAGGAGCCTGGCGCCAACGGTGAGCCTCTGTACCTCGACGTGAAGGATGCCTTCTACGATGTAGAGGATCGTCCTGTCATCGTTGGTGGCCGTTACGGTCTCGGTTCTCACGACACCACTCCCGCTCAGATCATCAGCGTGTTCAACAACCTCGCTATGCCCGAGCCAAAGAACCACTTCACCATCGGTATCGTCGACGACGTCACCTTCACCTCGCTGCCCGAGGTTGAGGAGATTGCCCTTGGTGGTGCCGGCATGTTCCAGGCTAAGTTCTATGGTCTGGGTGCCGACGGTACCGTGGGTGCTAACAAGAACTCTGTGAAGATCATCGGCGACAACACCGACAAGTACTGCCAGGCTTACTTCTCTTACGACTCAAAGAAGTCGGGCGGTTTCACCTGCTCGCACCTGCGCTTCGGCGACACGCCCATCCGCTCTACCTATCTGGTGACCACGCCTAACTTCGTGGCTTGCCACGTGCAGGCTTACCTCCACATGTACGATGTCACCCGTGGCCTGCAGAAGAACGGCACGTTCCTGCTGAACACCATCTTCGACGATGCTGAGCTGGAGAAGTTCATGCCTAACAAGGTAAAGCGCTACTTTGCTCAGAACAACATCACCGTATATACCATCAACGCTACTAAGATTGCACAGGAGATTGGTCTGGGCAACCGCACCAACACCATCCTGCAGTCAGCATTCTTCCGCATCACTGAGGTGATTCCCGTAGAGCTGGCTGTTGAGAAGATGAAGGCTGCTGCCCTGAAGTCTTACGGTGCCAAGGGTCAGGACGTGGTTGACAAGAACTACGCTGCTATCGACCGCGGTGGTGAGTACAAGAAGTTTGAGGTGAAGGCTGAGTGGGCTAACCTCGCTGACGACGCTGAGAAGCAGGACGACGCTCCCGCATTCGTCAAGGAGCTCGTTCGTCCTATCAACGCTCAGGCCGGTGACCTGCTGAAGGTTTCTGACTTCGTGAAGCACGGCACTGTTGACGGTTCTTGGGAGGTTGGTACTGCCGCTTACGAGAAGCGCGGTGTGGAGGCCTTCGTTCCGATGTGGAACAAGGACAACTGTATCCAGTGTAACCAGTGTGCTTACATCTGTCCTCACGCTGCCATCCGTCCGTTCGTTCTCACCGACGAGGAACTGGCTGGCTTCGACGGTCTGGAGACCCTCGAGATGAAGGCTCCCGCCGCCATGAAGGGCATGCATTTCGTCATCGAGCCTTCAGTCCTCGACTGTCTGGGTTGCGGCAACTGCGCCGACATCTGCCCGGGCAACCCGAAGCTGGGCAAGGCCCTCACGATGGTTCCCTTCAACCCCGATGCAGAGGATATGAAGAAGATGGCTGCCGACTGGGACAAGCTGGTTAAGGTTCCTTCTAAGCAGCACCTCGTCGACATCCGCTCGAACGTCAAGAACTCTCAGTTCGCTCAGCCGCTGTTCGAATTCTCGGGCGCTTGCTCGGGTTGCGGTGAGACGCCGTATGTCAAGCTGATTTCTCAGCTCTTCGGTGACCGTCAGATGATTGCCAACGCTACCGGTTGCTCGTCTATCTACTCTGCCTCTATCCCCTCTACGCCTTACACCAAGAACGAGAAGGGTCAGGGCCCATGCTTCAACAACTCCCTGTTCGAGGACTTCTGCGAGTTTGGTCTCGGCATGCAGCTCGGCCACAAGAAGATGCGCGGCGTGCTGCGCGAGAAGGCTGAGGAGCTGGTCAAGACCACAGCCTTCGACTGGATGCGCGAGGCCACACAGAAGTGGCTCGACACCTACGATGACTCCGCCGCCAACCGTCTGGCTACCGACGAGTTTATCGCAGCTCTCGAGAAGGCCATCCTGCCCATCGACGGTGCCATTGAGTTCTGGCAGGGCAAGGGCATCGAGCTGTATGGTGCCGAGGTGGCCGCACAGAAACTGAAGGAGGCCCAGGAGGCCAAGGCTGCCGGCAGCCCCATCTGCCCCTGCCGCGGCTGCGCACTCGAAAGCCAGCTCCTCGAAGGCAAGGCACATCTGGCTAAGCGCTCACAGTGGATCATCGGTGGCGACGGTGCCTCTTACGACATCGGCTACGGCGGTCTCGACCACGTCATCGCATCTGGCGAGGACGTCAACATCCTCGTGCTCGATACTGAGGTTTACTCGAACACCGGTGGTCAGGCCTCTAAGGCTACGCCGCTCGGCGCTATCGCTCAGTTCGCAGCCCAGGGTAAGCGCATCCGCAAGAAGGACCTCGGCATGATTGCCACCACCTACGGCTACGTCTACGTCGCTCAGATTGCAATGGGTGCTGACCACGCTCAGACCCTGAAGGCTATCCGCGAGGCCGAGGCTTGGCACGGACCTTCAATCGTCATCGCCTACGCTCCCTGTATCAACCACGGTCTGAAGGCCAAGGGCGGTATGGGCAAGAGCCAGGCCGAGGAGAAGAAGGCCGTCGAGTGCGGCTACTGGCACCTGTGGCGCTACAATCCCGCTCTGGCCGAGGAAGGCAAGAACCCGTTCACCCTCGACTCCAAGGAGCCGAACTGGGCTAACTTCCACGATTTCCTCCTCGGCGAGGTCCGCTACCTCTCCGTCAAGAAGGCTTATCCCGACGAGGCCGAGGAGCTCTTCGCCGAGGCCCAGAAGATGGCCCAGCTCCGCTACAAGACCTACGTCCGCAAGACGCAGGAGGATTGGAACCAGGAGTAAGCAGCATTTTTGAAAGATTCTATCGAATTCCATTTATAGCAGGTGGCGCATCCATGAAGGTGCGCCACTTGTTTTTATAGGCATATCGGCATGGCCATCAAGGAAATTCGGCTGTAACGCATAGCAAGACTTGATCAGATCTAAAGGACCGCTGTGCGAAAGACACAACGGCGCTTCGCCATGCTCAAAGGACCGCTGTGTGCATGACACAGCGGCACTTCTCTGGTGACGAAACGGTCCTTTTCTTTGCCATCCGGATCCGTTTGTAAAGTTTTATGCCATCCCCATTCTACATCGACGAAGCCCATCCGAGCAACGACGCAATCCCGTTTTTGTCCACTTTGCCCAATTTCAGTAAAAACGCATTATATATTTTTAACATACAAAATTAAATAAAATCCATTGCAATCTCGTTATTTTTTTGTAACTTTGCAGCGCAAATAAGGGATTATATACGTATAAGCCTAATTTTCAGGCGGTTAAATTGTTTTTAAGGAAGTTAAGATGAGACAACTGAAGATTCAAAAGAGTATTACTAATCGTTCAAGTGAGGCTCTCGACAAGTATTTGGTCGAGATAGGTCGTGCGCCGCTTATCAGCATCGATGAGGAGATCGAGCTGGCACAGCAGATACGCAAAGGAGGCCCGGCTGGTGAGCGTGCGAAGGACAAGTTGGTGACAGCCAACCTGCGCTTTGTCGTGTCCGTGGCCAAGCAGTATCAGCATCAGGGTCTGACGCTGACCGACCTGATTGACGAAGGTAATATCGGTCTGATCAAGGCAGCTCAGAAGTTCGACGAGACCCGCGGCTTCAAGTTCATCTCGTATGCCGTCTGGTGGATTCGCCAGTCGATTCTTCAGGCCATAGCCGAACAGAGCCGCATTGTTCGGCTGCCGCTGAATCAGGTGGGCTCACTCAATAAGATTAGCCATGAGATCAACAAGTTCGAGCAGGAGAACCAGCGCCACCCGTCAGTGAGCGAGCTGGCCGAGATGACGGACATGGACGAGGAGAAGATCGGCCAGTCGATGCAGGCCGACAGCCACCACGTGTCGATCGACGCTCCGTTCCAGGACGGCGAGGACAACTGCATGCTCGACGTGATGGCCTCAGGCGACGACTCGCGTACGGACCGCCACGTCGACCACGAATCGATGGCCCAGGAGCTCAACACGGTTCTGAACAAGGTGCTGAAGGAGCGCGAGATCACCATCATCCGCGAATGCTTCGGAATAGGCTGCCATGAGAAAGGTCTGGAGGAGATTGGCGACCAGCTGGGACTGACCCGCGAGCGTGTCCGCCAGATTCGCGAGAAGAGCATCGCCAAGCTTCGCGACTCGGGCAACGCCAAGATCCTGATGAAATATCTCGGATAAGGAATTGAATAACTTTTAACACAATATTGGAGCCACAGATTTGTTGGTTCCATTTTTTTTGTAACTTTGCGTCTATAAAAACGATCGGGCTGATAATCCTTTTGGTGCTAAGCATGACGACGACCGCCACCGTGAAGAACACCATCTGCGGCGACTTCAACCTGGGCACCGACGAGGAGATCAGAGCGTTGCTCTGAGCGGGGGGTGGGGCGACATCTGTCCGCCGTCGGGTCAGTCCTACAACGGAAAAGACAAAATGTTTAAATGTTTAATTGTTTAATATTTCGCGCTTCTGCAATAAACACAGGGGTTTTGAGAGATTTCTAAATGTTGTGTCTCGCGCTCTCCGCAATAAACACTGCGTAAACGAAAGATTCGCCCCGCTATCACAGCGGAACGAATCCGAGAAACAAAGTCAAACAATATGCAAAAAAACATTCATCCGAGGGCGTTTACACAGGCCGTGATGCCCAGCGCCGTCGCGATGCCCGAGAGGATATAGAGCAGCGCATTGACGACGAACTTCCAAAAAGCCTTATTCTTCCACATAGCAGTAAGACGTGACAGAAATCTAGCAAATCTTTTCAAATCTTCCAAAGCAGATTTGTTTGATTTGTTCAGATTTGAAGGATTTCTCGCCGTAGGCGACTAAATCAAGGTCTTTTGCCATTTCAACGAGGTTCTGCATGTAAACTGCAGGCGGCTCGTTGTTGATGTGCTTCGCATTCGTTGCACATAGCTCGCCCAGCGTGAAGTGTTCAGTTAAATACCTGTCTTTGTTCATAGTGTGAGCTGTTTCTTGATTTTCTTGTACTTACGGTCTTGAGGCGCGGCGACGATGCCGTCCGCGACCCATCGCCTGCACGCATTACCCGCGGATGTAATATTTTTCAGCCCCAACACCTGCATGACGTCCTCCGATGTAAACTCCATCGGCAGCTGGTTGTAGGCTTCGCGCACTTTCGTCGATCGGCGCCGTGGCTCGAAGTCCTGCGCCTGAGCGTCGAGGGCCTGCATGACCATCTCACTGAAATCTCGCGCTTCCGCTGTGTTTATTGCGGAAAACGCGAATATTAAACAATTAAACATTTAAACATTTTAATTTTGCAAACCAAAATAAGACTATTATATTATAATGTATACATTATAATATAATAGTCTTAAATATTTTTCTGATTTTACTATCATTGAAAATGTTTAAATGTTTAATTGTTTATTTGTTGTATCTTTGCCACAGCATTGGTGAGCATCGATGAGGAGAGATCCTGATGGAATATCTCGGATAGAGGGATTGAATAACATTTTACATAATATTAGAGCCGCAGGTTTGTCGGTTCCATTTTTTTTTTTGTAACTTTGCCGTCAAAGATGGCGAAATTACTCCGTCTCGGCAAAAACAAGAATAAAATTCTTTTGTTTTGCTCTCGACTTTTTGTAACTTTGCCTTCTGCGATGGCGAAATTACTCCGTCTCGGCAAAAAAAAGAATAAATTCTTTTGTTTTGCTCTCGACTTTTTGTAACTTTGTCCCCCGATGAAAACGATCGGGCTGATAATCCTTTTGGTGCTAAGCATGACGACGACCGCCGTGGCGGCCGGAAGGATGGACACGCTCGTCATGCAGCGCATCTTCAGCTATCAGAAGCGCATGGCGGCCGACGGCGTCGAGGGATTCCAGTCGAATGTTTACATCAAGCATCTCTATGAGACTCAGAAGCGCAACGCCACGCTGTGGGCCATCCCCTCGATGTATGCCATCGCCAAGGGACAGCGCCAGTTTGTCAGCGAACAATACAGCCGCTTCACCTTCCGCAACGTCGACGACTACGAGAACCGCCGCCAGGTCTACTACACCACCATTCCCCGCCATCGACGCACGATGCCCGTGCTACTGGAATTCCTGACGCCTAACCTCTACGACGCCACCATCTACGGCGACCATATCCTCTCGCCCTTCAACCGCAGCAACCGCACGTTCTATCGCTATCGTGTCAGCGACCTCTCAGGCGGACTGGCGCGCGTCTACTTCCGTCCACGATTCGTACGCAATACGCAGTTGGTGGCCGGACAGGCGCTTGTGGAGATTTCGACTGGGAGGATTATTCAGGTAGAGCTGAACGGCGAGTTCGACATGATCCGCTTTCAGTCACGATCGATGCAGGGCTTTCGCGGCGCCCGCTCGCTGCTGCCCAGGCTGAACGAGACGGACATTGAGTTCAAGTTTCTTGGCAATCACATCACGTCGCACTTCGAAGCCGTCTTCGACTGCCCCATCACCCTGCCCGACACGCTCAGCGTCAAGGGCAACCGCCAGCTGATCGACTCCGTGCGCCCCATCAGCCTCTCCAGCCGTGAACAGGCCATCTATGACTACTACGACTCCATTCATCGCCCACAGCCCGTCGACTCGGCCGCCTTGCTACAGGCCCTCAATGACACGACGCCTCCCCCACCCCGTCGCCACGACTACCTGAAGGAGATCGGATGGGACCTCATTGGCGAGAACCTCATCCGAAGCCTGCGCGCACAATCGGAGAACGGCTATGTGAAGCTGTCGCCCATCATCAACCCCCAATACCTGAGCTACAGCCATCGCAAGGGATTCTCTTACAAGCTGAAACTGGGTGCGCAATACAACTTCAGCGAGAGGACAAGCCTCAGATTCAACCCCACGGTCGGCTACAACTTCAAGATCCGCAAGTTCTACTTCAACGCCCCAATCCGCCTCACCTTCGACCCAGAGCACGACGGACATGCCGACATCGTATGGGGTAACGGCAACCGCATCGGAAACTCCACAGTCGTCGACGAGATCATAGCCGAGCAGGGAGGCAGCGACGAAGGGCTCGACGGCAAGGACCTCGACCTGTTCGACGACCTCCACCTCCGCGTGACGGGCAACTATCGTCCGCTTTCTTGGCTGAGCCTGGAGACGGGTCTCGTCTTCCACAGGCGCCAGTCAGCCAACAAGGCCGCCATGATCCAGTACGGAAAGCCGACGGAGTATCGCTCACTCGCCCCCATGCTCTCAGTGAAGATCCGTCCATGGGCGAGGGCGCCCTTGTTCAGCATCGACTACGAGCGAGGCCTCAGGGGCAGGAATATCGACCTCGCCTATGAGCGATGGGAGGCTGACGCATCGTTGAAGTATCGCATGACGCGCATGCAGACGCTCAACCTGCGGGTCGGCGGTGGCATCTACACCCGCAAGGACAAGAACTACTTCATGGACTTCTCGAACTTCCGCGACGAGAACCTGCCTGAGGGGTGGGACGACGACTGGTCGGGCAACTTCCAGCTGCTGTCGTCGCGACTCTACAACTCCTCGAAATACTATCTGCGCGGCAACGTCAGCTATGAGTCGCCCCTGCTGCTCTTCTCGCTCGTCCCCGTCGTGGGCCGCTACGTGGAGCGCGAGCGGGCCTACGTCAGCGCACTCAGCATCGCCCACACTCGCCTCTATACGGAATGGGGCTACGGCTTCACCTGCCGCTATTTCTCGATGGGATTCTTCGCCAGTTTCTTCAATCTGAAGTATGAGGAGGTGGGCGCCAAGTTCACTTTCGAGCTGTTCCGTCGCTGGTGAACGATGACATCATAACAATGAAGCGTGAAATTATGAATAAAGAATTGATTGTCTATAAAGCCAGTGCAGGAAGCGGCAAGACCTTCACCCTGGCTACTGAATATATCAAACTGCTTGTGGAGGATCCGCAGAGCTACAGACAGACGCTGGCCGTCACCTTCACCAACAAAGCGACTGAAGAGATGAAGATGCGCATTCTCAGCCAGCTGTATGGCATCTGCAAGCAGCTGCCCGAGTCGGGCGGCTATGCACGGAAAGTGGAGAGCGAGCTCGGAGCCACACCTGAGTTCGTCAGCGAACGGGCTGGCCAAGCGCTGCATAACCTACTCCACAACTACAGCTACTTCCGAGTTGAGACCATCGACTCGTTCTTCCAGAGCGTGCTCCGCAATCTGGCCCGCGAACTGGAGTTGACTGCCAACCTTCGCGTGGGGCTCAACGACTCACAGGTCGAGGAGCTGGCCGTCGATCAGCTCATCGACGACTTGACGCCCACCGACCCCGTCCTGCAATGGCTCATGCGCTATATCATGGACGCCATCGGCGACGACCGTTCATGGAATGTCATCAGTCAGATCAAGCGCTTCGGCCAGACCATCTTCCGCGACTTCTACAAGCAAGAGCGTCATGAACTGGAGCGCGTTTTCAGCGACCCAGGATTCTTTGAGCGCTACACTAAAGAATTAAAAAAGGTACGCGCGCAAGCCGCAGAGCGCATGAAGGGGATAGCCGATCCGTTCTTCTCAGAGCTCGAAGACGCAGGATTTATGATTGAGGACCTTTCCTACGGACGTGCGGGCGTGGCCAGCCTCTTCCTGAAGATGCGCGACGGCAAGTTCGACGAGAGCATCGTCGGAAAGCGTGTACTTGAGTGCGTCGGACAGCCTGAACGATGGTACAAGAAGACGTTCCCCCGCCGTGTTGAGCTTCACGAGTTGGCCGCAGGCGTCCTGGACGACATCCTGCGCACAGCCCTTGACGAGCGTCCCCGCCAATGGCAACTCTATCAGAGTGCCGAACTCTCGCTGCGTCACCTTTCAAAAGTACGTCTGCTGGGCAGTATCGAGCATCGCGTACGCCAATTGAACGACGACGCCAACCGCTTCCTCCTCAGCGACACGCAGCAGCTTCTCCACGAACTCATCGAAGGCTCCGACTCGCCCTTTATCTTCGAGAAGATCGGCACACAGCTGGAGCATATCATGATTGATGAATTCCAGGACACGTCGACCGTACAATGGCAGAACTTCAAGGTGCTCCTTGAAGAGACCATGAGCCACGAGAACACAGAAAACCTCATCGTTGGCGACGTCAAGCAGAGCATCTACCGCTGGCGATCAGGCGACTGGCGACTGCTGGCCGGCATCAAGCAGCAGTTTGCCAATGCCGACAGTCAGATTGATGTACGAACGCTGGCAGTCAACTATCGTTCAGCTCGCCGCGTGGTGGAGTTCAATAACGTGTTCTTCAGACTTGCAGCCGATGCTGAAGACGTCACGGCCTACGACGACGTGGAACAGGAACTGCCAAAGGACAAGCCCGACGAGGGACTTGTCTGCGTCGCCCTCCTGCCCTCATCAGGCGACTATCAGGAGGCCACCCTCCGCAGAATGGCCGAAGACATCAGCCGTCTGACAGAACAGGGCACTCCAGCCACCGACATCGCCATTTTGCTTCGATATAATGCCAACATCCCCGTCGTAGCCAATTACCTCTCGGAGGTCATGCCCCATGTGCCAGTGGTCAGCGACGAGGCGTTTAGGCTCGATGCATCGTCCGCCGTGATGACAATCGTTCAGGCGCTCCGCTATCTGACCCACCCCGATGACGTCATCGCCCGCGCCTACCTCAGCAAGATGCTCACAGGACAGCTCGACTCCGACATGCCAGAGGACTTCACCCCCGACCTGCTGCGCCTGCCACTCTATGAACTCACAGAGCGGTTGTCGCTGTTGTTCCGTCTTGACCGTATGGAGGGTCAGAGCGCCTATCTTTGCGCCTTCTATGACCAAATTGCCACCTTTGTAAACGACGTCACTACAGACGTCAGCGCCTTCCTCCACGAATGGGACGAGACCATCTGTTCCAAAACCATCCAAAGTCCTGAGCTTAACGGCATTCGCATCGTCTCAATCCATAAGTCTAAGGGTCTGGAGTTCCCCCACGTCTTCATCCCGTTCTGCGACTGGCGTATGGAGCACGCTGACATCCTCTGGTGCAAGCCGAAGGAGGCACCGTTCAACCAGCTGCCTGTCGTGCCCGTCGACTATTCACAGAAAGGCATGGCTGGCACCATCTACCAAGCCGACTACGACGAGGAGCACCTGCAGACGACGGTCGACAACCTGAACCTCCTCTACGTGGCCTTCACCAGGGCGTCACGCTCGCTGCATGTCTATGGAAAACGAGGGGGCAAGTCGACGCGCTCGGCCATTATCGAGACGGTCATTCCGCAGGTCGCCGATGAACTGAATGCCGTCGTCACTGGCGATGCTGATGCCGAAGCCACGCTCGAGCTTACTTATGGTGCCGACGCCAATCCCAATCATCACCAGGAGAAGCCAAAGGCATCTATTTCCGACAACCCGTTCCTCACGCCGTCCTCGCCACGCAAGGTGCCCATTCTCTCGTTTAGTCAGAAAGTAGAGTTCAAACAAAGTAACAAGAGTCGCGACTTCGCCAGTCCCGATGCCGACGACGAAGAGGCTCGCCAGAAGAACTACATCCAGCTGGGCAGCGTCCTCCATGAAGTATTCTCTTCCATCGCCACCACTGACGACATCGAGCAGGCCCTGCGCCGGCTTGAACTGGAAGGCATCATCTACGACGCCGACATCACTCGTCCGCGCATTGAGGACATGATTCGCAAGCGTCTCTCGGATGATCGTGTGGCAGAATGGTTCAGCCCTCACTGGCAATTGTATAACGAGTGCACCATTCTCAACGTCGACCCGTCGTCAGGTCGTGTCTACGAGCGTCGGCCTGACCGCGTGATGACTGACGGCCAAAAGACCATTGTGGTCGACTTCAAGTTCGGACGTGAACGTGAAGAGTATCATACCCAAGTGCGTGAATACATGAAACTGCTGAATGACATGTCCTTCCCACAAGTGAAAGGCTATCTATGGTTCGTCTACTCTAACCAAATCATCGAAGTGAAAGAATGAAAACCTTTTTAGAATATGTAGCCGAGGACATCCTCAGCAAGTACGGCACCAATCTCGCACGCGTAGCCGTTGTCTTTCCCAACAAGCGCGCTTCGCTCTTCATGAACGAGCATCTGGCACGCCTGGCTGGAGGTCCTATATGGAGCCCCGCCTATATCACTATCAGCGACCTTTTCCGACGCCACTCCAACCTGAGCGTTGCCGACCCCATCAAACTTGTAAGCGACTTGCACAAGAGCTTCACTGCCGTCACCGCTATCGACGAGACGCTCGATCACTTCTACGGATGGGGACAGGTGCTGCTGGCTGACTTCGACGACATCGACAAGAATATGGCCGAGGCTGACAAGGTGTTTGCCAACCTTGGGGCTCTGCATGAGCTCGACGACGTCAGCTATCTCTCTGACAACCAGCGCGAGGTCATACGCCATTTCTTCAGCAATTTTTCCGAGGAGCACAACTCCGTACTCAAAGAGCGGTTCTTGCGTCTTTGGTCGCACATGGGCGACATCTACGCCGACTTTAACAGTCGCCTTCGCACGCAGCAGCTGGCCTACGAGGGAGCGCTGTATCGCGAGGTGGTTCAGCGTGAGGAGATCGACTTTGAATATGATGTCTATCTGTTCGTGGGATTCAACCTCCTGCAACGTGTCGAGCAACGTCTTTTCACAACCCTTCAACGCCAAGGCAAGGCCCACTTCTACTGGGACTTCGATCACTACTATATGAAAGGGAACGAAGCTGGTCACTACATCAGCCAATACCTTGCCGACTTCCCCAATGAACTTGACACGACTGACGAGCAGATATATGGTCGTTTCTCTCAGCCGAAGCATCTTACCTATATCGCCGCGCCTACAGAGAACATCCAGGCACGCTATGCCAGCACTTGGCTACAGGAAGGCAATCGCATTGCAGACGGACGCCAGACGGCCATCGTCATGTGCAATGAGAACCTGCTCCAGACACTGGTGCATTGTCTGCCCGACGAGGTCAGCAAAGTGAACGTCACAACGGGTTATCCTCTGTCGCAAACGCCCGTTGCCGCCTTTATCACTCATCTCATCGATCTTCGCACCAATGGCTACGACCGCCAGCGCCAGCGGTTCCGTCTGCACCACGTGAACGCGGTGCTCCGTCATAGCTACACGACGTTCGTCAGCGACGAGGCCAGCAATCTCACCAGAAGCCTGAACGACCAAAAGATCTACTATCCGACTCATGAGCAACTCATCGTCGACGAAGGCACCGCTCTGCTTTTCCGCCCAGTCGATGACATGTTCTTCAACTCTGAGTTGTTGCGATGGCTGTGCGACGTCCTTCAGCGGACTGCTCGTCAGGCCGTCACCACCGATCCGCTCTTCCAAGAGTCGGTCTTCAGAGCCTATACGCTTATCAACCGACTGCAGGCTCTCATCGATGCGGGCGACCTCAATGTCGACGTCATCACCCTTCAGCGACTCATCGGGCAGCTTTTGATTTCCACATCGATTCCCTTCCACGGCGAGCCTGCCGAGGGACTCCAGGTCATGGGCGTGCTCGAGACGCGCAATATAGACTTCCGCCATGTACTGCTGCTCTCGTGCAACGAGGGCAACATGCCACGAGGCATCAACGACACGTCGTTCATCCCATATAGCATACGTAAGGCTCACGGATTGACCACCATGGACCATAAGGTGGCCATCTACAGCTATTACTTCCACAGGCTTCTGCAACGGGCTGACGACGTGACCATCACCTACAACAACGCTACGACTGACGGTCAGCGAAGCGAGATGAGCCGATTCTTGCTCCAGCTCATGGTAGAGAGCTCTCACCACATCAGTTTCGAAACGCTCCAAGCATCGCAAACTTACCATCCCTTCAACCCGCCAACCATAGAAAAGACACCAGAGGTGATGGACACGCTGAAGAAGCGATTCGACATCGAAGCCAATCCCGACTCGAATCACCCTCTTCTCACTCCTACCGCCATCAACAGCTATCAGCGATGCCCGTTGCGCTTCTACTATATCTACGTGAAGAACCTCCGCGAACCAGACATCAACGATGAGGACGAAATCGACAACCGCATCTTCGGCAACATCTTCCATGAAGCAGCGCGCATTATCTACCAGAA
The DNA here is from genome assembly GCA_902779455.1 of uncultured Prevotellaceae bacterium. Classification (GTDB taxonomy): domain Bacteria; phylum Bacteroidota; class Bacteroidia; order Bacteroidales; family Bacteroidaceae; genus Prevotella. Next base: position 299,397 of record CACZBS010000002.1, read on the forward strand.
GTTCATGAAACGAAGCGGTCACGTCCTGAAGAGCGACATTGAGGAACTGCTGCGGACAAAGGTAGACATCGAACGGGCCGTCGACCAGGCCTTCCGCACCGAACTCTTCATGATACGCGATCCGAAGGTTCTCTTCCGCATGGAGCTCAACGGACTGCAGATCATTAACCGCGAGGTTATCATCCATTATCTGCGACAGTTGCTCCAGATTGACAGCCAGCTCGCGCCGTTCGCCATCCTTGACCTTGAGGGCGAGGTGGTCACTCAGCTGACGACGCCCCACTTGTCGACTACCATCGGCGGACGTATCGACCGCCTCGACCAGGTGAACGACGCCTCTGGTGCACGAATCCGCGTCATCGACTACAAGACTGGCGGTGGACGCATCACGCCCTTGGCCGATGTTGAAGCCATCTTCAGCCAGGACAGTCTCGCGAAACATAGCGATTACTATCTGCAGACGTTCCTCTATGCCTCCATCGTCCGCGACGATCATCCAGCCATGCCCGTCTCGCCAGCTTTGCTCTTCATCCAGCATGCCCGAGGGGACGACTACGATCCGACGCTCGTTTTGGGGAAGGACACCGTCGTCGACATCGCCACGCATCAAGATGTGTTCAACGAAAAACTACGCCAGACCGTCGACCTCATGTTCGACCCTGACGTAGCTTTCGCGCCTACAGACGACCGCAGCCGCTGTCAGACGTGCCCTTACTATAACCTCTGCAATTAGGGCGTCACTCTGATCCAGTCGGCCTCCACCCAGCCGCGATCGTTCTTCGGCGAGGCATCGACAGCCACGAATCCGAACTTTGCGCCGATCCACTTGCCTTCCTTCATCTTGAAGGGCTCACCGCAGGGCGTGAACTTCTTGCCGTTTTGGCTATAGGCAAAGTGGAGCATGCTGTTGTCGACCTCCAGCCTCAGATAGATGTCTTCATGCTTGGCCGGCTTGTAGTCGATAGGATCTTCTGCCGTCGGCTTCAACCTCGCCAGGAGCGTCGCGGTGTGCTTCTTGCCTTTATCAGCTTGGTGGCAGGTGAGCTGTAGCAGTTGGAACTCGTTGCCGACGCGCTTCACGACCAATGCCGAATAGTCGAGCCCCATCATGATGAGTCCTCCCATCTGTCCGTCGGCCTTTGCCGTCATGCGGATCTTGGCCGTAGCCTTAAACTTATCGGCGGGCGTCTTTTGGAGCAACATGTTGGGCACGTTCCAAAGCGTCTCATCGACCTCCTCCGACTGATGGGTGTAGACGCGCATCGTGCCAAAGGCCGTCGGCATGCCGAAGGTCTCGCTGTAGTTGGCATGCCATTGCCACTGTTTGCCGAGTGAGGGCACGCTGAACTCATCGCTCTCAACAGGATTCATGATCACATCAGACGAAGAGCGGGGCTTCTTGTAGGTCAACACGGGCTCACCCTTCTTGCCCATTACAGGCCATCCCGACGACCAGTCGACCGGCTGCAGGTGCACCACGCGGCCGTAAGCTTCTTTATCCTGGAAATGCAGGAACCAGTCTTCGCCATACTTCGTGTGAACCCAGCCGCCCTGATGAGGACCGTTGACGTTCGATTTGCCCTGTGCCAGCACAATCTTGTGCTCGTAGGGCCCATAGGGAGAGCGGCTCCGCATGGCCAGCTGGAATCCCGTTGGCACGCCTCCGGCCGGACACATGATCCAGTACCAGCCGTCGCGCTTGTAGAACTTCGGCCCCTCGCAGGTGCGGTTCTCCGTGCCGTTACCATCGAAGACGATGACTGGTTGGCCGATGGCTCGCGTGCCGTCAGCCGACAGCTCGCGCACCACCAGTACTGAAGCAAACTTTGCACGCGAATTGGCATACCCATTCACCAGATAGCAGCGTCCGTCCTCGTCCCAAAGCGGAGTCGTGTCGATGAGTCCCTTGCCAGGAATGACGCACGTGGGCTCGTCCCACACGCCAGCGGGATCTTTCGTCTTTGTCATCATCACGCCGTAGTCCGGGTCGCCCCAATAGATGTAGTACATGCCATCATGATAGCGAATGCTCGGCGCCCAGACGCCCATGCCGTGGGCAGGACGGTCGAAGACCTCTTTCGGCTCAAGTCCACGGAGCGCATAATTGATGATCTCCCAATTGACCAGATCCTTCGAATGAAGAATGGGCAGTCCAGGAATACACTGGAAGGAGGAAGCCGTCAGATAGTAGTCCTCGCCGCTCGCGCCCACACAGACGTCGGGGTCGCTGTAGTCAGCGTTAATCACAGGGTTCGTGTATGTGCCGTCGCCATTGTCGGGCGACCATACCTGCGAGCGGTACTGGGCGTTCAATCCCATCGGAAAGGCGGCCATCATGAGTGCCAGTCGGATTAGTTTGTTCATAGTCTTTGTATCTTTAGTTTATAGTTTCCTTCTTGATATTCGATGCGCATCACGCGGACCACGTCGTCATCGTCCTCAGGATTGACCAGCGGATGAAGAGCCAGCGCGACGTGGCCCATTGTCCTTCTGAAGTTGATTTCGACGCAGGGATGAAGCATAAAGCCTTCACCGTCAGCACCCTTGACAATCATCATGTCGACGCCCAGCGGGCCCTCGTATTGCTCGCGGATGACTTCGCTGAGCTGACGGCAGAGCAACGCCTGTACCTGGTCGATCAGACTGGTCGGCAGATAGCTGCCCAGCTCGTCGCGCTTCTTTTCCTCCGTCGCCAGCAGATTGCCCGTATAGGCCCCGTTGACGGTATGGAAGAGCGAGAGCCCCAGATAGGCCACGTTGCCTCGCCCGTCGCACGCAAATTCCATCCCGAAATCTTTCACCTTATTATAATATGGCTCAGCCATCACGCTGCCCTGTTGCCGCAGCACGTTGCGAATCCAACCGCTCTGGGTGGAGTCCGACTGTGGCAGCATGGTTGTGCGGCTGTCAATGAAGCGAAGCCCACGACCGCTACTGCTCCAAGGGGCCTTCAGCACCAGTCGGCCATAATGCCGAAGCAAGGTGTTCACTTCCTCAAACGACGTACAATAGTAGGCCTCGCCGACCGTTCCGTCCACGCGAAGCTTCTGCAGCACCTCGGCTGCCGTCGAGCGATGCGAGAGTCGGCGTATGGTCTCCAACTGGGAATCAGACGGCAGGACGTCAGCGACACTCTTCCTCTTACGGATGAGCTGAGCACACAGCGCCTTGTCCCACCCCCAAGGGTCGACGCGACGGGTCTCCGTCGAGGGCTTCATGGTCCATCGCGCATGTGTTGCCAATGGCTTTCCTGACAGTCGGGCTATATTGCGCATCAGCTGCGACAAGTTGTTTTCAGCCGTCTCAATGTTGTCGACCATCACCTCGTCATCGCCGTCGGCCCATAGTGCGGGCAGATAGCCGAGGTCGCGCCGCAACTGTCGTCCGGCATGCGGTGCGGTGAAGTTGGCCTTGTCTGCTGCCAGCGCTATATCGTGCTCTGGGTTGAAAATATGCAGTATCATGACATTTTTGTTTGCAAAGATACAACAAAAAGACGAAATAAAAGAAAAAAGCTTGCGTTAATGATAATAAATTGTTACCTTTGCACTCGGAAATAATTACCTATACATTCATTTTTAAGTAAACTAGTATGACCATTCCTTTTGCCTTCTGGCTGGTGCCCATTGCCTCGATAGTGGCATTGTGCATGGCGTGGTACTTCTTTAGTCAGATGATGAAAGCTGACGAAGGAACACCTCGCATGAGAGAAATCGCAGGTCACGTGCGTCGCGGCGCCATGGCCTATCTGAAACAGCAGTACCGCGTCGTGACGATTGTCTTCGTCGTGCTGGCTGTCGTATTTGCCTTCATGGCTTACGTTCTGAAGTGGCAGAACCCTTGGGTGCCCTTCGCCTTCCTGACAGGCGGTTTCTTCAGCGGACTGGCCGGATTCTTCGGAATGAAGACGGCCACCTATGCTTCGGCCCGCACGGCTAACGCCGCACGCCAGAGTCTTGACGGCGGTCTGAAGATTGCCTTCCGTTCGGGTGCCGTGATGGGCCTGACGGTGGTCGGCCTCGGACTGCTCGACATTGCCCTGTGGTTCCTCATTCTGAGCCAGTTCTATCATGGCGACCGCATGGCTCTCATCACGATCACGACGACGATGCTGACCTTCGGCATGGGTGCCTCCACGCAGGCTCTGTTCGCCCGCGTTGGCGGCGGCATCTACACGAAGGCTGCCGACGTTGGTGCCGACATCGTCGGCAAGGTGGAAGCCGACATTCCTGAGGACGACCCGCGCAACCCTGCCACCATTGCTGACAACGTGGGCGACAACGTGGGCGACGTGGCTGGCATGGGCGCCGACCTCTACGAGTCGTACTGCGGCTCTATCCTCTCGACGGCAGCCCTTGGTGCCACAGCCTTCGCCCTCAACGGCGACATGCAGTTGCGGGCTGTCATCGCACCTATGCTCATCGCCGCCGTTGGCGTCTTCCTGAGCATCTTCGGCATCTATCTTGTGCGCACCAAGGAGGGCGCCACAATGAAGGACCTGCTGCACTCACTCTCCGTCGGCACCAATGTGTCGGCCTGCCTCATCGCCGTGGCCACCTTCGCCATTCTCTACCTTCTGGGCATCGAGAACTGGCTGGGCCTCTCGTTCTCAGTCATCTCAGGTCTGGCCGCTGGCGTCATCATCGGACAGGCTACGGAATACTACACGTCTCATTCGTATAAGCCCACGCAGAAGATTTCCGAGGCCGGACTGACAGGCTCGGCAACGGTCATCATCAAGGGCATCGGCACGGGTATGATCTCAACCTGCATACCTGTCGTCACCATCGGCGTAGCCATTATGCTGAGCTATCTCTTCGCCAACGGATTCAATCTGGAGATGTCGGCCGAGGCTCTTTCGCATGGTCTCTATGGCATTGGCATCGCTGCCGTGGGCATGCTCTCCACGCTGGGCATCACCCTGGCTACTGATGCTTACGGCCCCATCGCTGACAACGCTGGCGGCAACGCTGAGATGAGCGAGCTGGGCGAGGATGTCCGCCATCGCACGGACGCCCTCGACGCCCTGGGCAACACCACGGCCGCTACAGGCAAGGGCTTCGCCATCGGATCAGCAGCCCTGACGGCTCTGGCCCTGCTGGCTTCATATATTGAAGAAGTTAAGATCGCTATGGAGCGTGCTGGCAGCACCCTGACCAACCTGAAGGGCGAGGTCATCACGGCTGCTGACGCCACAATCCCTGACTTCATGAACTACTTCCAGGTGACGCTGATGAATCCGCGCGTGCTCGTGGGTGCCTTCATCGGCGGCATGGCTGCCTTCCTGTTCTGCGGCCTGACCATGGAGGCCGTTGGCCGCGCTGCCCAGAAGATGGTCGAGGAGGTGCGTCGTCAGTTCCGCGAGATTAAGGGTATTCTTGAGGGCAAGGCCACTCCCGACTATGGTTCATGCGTGGAGATATCCACCCGCGCTGCCCAGCACGAGATGATCTTCCCCTCATTGCTGGCTATCGCCATCCCCATCGTCGTTGGCTTGGTGCTCGGCGTGGCTGGCGTGCTCGGCCTGCTCGTCGGCGGACTGACGTGCGGCTTCACTCTGGCCGTATTCATGGCTAACGCAGGCGGCGCCTGGGACAATGCCAAGAAGATGGTCGAGGAGGGCAACTTCGGCGGCAAGGGCTCCTTCGCTCACAAGGCTACCATCGTCGGCGACACCGTCGGCGACCCGTTCAAAGACACCAGCGGTCCCTCGCTCAACATTCTCATCAAGCTCATGTCGATGGTCAGCATCGTCATGGCAGGACTCACCGTTGCTTTCTCATAAAGAATAAACAAATAGAAAAAGCGGCACTTCTCGATTGGAGAAGTGCCGCTTTGCTTTGCTTAAAGTACCGCTTTGATGACCTCAAAGCACCGCTTTGTTTGTGGTGCCCCACCGTCTTGCTTATCCCTTGATGCCGTTCATCAGACGCATAAGCGTCTCCTTGGCATCACCAAGCTCGAGGTAGACGCCACGCTCACGGCTGTAGATAGGATTCTCGACGCCTGCGTAGCCAGGCTTCAGGTCGTAGTTGCAGACAATGACCTCAGGTGCCTGGTCGACGTTAAGCACTGGCATGCCGTAGATAGGCGTGCCTACAGCATTGCGGGCGGCAGGGTTGAGCACGTCGTTGGCACCAATAACGACCACGGCGTCTGTCTTGGCGAAGTCGTCGTTGATGGCCTCCATCTCATAGAGTTTCTCATAATCGACGTCGGCCTCGGCCAGCAGCACGTTCATGTGGCCAGGCATGCGACCAGCCACAGGATGGATGGCAAAACGCACGCGGGCGCCACGGCTCTCCAGCAAGTCGGCCAGCTGGCGCACCTGATGCTGCGCCTGGGCGAGGGCCATGCCGTAGCCTGGCACGATGATGACGTCCTTGGCCTTGGCCAAGACGGAGGCGGCCGTCGGCGCTGCCTCATTGGTAGCGGCCTGAGTCGGGGCCTCGCCCGACTTGTTCTCAGCCACTTCCACCTGCTGGCTCAGCACCTGGACGCGGCCCTCAAGGTTCTTCACCAAGGCCTCAAGTTCTTGTATTTTCTTTTCTAAGTCCATAACTCGTTTGACTAAAACTTCATTTTCCGTTTGTTGATTCTGTACTGAAGCAGTTGTGTAGCCGCCTGCGCTTACCTTCTTGTTACTTACCGTTTTACCGCCAAGCAGAATACTCATCAGCGAGCGGTTCATGGCTCGGCACATGATTTGCGTCAGCAACAAGCCTGAAGCACCTACGATGCCACCAACCGCCACAAGGAAGACATCGCTGATAGCCATGCCGGCAATAGCGCCCGCCACACCTGAGAGCGAGTTGAGCAGCGAAATCGTGATGGGCATGTCGGCTCCGCCAACGCGGACACTGAAGTAGAGGCCGAAGAAAGCGGCCGACACCAGGGCGCCCAAGACGCAGAGGCTCATCACCTGGACGGGCGCCCAAATGCCTACAAGCACAAAAGCGACGGTAAGCAGGAGGAACAGCAGACTGACCAAGGAGTGCATGGGCCACACCAAAGGCTTTTGGGGCAGCAGCCGATGGAGCTTGCCAGCAGCCACCAGGCTGCCCACAAGCGTGATCATGCCAACAGCCACAGCCAGCAGACCCGTGAAATGGACGAACGGCCAATAGCCTCCCGCCTCAATCTGAGCCAACTGCGACGGACTGAAGCCGATGCCCAACGCTGACAGACAGCCCACGAGGGCCGATGCGCCACCGCCAAGGCCATTGAAGAGCGCCACCGTCTGGGGCATCTGGATCATCTGCACCCGACGGGCCATCTGGCTACCGACAAGTGCTCCGATGAGCAATGCCACCCACACCGTGACGACTGTCACCACGCCTGAAAAGTAGAGCGTGGCCACGACGCCAATGAGCATGGCCAGAGCAGAGAGCTTGTTGCCGCGCACAGCGGTATGCACCCGACTCATCATCGATATGCCTACCATCACACAGACAGCCAGCAGAGCATTAAGAATGATCTGGAATGTTGCCATAGTCCTGCCCCTACCCTTTCTTCTTATTGAACATCCTGAGCATGCGGTGGGTCACGCCGAAACCGCCAAACACATTGATGGCGGCCAGGACAATTGCCAAGCCGCCAGCCAACTGAGCCAAGAAGCCCGAACCCGCCAAATAGGCGATGCCCGTGGCCGCGATGGCTCCAACGATCGTCACCCCCGAAAGGGCATTCATGCCCGACATCAACGGGGTGTGCAACAGGCTGGGCACATTTCTGATAATGAAATAGCCCAGCACTGTGCAGACGACGAATACTATGATTAGCACTATAGGGTTAATCATAAAAAACGCTTTGGGTGATTCTGTTCTGATGTCTTATGTCTAAAGCATAAAGCAACAATCCGAAAGACTAAAGCCCCATAGCCTCGCGGGCACCCTGATGAACGAGTTCACCATCGATGCAGACGAGCGACTTCTGGATGATCTCATCTTCGCGGTCAAGCACGACGGCGCCGTCCTTGACGAGATACTTCACGAGATTGTACATATTGTTGGAGAACATCCATGTCGAGCTGGTAGGCAGCAGACCAGGGATATTCTTCACGCCCATCAGCGTGACGCCATACTTCTTCTCGATGCCACCCTTCGGCGTAAGCTCGCAGTTGCCGCCTTGGTCAATGGAGATGTCAACGATGACGGCACCCTTCTTCATGCCCTTCACCATCTCCTCTGTAATAATGATGGGGGCCACCTTGCCAGGAATCAGGGCCGAGCAGAACACGATGTCCATCTCCTGGATCGTGGACTTCAGGGCTTCCTGCTCACGAATCAGCACGTCTGCGGGCAGACGCTTGGCATAGCCACCCTCAGCGATGGCCAGTTCTGGCGGCACAGTGGTGTCGACGGTCTTGGCGCCCAGCGAGCCTGCGTTCTCGACAGCCATAGGCCGGATGTCGGCAGCGTAGGTGATTGCTCCTAAGCGCTTGGCCGTAGCCAGGGCCTGAAGGCCTGCCACGCCCACGCCGATGACCATCACCTTGGCAGGCTTGATCTGGCCTACGGCTGTGAACATCTGGGGAACGAACGTGGTCATCATGTTGGCAGCCATGAGGATGCCCTTGTAGCCGGCACAGGTCGACATCGACGTCAGGGCGTCCATGTTCTGAGCACGCGAGATGCGGGGAATGCCGTCGAGCGTGATAGCCGTCACGCCCTTAGCCGTCAGACGCTTCACCATCTCATGATTGACAGGCGAGGCGGGGTGAATGAACGTGATGAGCAACTGGCCCTTATGCATCATGTCGACCTCATGTTTGCCTTTCTCCTCGTTCATCAGAGGCTCCTTCACCTTCAGGATCATCTCGGCGCGGTCGTAGATTTCTTGCGCATCGGCAATCATCTTGGCACCGGCCTTGACGTAGTCCTCGTCGTGATAGAGGGCTCCGTCGCCTGCATGCTGCTCTACGAGCACCTCAAAGCCATCGTTAACAAACTTGCCCACGGTCTCGGGCGTACAAGCTACACGAGCTTCGTCGTGCATAATCTCTTTGGGAATACCGATAATCATGTTTTCAGTAGTTATAATTTAAGACAGGTTAAAGATTGATTTCCGAGCACAAAAATACGCAAATAAAACGTAGGGCGTATCGCCGCGAGCCATTATTTACAAATATTTAACGCTCGCAGGGCCACTTCAAAGTTCTTTTATTTGTAACTTTGCATCCACTTTTTACAAGTATCCTCAAATCCGCAACCTATAGGGTTTAGTGGGATTTTGCTTGCAAAGCGACAAAATTCATTTTATTGTACATATTTCTTGCACAACAGAAATGT